>CAZGID010000160.1:0-5864 GCA_964526065.1 uncultured bacterium
TGCCTTTAGCGTAATGAAAAGTATAGGTGCCGATGCCGGCAAAAATGCCCGCGCCGATGGCCGCAATCAGGGCAAAGCTGAGAACGTAGAAGCGCATGTCGCGCCAAGTCTAGCAGAAAAAAATACGTGGATAAAGAGGATGGAGAGCAGGGGGCCGAAAGCCCCCTGCCGGATGCACTTTTAAAGCCGGATCAGGAACCGACTTTACCGAAAGCATCGATGTACTGGCTGCGATAGCCGTGCACGATCGAATCCATTTCCCCGCGATGATCCTGCCACTCATTCTTTCCGGCTTTCTGGATCTCTCCGAGTTTCTGCTCCGCCTGGTTCACCTGATTTTCCAGCTTCTGGATCGATTCATCAACGGCCTGACGGGACTTCGGGGCTTTGTCAGCCGGCATCTGATCCTTGGCTTTGCGGAGTTCTTTAATGTCGTATTTCATTTCTTCGATTTCATTCCGGGTTTCCCATTCGTAGACCTGCTTTTCCGGAAGAATCGTTTCGGCGGCATTGTGCACCGAATGACGCAGGTTGCCCAGCGTATCATCGAGATCCGACTTGACGTTTTTCCATTCGGAGCTCAACTGGCGCTGCTCGCCCTGCTGTTGCGCGCCGCGTACGTCGGCGTTTACATCACGCGGAGATTCTCCGCCGCGGACTTCCTGCCCCGGCCGGGCTTCATCGCCTTCCAGGTTTTCCAAGCGGGCCGATTGGACGCCAGCCGTTGTGTCAGCTCTTTCACCTGCCTGACGGACGACTGTATAGGGTTCGGTCTCCTTCAACCGCTGCAGACGATCTTTAGCCTGCTGCAGATTCCGTTCCACTTCCAGAATGGACTGCTGATGCGGTTCGGTTTGATCAGCTTCTTGCTTTAACTCTTGAAGCCGCTTGTCGGCGCGGTCGATCCGGGCCTGGGCATGTTCTTCATAAAGGCCGGGGTCGGTGCGGATATCATAACGCAGCCGGTACCACGCTTGCTGCACTTCCAGAAAGGCGCGCTCGAAAAAGTTCGGAGCTTCACCGGCTGCCTGCGCCTGGCGTCCCGAAACTTTTTGAGCCTGAATGGATTGGGCAAACCAGGCATTGGATTGCTCCACTTCCACCGAGATTTCATCGCCGACGCTCAGATTGCGCAGGGAATCAATCCCCTTGAAATCCGCGCCCGGACGGATATAAAGCTGCAATTGATCCGGCAGATTCGCCTGCTTCTGCACCGGTTCGATCGTCAGCGTGTTTTCGTTTTTGTTGATTTCGGTAATGGTGCCGCTGACGGTCTGGGCGCTCTGGGCAATCGCGTAAGATCCCAGAACCAGAAGTCCGGCAGTCATGAAAGTCCAGATTCGGTTGATTTTTTTCATGTCGGTTTCCTCCAAGTTTGCATGTTGACCTGATCGCTCATGAGGAAATTCTAGAACTCCGGCAGGGAAACTCGTATCAGCGAAATCCCTGAAGCCGGGTAGGGGAAGTCTTAGTTCGACGTGTGCAGGGTCCGGTGAAAGCGTTTCAGGAACCGGATAAGATTGAAATGCAGGAAAGGATTCACGCCGAAGCGAAGCATTTCAAGCAGCGCTTTTTGGTAGGGCCAGTCTTCGACTGACATCCGGTAAACGGCGGCCATCGTGCCGGTGCGCTCCCGCCCGTGGCGACAGTGGATGTAAAGCGGCAGCCGGTTCCGGTCGCCGGCGATTTTGAGAAATTTTCCGCTGATCCCGTAGATGTAGGGAAAGAAAAATGCGCGCGGAATATGGGCGGTCCAGGGAAGCCGGATGTATTCGATCCCCATCCGTTCTGCTTCACCGCGTTCTGTGGCCAGCGGATGCCTCTGGAAATCCACAATAGCGCGGATTCCCTTTTCCTTCAACATTTCCATGTCGCCCGGCATCAGCCGCCCGCCGCGGTAAAGAAATTCATTTACCCGGGCAAAGTTCATCATGACAAATCAGGATAATTGTCGGATGAAAAGCGCTCCCGTCACGATCCAGGCCACGGAGGCCATCAGAAAAACGCTGGCGCCGGCATAATCTTTGCCTTTGCGGATCAGGGGATGGTATTCATGGTCACTGGAATAGTCGAGCGCCTTTTCCAATGAAGTATTTAAAAACTCTCCCGTCAGGACAGCGGACCACACAATGAGAACCAGCAGCATCTCCAGAAGCGGAAGCTGCAGATAAAAAGCCGTGCCGATCACGATCACGGCAAACCAGAGAATCCGCCGGATACTCTTTTCTTTTTGCAGAGCTTCCCGCAGACCGCTGGCCGCCGTGGTCATGCTGTCCAGCAGAGAGTGATTTTTTTTCTTGCGTGCCATACGAACAGCCATTGCATTCATGTTAGGCCGCTTTCTTCTTGGCCTCGTCTGCTTTTTCGCGTGTTTTTTCAGCCAGTTCCTCGGCTTTATCGGCAGCCTTTTCACCGGCCTTCTTGGCTTTTCCCGTGAATTTGTCTTTTTCGCCTTCCCACTTCAACTTGTCATTGCCGGTCACTTCGCCGGCGGCTTTTTTAGCTTTTCCTTTAAACTCTTCTTTTTCGCCTGCCATAAAATCCTCCTCCGGGTTTTCCCCGTTTTGCTTTTATCTTATAAGCGGGCCTCAAAGCCGGGCATCCGGCCCCTCCCCGAAAAGGTGTCGGATAAAACGAGTGGAGGCCTTCTGTGGGGAAAAAGCGGACCCAACTACGGGGGATTGACCGAGGGGCGAAACCCGGAACCTGTGGCAGACTTCTTATATGTTGAATCGCGACGCCGAACATCCTGTGGATCCGGTCTTTTTGAGCCGCTGGTCGCCGCGCGCCTTTACGGGTGAGCCCGTCAGCGAAGCGCAATGCGCGCAGCTCTTTGAAGCCGCTAAATGGGCGCCGTCTTCCTACAACGGGCAGCCGTGGCGGTTTTTATATGCGCGGCGCAACACGCCGGCCTGGGATAAATTTTTTGCGCTGCTGGTGGAATTCAATCAGAAGTGGGCGAAACAAGCCGGTCTTTTAATCGTCATCATCTCGAGAACTACTTTTGAGCGCAACGGAAAACCTTCGCGCACGCATTCTTTTGATGCCGGTGCGGCGTGGGAGAATCTCGCCCTGCAGGCCTCAATTATGGGCTTGGCGGCGCATGGTATGGAAGGTTTTGATTATGACCGTGCCGCGCGGGAATTAGGTATTCCTGCCGATTACCAGGTGGAGGCCATGGCAGCGGTCGGGAAACCGGCCCCGGCCGATACGCTTCCGGAAGATTTACGCGAACGGGAAAAGCCGTCGGATCGCAAGCCTCTGGCAGCGATTGCCGCGGAGGGAAGATTTTCATTTGCTGAATAAGGAGGCGGTGATGAAAAAAACGGGAATGCTTTTGGTGGCAGCCGTCTTTGTGCTATCGGATTCACTGGATGCAGTGGAACAGTTTCCGCTGGAGCCCACCGGGCCGTTTAAAGTCAAACAGGTGCTGGACGGCGATACGCTGGATCTGGAGGACGGCCGCATTGTGCGGATGATCGGTGTGGATTGTGTGGACTTTCATACACCGGATCAGAACGAACGGCGTGCCGGCTATCTGGGAATCAGTCAGCCGCATTATTATGACCATGCGACGAAAGCCAAGGATTTTGTTGAAGGCGCCGTCAAAGGGCGTCAAATCCAGCTGGCGATGGATCCCGAACTGGATCCGAATTTGAATCAGGATAATATGGGCCGCATTCAGGCCTATGTGTATGCGGACGGAAAATTTTTGAATGCCGAACTGCTGCGTCGCGGGCTTTGTCATATGCCGGTTCTGGAAAAAACGCGTTTTCTTTACCGGGATTCATTCAATGCATTGGAAGCCGGTGCCCGTAACCGCGGGGCGGGGATGTGGCGGCACATGGATCGGTCGACGGCGGGAATTTCCTACCCCGAACGCTGGCCGCAGGATCAGCTCTGGCAGGTGGATTCTTACTGACGCGGGTTCCTGCCTGACAGCCGAACGGCGGGTTCGCCGATACGGCTTCCCTCGCCACCCTGATGGCCCCTGTTTATCGGCAGGGCTAGCATAAATTCATTAATCATTGGGAGGTGATTTATGGCAGGTAAGCGATTCTCGGAACCGGGAAAGATTCATCAGGCTTTGGAACTTTTGAATGAAGCAGCTAGAGAAAAAAGAGAAGAACTCTATGATGCGCTGGAGCATCAATATGATGACCTGCGCCATTTTGTTGAAGAATCATCGCATACGGCGCGCAGCCGGATCAGTAATGTCCGGCAGCAGGCGCGTGATGCCTTTCGTGCAGGCGAGCAGAAATTTGAAGAAAAAACCCGGGAAGCCGCGTCGGAGATCAACGGGAGTGCCGAGGAGCACCCGTG
The DNA here is from genome assembly GCA_964526065.1 of uncultured bacterium. Taxonomy (GTDB): domain Bacteria; phylum Omnitrophota; class Omnitrophia; order Omnitrophales; family Aquincolibacteriaceae; genus CAZGID01. Next base: position 4,324 of record CAZGID010000160.1, read on the forward strand.
GATTTATCTGGGGACCGTGGCCGCCGGTGCTTTCCTGCTCGGACTGGGTTTGAGGGGAAAGAACCAACATGGGGAAAAGTAACGGCCGCTACATGAGAGGGATTTTATGGGCGCTCGGTTCCGTGTGGGGCGAGTGGCGCCGGGCCTCGACGCAGCTGGCCCGCATTGAGGCAACACGGGCGTACATGAAAGGCATTCAGGCGGTGCGCATGAGCGTGCTACTGGTGCTTTATCTTTTCGTGATGGCGGGTTTATGTCTGGGAGTCCTGGCGATGCTGCATGTCGTCGTTCTGGCCTGGACACCGGAGGCCTACTGGCGGACGGCTTTAACCGTGCTTTTTCTCGCAGATCTGGTGCTTGTCCTGGTATTAGCCAGACAGGGCTTGTCGGAACGCAAATGGATGCAGTATTCGCAGGCTTATGAAATGCTGCGGCATACCGCGCGTGCGAGCCGCGAGCCTGTGGCAACGCACCAATAACGAAGTATAACGGAAGGAGAAATGCCATGTTAAGCTGGTCCATTTCTTTCTTTGTGATTGCGATTATCGCTGCGGTTTTCGGTTTTTCCGGGATTGCGGCCGGGGCGGCGTCGATCGCAAAAATTTTGTTCTTTCTGTTTTTGATTCTGTTTATCGTGTCGCTTCTGATGGGCGGCTTTCGCCGCCCCTGAGAAGCGGGGCGAGGCAGGGAACTGTAGAACCTTGAAAGGAAGTGCGTGATGGCTTTCAAACTGCCGGCTTTGCCCTATTCTCTGGATGCCTTGAGTCCTCATATTTCGAAAGAAACGCTGGAATATCATTACGGCAAGCACCATCAGCTGTATGTGGATAAATTGAACAAGGCGCTTGAAACCGAATCGAAGTACCGGGGGCTGTCTCTCGAAGATATCATTCGCAAATCCCGGGAAGGAAAAGTGTTTAATAATGCCGCTCAGGTGTGGAATCATACCTTCTACTGGAATTGCATGAGCCCGGACGGCGGCGGTGCGCCGGAAGGCGCGATGAAGTCAGCGGTGGAAAAGGCTTTTGGTTCCTTTGAAGATTTTCAGGAGAAATTCAACGACCAGTCAGCGACGCTTTTCGGTTCCGGCTGGACCTGGCTGGTGAAAGACGCGCAAGGCGAATTGAAAATCCGCCAGACCAAGGATGCTGAAAATCCGCTCATCTTCGAAGGCGAGATTCCGCTTCTGACGTGCGACATGTGGGAACATGCTTATTACATCGATTTCCGGAATGCAAAAGCCAAGTACCTGGAAGCTTTCTGGAAAGTCGTCAACTGGGAATTTGTTGAAAGCCAGTTGCAGGAATCGCATGTCTTTGCCGTCCAGGCCTAAAACGGCAGGCGGATGAAAAAGAAAAAAGGGCTCAGGTCACAGCTCTGGAAAAAACTCCGGCAATGTTCCCCGTGGCTTCTGCTGCGCATTGCCGGGGTGATGCTTTTATTATTTCCCTTCCTGCTTTATTCCTTGATTCGAACGTGGAGTAAGATGCGGCGCTGGCGAAAAGTGCGCTGGTGCCGCCGCTGGATGGAAGCCAATGCCG
>CAZGID010000161.1:0-5847 GCA_964526065.1 uncultured bacterium
ATCAAGTAGGCAATACGGCGGGTCAAAATGCGGGTTTTTCCGCTGCCGGCACCCGCTAAAATGAGAAGCGGTCGAAAGTCCCAGGTGACAGCTTCTTTCTGTGCATCATTCAATCCTTCAAGAATTTGATCCTGCAATTCCCCTTCAGCCATTATCCTCATCCGCGATCTGATAAGCCCGGTCGAAGGCCTCTTTAAAATCGTAAATATCGACAAAATCCTCGATACGGTCTTCCGGCTGCTTACGCAGGATACCCGCTTCCACCAGCGCAAAGACGATATGGCCAAAATCCTCTGTCGTATTTACTCCCCAATAGTTCAGCACCGTTCTTGCCATCGGCCCATACTGCTCCAAGGCATAATCCCGAATGCCCTTGAGCAGCTCAGCGCCTGATACATGACGCACTTTCGGCAATTTGGCAACCGTGTGGTGCAGACCCGCCACGACAAAGCTGTAAGCCTCAAACTTGTATTGTTTGTTTTTACGGATCAGCCCTTCAATCTTCTTCAAATAGCCTTCGAGCTCTTTCATCAAGAAACGACCTTTCTCTCGTGCTGTACATCGTATTGCATTTTATAACGCTCCTGCGCCCAATCTTCTGCTTTCGCCAGGAGCTGGGGATCAAGATCCGCCCGCTTGAAGCGAATGGACCAAACATCTTCAAACGCCGCTTTCAGAGCTTCTTCCAGTTGTTCGAATGTCATGCGGGGAAGCAGTTGCACTGACTCTTGATGCAAAAGCCGGCCCGCAGAACGCTTTTGCGCACCGCCCGCCACCTTACGGCCGGCAACGGCCAGATCCGTCGCGATGGGAAAACGGAAACAATCCTTACCGCGTGCCAATTCTTCATCACATCGATAGAAGCGGGCCGTCACCCCCAAGCGCTCGAACGCCTTCTGGACCGCTTCATGAATTTTCAAATAACTGAGCCTGACCGAATAAAGCGTCTCATCATCTTTTTTCCCAGCCGTGATAGAAAAAATCAAATCCTCCCCGTGATAGACAATCCCGCCGCCAGTGATACGGCGGCAGAGTTGATACTCCTTGGGCCATGCCGGATCCACTTGGTGAGAATATCCAATGGAAATCCACTTCCCCGCGCTGGAATAGATACGGAAATTGACTTCGTCCGATTCCCTGAACAGTATTTCATCCAGCGCCATCTGAAAAGGCATGGCAGCGCTGATAACGGGATATAAGTTCCAGAATTTCATAAAACCAACGGGGTTATTGTAGCAGACGATTACTTGGAAAGAGCGACCGCCGGAGGAGTATTTTCACGGAGATAATCCCGGAAAGTCAAAACGGGATTTCGAGCGGCACGCACTTCGTCGGGCTTGCAAATCGGAAGACTGTGAGGTGCCTGGCGAACGCGCTCCGGATCCTTGTCAATTTCGTCCCGGATTTGCCGCATGGCTTCAACGAAGGTATCCATGGTCTCCCGGGATTCCGATTCCGTCGGCTCCACCATCAAGGCGTCCGGGACGACAAGCGGGAAGCTCACTGTCGGGGCATGAATCCCGTAATCCAGCAACCGTTTTCCAACATCACCGACATGAATTCCTTTATTTTTTCCTTCCGTTAAAGTCAAAACAAATTCATGCATGCACGGTTCATCCACCGCCACGTGAAAAAACTCTTTCAGGCGCTCTTTGAGATAGTTTGCATTAAGAATCGCATGCTCACTGATATTCATCAATCCCTGCCGCCCCAAAGTACGGATATAAACGTAGGCGCGCAGTAAAATTCCCGTATTACCGTAAAATGCCTTCACGCGTCCCACCGACTGGGACGGCGTCGTAAAGGCATAAGCGTCGTTATGTTTTTCAACAACCGGTCCTGGCAGGTAGGCGGCCAGAAATGCTTTAACTCCGACCGGGCCGGCTCCCGGCCCGCCCCCGCCATGGGGCGTCGAAAATGTTTTATGCAGATTCAGATGCACAATATCAAACCCCATATCCCCGGGACGGGCTAAACCGAGAAGCGCATTTAAATTGGCACCGTCGTAATACAACAATCCGCCCGCGTCATGAACCAGGCTCTTGATCTCGAGGATGTCTTCCTCAAAAAGTCCCAGCGTGTTCGGGTTCGTCAGCATCAGACAAGCCACACGATCATCAAGATGCTTTTTCAGATCTTCGAGATCAACACGGCCGCGGGCATTCGAGCGAATCTGAACCACTTCGTAACCCAAGAAAGCCGCTGTCGCCGGGTTTGTCCCATGGCTTGAATCCGGCACCAGTACCCGCGTTCTCTTTTTATCCTTACGTCCCTCGTGGTAGGCTCGAACAATCATCATGCCTGTAAGTTCGCCATGAGCTCCGGCCGCCGGCTGAAGACTGAAGCGATCCATTCCTGTGATTTCTCTCAGGGCATTTTCAAGCTCGAAAAGCACCTGTAAATATCCCTGAATTGAATTTTCCGGCTGGTACGGATGGACCCTGGCAAAACCGTCCAACGCAGCCGCCCATTCGTTTACCTTCGGGTTATATTTCATGGAACAGGAACCCAGCGGATAAAAATGGGTATCAATCGAAAAGTTCTTCTTGGAAAGATTGACAAAATGCCGCACAACCTCAGGCTCAGTCAACTCGGGAAACTCCGCCGGGCTTTGCCGCCGCATATGGGCCGGAAGCTTTTCCGAAGCATTTCCTGAAAGCAGCCGCCGGGTATCCAGCGATATCCCGCAACGCCCCGGGCTGCTCTTTTCAAAGGATAAACGGTCGTCTTTAGAAATTAACACCGGCTTAACTCCTCCACAAAACGATCCAGATCTTCGCGGGATTTAGTTTCTGTCGCGCAGACCAAAAAAGCGTTCTTGAATTCGGGATACCATCTGCCAAGCTCGACTCCGCCCTGAATCCCGGCCGTTTGTAATTTTGCTAAAACTTCAGAAACCGGCTTATTGGATTTGACCACAAACTCATTAAAAAATGGCTGATGATCGGCCTGAAAGCCGGAAACCGCCTGTAAACGATGATGTAAATAACCACCACGGTCCATATTAATCTCACCGACCTCACGAATTCCCGCCTTCCCCAGCAACGTCATATAAACACAGGCAGCTAGTGCACACAAAGCCTGATTCGTACAAATATTCGATGCCGCGCGTTCCCGGCGAATATGCTGTTCCCGTGCCTGCAATGTCAAACAATAGGCCCTTTTTCCCTTGCGGTCTTCAGTCAGTCCGGCCAGCCTGCCTGGAATCCGCCGCATTAAAGCGCGCGTGGTGACAAAGAAGCCCAAATAAGGGCCGCCTAACTGAACCGGTATCCCCAAGGGCTGCCCCTCGCCTACGGCAATATCGGCCCCCCATTCTCCAGGGGTCCGAATGACACCCAGCGACAACGGGTTCACAGCCAGTACCAGCAAGGCGCCCGCCGCGTGAATTTTATCTGCCAAGCCTTCCAGATCCTCGATAATGCCAAAAAAATTCGGCGTCTGAAGTATGACCCCCGCCACTTGGTCATTCAACGAGCGCTCCAGCCATTCCCGATCCAGTTCACCTTCGGTTTTAAAAGGAATTTCCCGAATTTTGAAATTGGTATCGGCGAGATATGTCTGGAGAACCTGCCGGTATTCCGGATGCACGGAACGCGCCACAAGGATTTCGGTACGGCCGGTTTGCCGCAGCGCCAGGACCGCCGCTTCCGCCATCGCTGTCGAACCATCGTAGTGAGAAGCATTCGAAACATCCAATCCGGTCAGCTCGGCCATTAAGCTCTGAAACTCAAAAATGCTCTGCAAAGTTCCCTGGGAGGCTTCGGGCTGATAAGGGGTATAGGCGGTGTAAAACTCATGCCGGCTGATGACAGAAGCAACCGCTGAGGGAATAAAATGCTCATAACTGCCTCCCCCCAGAAAGGAAAGCGAATTTCCGGCATGGGAATTCCGGGCAGCGAATCCCGTCAAAACGCGCTGCAGAATAGATTCCGGAAGAGCATCAGGAAGATTAAAAGAGGGATTCAGGAGCCCTTTGGGAATCCCCTGAATCAATTCTTTAAAATCGGAGATACCGAGCTTTTCGAAAATCTCGCGGCGGTTGGTTTCAGTTAAAGGCTGATAATGCATTGCTTATTTTACATCCTGCTGCAGTAATTTTTCATAATCTTCCGCGGATAAAAGCGAATCCCACTCCGATTCGTTCGCCAGATCAATCTGAAAAATCCAGCCGGAGCCATAGGGCTCACGATTGATCATCCCTGGATCATTCTCAAGAACCTGATTGACTTCCTGAACCGCTCCGGAAACCGGCGCATAAATATCAAAAGCGGCCTTTACGGATTCGACCACGGCCAACGCCTTCCCCTGCTGAGCCGCTTTTCCCTTCGCCGGCAACTCAACGAAAACCACGTCCGAAATTTCCTTTTGGGCGTACTCCGTGATGCCCACCCGGATTTTGCCGTCTTCGCGGCGTGCCCACTCATGTGATTTGGTATAGCGAAGTTCCGAAGGAAATTTCATAAAGCCTCCAATCAGGATGCGGCGGACTGTTTTTTCCGCCGGTAAAAAGGCAAGGGAACGACACGGGCCGGAACCAGATTTTCACGGATCCGGACTTCGATCTCATTCCCCGGCTGCGCGAGTTCCGGTGGAAGATATCCCATTGCCACGTTCTTTTTTAAATAAGGCATATAGCCGCCGCTGGTTACGCGCCCTACCTGGCGGCCATCCTTGAACAATTCACAGTCATGACGGGGAATGCCCCGCCCAAGAACTTCCAGTCCGGCAAGCCGGTCATAACTATTTTCTTCCTTTTGCCGGCAAAGAATATCCTGCGCAAGAAAAGTCGGTTTTTTCCAATCCAGCGTCCAGCCGATACCCGCGGCAAGCGGATGGGTCTCTTCTGTCATGTCCTGGCCGTAAAGCGGCATTCCCGCTTCAAGACGCAGTGTATCACGCGCCCCGAATCCGCATGGCAAAAGACCAAAGGAACGCCCCGTCTCGATCAACGCATCCCATATCGCCCCCAAATCCTGAAGAGGGGCCATAATTTCAAAGCCGTCCTCTCCCGTATATCCGGTCCGGGCAATGACACCACTTTTCCACTCCTGAAAGCGATAATAGCCGAGATCCGAAACATTAACCTTGATGGCCTCTTCCAGAATCCGGCCGCTAAGCGGCCCCTGCAAAGCCAGCAAGCCAAAATCATCGCTTAAATCCGTTAATTGGACTGTGGGTTGATTATCACCGCAAAATCGCTTCCTGTAGGCTTCGAGGACGCCATAATCCTTCTGGCGGTTGGCGGCATTCACGATTAAAAGAAACTGATTGGGCTGATAACGGTAGGCGATAATATCATCCAGAATCCCTCCATCGTCACTCAGCAAAGGCATGTAAAGCGCCTGCCCCAAGGCCATCTTTTTGAAATCCCGGCAAAAAATTGAGTTCAAAAAAGCTTCCGCTCCATTCCCTGCCACAAAAATTTCGCCCATATGGGAGATATCAAAAAGGCCCGCTTTTTGCCTCACCGCCATATGTTCGTCGATAATGCTGGTGTAGTAGAGCGGAACATTCCATTCGCCAAAAGCGCCGAACCGGGCACCGGCCGAGGCATGGCGGTCATGCAATGGGAGAGATTTGGGATTATTCACAGCGATGGTCAATGCCGACTCCAGGCTATATCCGGAAAATCCGGACGAAAACAGCCACCATTATAGAAAGGCGACTTCAAAATGCAATCGTAAATCGAGATAATCGCTATTATAATGAACTCAGCCACTTATGTCAGAAGAAATCCGCCTGCTCCAACTCCTGGTCTGCGAGAGATTCCAAGCCCAAAAGCGTGACGGCTATTTGGTGGAGGGACTGCGCAGCAACCTCTACGTAAGTCGCTTTCCCCAATCT
>CAZGID010000162.1:0-5787 GCA_964526065.1 uncultured bacterium
TATGGACCAAAAATCGAAGAACCGGGCCGGTTTCTGCTATTTGAAAGCGAAGAAATTACCGCGTTTGGCACGATCCATATCACCGCTTTAAATACGCGTTCCCGAATCGCTTACCTGCACGGACGAAACACACAGGAAATTATTCAAAAAAATACAAATGCGATTCTGCAAGTGGCCGATTTGACCGGAAGAAAAATTATTCCGGTTTTGAATCACCCCAACCTTGCCTGGATTCCAGCCCGAGACATCATTTATGTTGAAAATCTGCATTTTATGGAAATTTTCGACGGCCACGAACGGGCTCATAATTACGGGGACGATAAAAATCTGGGCATGGAGCCCAAGTGGGATCTCATTCTGGCAGCGCGGATGATCCGCCCGGAAAAGTCCATGATGTACGGTCTGGCTGTCGATGATGCCCATATGTACCATCCCGACACACCGGATTACTATCCTCCGGGACAGAATCTCGGGCGTCCCGGACGTGCCTGGGTTATGGTGCGGTCCCGGTATTTAAAAACCGAATCGATCCTCGAAGCGATGGAACGCGGAGATTTTTATGCGTCCACCGGCGTCTATCTGAAGGATGTCTGGTGGGAAAATAACCGCCTCACGGTCGAGGTGCAGGCAGAAGAAAACGTCCGTTACGCCATTCAATTCATCGGAACGCGTCGAGACAGCGCCCAGCTGGGAGAAGTCCTGGCGGAAGTAAAAGGGACGAAAGCCACTTATGAGGCCCGCGGCGATGAGCTCTATGTCCGGGCCAAGATCATTTCCTCCCGGCTGCATCCCCTGCCCTATGAAGAAGGCGACCTGGAAGTGGCCTGGACCCAGCCCTATGTGCCGCAGTTTTAAATGGTTTTATCCAGAACTACCAGCGTAGAACTGCGGTCATACCAGCTCAACTTGCGGATTTCCCGAACGCGGACGCTGGGCAGCGAATCAAGTTCCCTTTTTAATTCTTTCAGACTGAGGACATGCGGCGGCACCGTGCTTTTCCGGAAAATCCGGTTAAAAATATAAAGCAGGCCGCAATTAGAAACATAGTAATTCAGAATGAGAACCTTCCGGGTAACCCGGATCATTTCCGTCAAAACCCGCCGCCGGACATCCTCAGGCAGATGGCACAGAAACCGGTAGCTGGTCAGATAATCGACGCTGCCGTCCTGAAAAGGCAAATGCTCCGCATCGGCGCGTCTAAATGAAACATCATTCGCTTTTTCAAACCGTTTACGGGCAACTTGCATCATCGCTTCTGAGATATCAAGCCCCACTACTTTCATCCCGCGCTCCATAAAAACGGGAAATAACCGGCCGGTCCCGCAAGGAATATCAATCAAGATCCCCGGACCTTTGAAGAAGAGATCCATGGCCCTTGCGAGCGCCCGGACTTCGGTCTGATGGGCCGTCCTCCCATACCAGCTCTTGAATCGTTCATCCTCATAGCGGGTCGCAACATCCTCTTTTTGATAATGAGATTTCGCACGGTATTCCGGTTTCATCCGTTCACCTGGGCTTTCACTTCATTCCATGGAGCAACCGCAGCGGACTCCGGCAATTGCCACAACCAGGAATCAGCGAGTATTTTTTCGAAATTTTCCTTTTCGCGTTGCCTCATGGATTCGTCCTCAAAGAGTCTTCCGAAATAGCGCGTAAAGATCTCGGCATACTGCTGAAGGGCTTCCATAAAAACATCCTTGCCAATCGGCCCGCTTTGATGCTCCCGGGCCAGATGAATAAAAATCTTTTCCGTGCTGTCCGATGCACTCCTCGGAATTTCCAGCGTTTCCGGCTGCACGAGAATATTAAAGCAGATCCGGCGAAACGTCATCGCGGAAATCATTTCAAAAAGAAAAAGTTTACTTTTTTGCAGCAGACGGAGCTGCTTCCAAAATTTCGACTTCCGCACGGTTTCAAGACGCAATTCCAGGTAATGAAACAATCCGTAAACACTTCCGTCCGGGAAAATTACAATCTCATGGTCTCCGATAAAAGAGGCCCCTGCAGCGGCCGCCGAAAGCAACACACGTGTTTTTCCGCATCCCGGATGGCCGAATAACACATAAACTTTTCCGGCATCCCGAAACGCGGAACCAATAAATCCGGCCCCGCCATCGCGGATGATTTCACGCCGCAAGAAAGGAATCAGCACCTTGCGAAGCATCAAAAAAGTAAAAAAGGCCGGCGTAAAAAAATAAACGCGGGTGGGGCTTCCTGCCTGGAGGCCGATCCGCCACGGAATTCCCTTGTAAATTCCATGCGAAATCCGGGCCGTCGACGGGATTCCCCAGGGGAACCGCGAACGCACCACCTCAAGCTGGGGCCGCGCCTGTCCTTCCGGAATTTGCAACCCTTCCAGATGCTGGCGCAGAAACGGTTCCAGTCCGCCCTTCTCTACCGCCACGTCGTAGCGGTCAAGAAAACGGAAAAATAACCAGTTCATGAGGCCTTAGGATTTCCTCTCTGCAGGATCATAATGAACCGTCACATCTGCACCGGGAAATTTGTTCTGAATTTCCGCAATCAGTGACGTCGTCAGCTGGTGCGCATTTTTTAAATTCTCTTCTCCCATCTCAACATGGAAATCCATAAAAACTTTCTCGCCCACACGACGGCTTCTGAAATTATGAAAGCCGAGAATGGAGGGGTGATGATTTTTAATCAGGCGCTCCAGTTCGAGAACCGTACCGATCGGTAAACTGCTGTCAAGCAGCTCATCCACGGAACGGCGGAAAATACGGTAAACTGAAATAAAAATATGAATAGCAATCAGAAGAGAAACGATCAAATCCCAGACCGGCTTGCCAGTCCAGTGGACCAGAAACAAGGCAACCAGAATACCGCCATTGGAAATGATGTCTGTCGAATAATGCAGACTCTCGGCCGACAAAACCATGGATTGGCTTCCATGCGACGCCCTGCCTAACCGCCAGACAATAAATATACTGGCGATCAGTGACATCAGCATCACGCCCATTCCCGCGGGCAGGGATTCGAGCTGTTGGCCCGTCCACAGGCGCTTCACAGACTCCCACACCAGGAAGGCACCGCTAAAACCGATAAAAAGGCTCTGCAGCAAGGCGGCAAGACTTTCAATTTTTTCATGGCCATAGGTATGCTTGGGATCCGGCGGGCGTGAGGCTTCGCGAACAGCAATCAGATTCACCAGCGACGAACCGGAATCGAGGAAAGAATCAAGCGCGGAAGCCATAACCGCCATGGAATGCGTCATCAAACCCACAACTAATTTGGAAAATGCCAGAAGCAGCGCGGTAAGCAGAGAAATCCGAATGGCTTTTCCGGCCTGCTGAGCACTGCCGGATTTAACGGGCATATGCATCGCTGACTTCCTTTATGGTTGAAACGGTTTCAATTCTCGCGGCAAACGGCCGGTGAGAATGGCCCGGCTAAGCAGCTGCCCCGCATAATAACCAATCAAAATACCGGAACGGTAATAACCGGTAGCAAGATAAAGCCCCTTTACGTTTGCGGGACCAATTAATGGCAGCGCATTCTCAGGCACAAGAGGCCGCAATCCCGCCCAGCGGGTGGATTCCTTCATTTTTTTAATTTTCGGCACAATGGTTTCCAAATCACGCCGAATACGGGCAATGCCGGATGCATGGGTAACAGGCCGGTAGCCAGCCCGCTCAACCGTGGAACCCAAAAGAAAACGCCGCGGGCGCCAGGGCACAAGGTAGCGTCCTCCTTCATCCAGAATAATCGACTTCAAAGGTAATTCCCCTTGAACCACAATCATCTGTCCCCGCACCGGGATCACTTTCCGCGGAAGTGCTTTTGTCTTTCTGGGAAGACTCCAACTGCCCATGGCATTGACAACCACAGGCGCTTTCCAGCTGCGATTGCCTGAACGGGCTCCGATAACCGTATTATCCTGGATCCAGGGGGCCGTATTTCCTGTAACCGCAATAAACCGCACCCCAAGCTTGCGCGCCCATCCGGACAAGGCTTTCTTCAGGCTTGGCGGATGAATTTTTCCAATTAAGGGATAAAAAGCAGCGGCATAAACTGCCGGGTCCATAAATGGAAATCTCTTCCTTATTTTTTTTTCATCCATCCACTCGGAAGGAATTCCCTGACGCTTGTGGGCCTGGGCATTCCGGCGAATATTTTTTTCCTGCTTTTGGTGACGCACCGGAACCAGAAGACCGCTGCGGACATACCCCGTACTAATTTTGGATTCTTTTTCAAGTTTCCGGATAAAAGCGGGATATTGAAAGAAAGCGGGAAGAGTCAGACGTAAAATCGGGTGGCCGGGACGAAACTCAAGTGCCGGGTCCAGCATTCCCGCAGATGCCGCCGTCGCCTCTCCGGCAAGGTCCTGCCGGAAAAGAACCAGAACCCGTCGGCGGGCGCGGGCAAGCTCAATTGCACAGCTTAATCCTGCAATGCCGCTGCCAAGTACAATCGCATCATAGCCGGTGCTCATACCGGAATCATGACTCCCGAACCATAGGAACAAAACGAACCGGATCCAGCGCCGTTCGCGTCAATGTTCCGTCCGGTTCTTTGCGTATCAACATCAGACGCTGAATATTTCCTGCGGGGCCCACCGGAACCACCATGGTTCCGCCCTTCTTTAATTGATCGATCAAAGGCTGCGGAATTTCTTCCGGAGCCGCGGTTACGATAATACCGTCATAGGGCGCATGCTCCGGCCAGCCCTGATAGCCGTCTCCCGCACGCACCTGTACATTTTTATAGCCCAGCGATTGAAGCGCCTCCTCGGCACGCCGGGCCAGCGCCTCCACGATTTCGATGGTATAAACTTCGGTTCCCATTTCTGCCAGTACGGCAGCCTGATAGCCCGACCCGGTTCCGATTTCGAGCACCTTGTCTCCCCTCGCCGTCCCGAGTAATTGAGACATCAACCCGACAATATAGGGTTGTGAAATGGTTTGCCCGTGCCCGATTTCGAGAGGATGATCTTCATAAGCCAGATGCTGAAACCCTTTGGGCACAAAGAAGTGTCTTGGCACACGTCTCATTGCGGCAATCACTTCAGGATCCATAACGCCGCGGGACTGAATTTGTCCGGTCACCATTTGATCCCTTTTTCTTGAAAAATCTTCGTCCGTCATCTCATAAGCCGCCGCGGTCAGAATGAATCCCAAAAAGATCCATCCGCCTGCGGCCCTCCAGGCGCTAGAACCGGGTTTCATTTTGAAGTTCTTGCCACACTTCATCGTAAATCGCCTTATCGTCTACAGAAAAACAGACATAATGAATGCGTTCAAAGTTTCCTGCTTCCCGTCTTCCGCTTTGAAGCGCGATTCGCGCTGCCTCACGTTTGGGATAACCATAGACGCCAGTACTGATGGCCGGGAAAGCGATGCTTTTCAAGCCGGCTTCTCGCGCCACCGAAAAGGAGCGGCGATAGCAATGCTCCAGCAATTCCGCCTCGCCCCGGCTGCCGCCATTCCAGACCGGCCCCGCGGTATGAATAATAAAACGTGCTTTTAAATCACCGGCTCCGGTTATCACGGCTTCACCGGTCGGACACTTTCCGATTTTGCGGCATTCTTTCATGACCGACGGACCCGCGGCACGATGAATAGCGCCATCCACACCGCCTCCGCCTTTCAGCTGGGTATTTGCGGCATTGACGATCGCATCAACGCTTTCTTTTGTGATATCGCCTTGAAAAATCCGTATCATGAGAAAGCCTTTCGGAAGGCCTTATTATACTCCATTTACGGGCTGGATTTAAGGGAGGATAAAGGAGAGAAAATCTGCCTCAGTGCGAAAAGGAGGTTGCTCTTTCTC
>CAZGID010000163.1:0-5754 GCA_964526065.1 uncultured bacterium
GTTGTTTGCCGGCGCGTAGGCGGCCGAGATGAACGGGCATCTTAGAGATTGAGGTAGTGACCCAGCTTGTCGCGCTTGGTCTTGAGATAACGGATATTGTAGGTATGGGGTTCGGTCGTCAGACAAATCCGCTCGACGACATGCAGGTCGTAGCCGTCAATCCCCACAATTTTACGGGGATTATTGGTAATCAGGCGCAGCTGCTTAAGCCCCAGATCCTTCAGAATCTGGGCGCCAGTTCCGTATTCACGCAAATCGGCTTTGAATCCAAGCTGCTGGTTGGCCTCGACCGTATCCAGCCCCTGATCCTGCAGCGTATAGGATTTCAGTTTGCTTGCCAGTCCAATGCCGCGGCCTTCCTGGCGCATATAGACAATCACGCCGCGGCCTTCTTTTTCGATCTGTTCCATGGAAGCCAGTAATTGTTCGCCGCAGTCGCAGCGCAGGGATCCCAGAATATCGCCGGTCAGACATTCCGAATGCATGCGCACCAGCGTCGGCTGATCCGAGAGTTCGCCTTTTACCAGCGCCAGATGTTCGCGGCCGTCGACCAGAGAACGGTACAAATGCACGGTCCATTCGCCAAAGACCGTCGGCAAGGTTGTCGTCACGACTTTCTCGATAAGGCGTTCAAAACGGCGGCGGTACTCAATGAGGCTTTGAATCGTCCCAATTTTAATTTTATGCTCGCGCGCAAAAACCATCAGCTCGGGCAAACGCGCCATGGAACCATCATCATTAATGATTTCGCAAATCACACCGGCCGGAGGCAATCCGGCAAGCCGCGCCAGATCCACCGCCGCTTCGGTATGGCCGGCCCGAATCAGCACACCGCCCTTTTTGGCTTTGAGCGGAAAGATATGTCCCGGCGCCACCAGATCCGCCGATGTCGCAGCCGGATCGGCCAGCACTTCGACGGTTCGGGAACGGTCATGGGCGGAAATCCCTGTGGTAATCCCAAGCTTGGCATCCACTGAAATCGTAAACGCCGTCTTCATGGAGTCCTGAGACTCCGGCGTCATGGCCGCCAGTTTGAGGGCGTCGATACGGTCTTCGGCCAGCGGAACACAAATCAGGCCCCGGCCGTATTTCATCATAAAATTGATTTTTTCGGGAGTCACGCGGGAGGCCGCAAAAATGAGGTCCCCTTCATTTTCACGGGTTTCATCATCCGCCATAATCACCATTTCGCCCTGGCGGACGGCTTCAATCAGGTCTTCTATGGGGTCAAATTCGGTCATACGGGCCTCGAAACTTTTTTTAAGAATTAAAGAACTATACCAGCTGCCCTAGGGTTTGTCAATGAAATCACCCATTTTTATAGCCATAAGTCTATATATTTCAATATGTTGCAAAAAATAGCATGTTTTTATCAACAGCCAGAGGCGTATTTGACAGTCCCCCAGGGGGGTGGTACTTTTTTAATAAGGAAATATAGATCTTTGACGAGGATTCTGAAAAAGGCAAACCCGGAGTAATCCGGGGACGCAAAGCCTACGGGTCCTGAGTGAAACAGCTCAGGATGGCTGGGTTGCCAAAGTCCGGGTAGTACTTTTCACGTGTATTCTGAAAAGGGCAAACCCTCCGCCGAATCGACGGCGGATACATGGACGCATTTTTCATGTAAGAGTAATCTGGGGACGCAAAGCCGACGGGTCCTGACTTGTCAGGATGGCTGGGTTGCCAAATACCGGTTTTGGCCGAATCAGAACTTCGAATTCGTTCGAGGAGCTGTTCGGCAATGTTTACGCGTATTACCAAAATTCTGTTTCTTGCTATTTCTCTGGCTGCGGCCGGTTACGGCGCGGTGGAAGCCAGAGCCAATGTTGTTCTTCCTTCCGAATTTTCCATTGATTCCGTTGCCGGCGAACTTTCCAGCCCCGAACAGATTGCCCGTTTTATTTTCCGTAATTTCATGGTCGAAACCGACCAGGCTCATTTTGGCAAAGAAGAATTCTGGCAGTCCCCCGCCCAGCTGCTGGCCAGCCGCCGGGGTGATTGTGAAGATTTTGCCCTTTTTGCTTCCGAAGTTCTGAAGGCCAACGGCATTTCGGCTTTTCTCGTGAATATCTACGGCAAGAAATTCGCTCACACGGTTTGCGTTTTTAAAGAAAACGGCCGCTACCATGTGATCGACGGCGACCAGGTGAAGCGCTACGATGCCGAAAGCCTGGACGCACTTTTCTCCCTGATTTACCCCCACTGGGAAACGGCTCAAATGGTCAGCTACTCCGAAAAAGGCAGCTGCGGCCGCGTTCTCAAGACCTTCAAGAAATAAGATTCCGATTAAAACATCCGCCGCACGAGGGACGCGGCAGTCTTGACCAGGATGGCCAGGTCGAGGTTGAAGCTCATGTGCTCGACGTAGTAAAGGTCATAATCCATATTTTCGTGAATCAAAAGCCGCTTGCGGTCTTCGCTGATTTGCCACAGGCCCGTGATGCCCGGCCGGACTGAAAGCCGCTCCTTCTCAAGCGGCCCATACTTCTCCACGATGAAAGGCATTTCCGGCCGCGGACCCACCAGACTCATGTCCCCGCGAAAGACATTGAGCAATTGAGGAATTTCATCCAGCCCTGTCTTGCGCAGAAAGGCGGCGAAAGGCGGAATCGCCCGCGCGCCTTCTTTAGCGGCCAGCTCCGGCGAAATCGCCTGGCTTCCCTGCTGGGCTTTCAAAGTGCGAAATTTTAAAATCGTAAACGGCTTGTTCTTTTTTCCGACGCGAACCTGCTTGAAAAAGATCGGACGGCCCATGGTCATATAAATACCGGCCGCCACAAATGCCCATACCGGCGATGAAAGAAGTATCAGCAGCGTGGATGTGATCTTGTCCATCGAATATTTAAACAGTTCATAGGAGTTGCGGCCGAACTGCTCTTTGAACCCGACCAGCGGAATGCCGCCGATGTTCTGAAGCTCCACACGCTCCACGTGGAAGCGAAACAAGGAAGGAATCACCCAGCAGCGGATTTTTAAAAAGCGGCACAACTGCACAATTTCGACCACCTGCTCTTCATCCAGATCCCGGTGCGCAATAAAGAGAAGTTCCAGATCTTTATCCCGGGCCAAATCCGGCAGGTCGCTGATCCCGCCCAGAATTTCCTTTTTTTCCGGCTTCTTGATCAGACTCGGTACGTCATCATCCAGAAACCCGACCACATCGATGCCCAATTGAGGCGACTGCGTAATCCACCGCTCCAGCCGCTGGCCGTTGAAACCCGCCCCATAAATCACCGCATGCCGGACGCCGATTCCCTTCCGGTTCATCCAGACATATAACTTTCGAATCAGAAAACGTTCAAAACTGATCAGAAAGATGGCAATAAACATGGAATACAATGTGGCCAGACGCGAAAACTCGATTCCCCGGTAAAAGAAAGAAAAGGCCAGAACCGTAAAATAGGTAATCCAGATCGCTTTGAAGATGGAGCTTTGCTCATACACCCCGATCATGCCCATTTCCGGCTTGTACAGCCCGACGGCTTTAAAGACGACAATGGCCAGCGGCGGGAGGATGTAGAGAATCACCGAAAAGTCGGCGAAGTACTGCCAGTTTCCATGCCAGGGAAACCGGACCCAGAGGATGTAGGCAATGACAAGCGAAACCTGAAAACTCAGGAAGTCAAGAATGACCGACAGGATGCGGATCAGGTGAATATTTTTAATCAGCTGTTTCAGCGCCATAATTTTCGTCTGATTTTCTCACAAAAAACCCGAAACATGAAATAGGGATTCCCGTAGATATATCGGCGGAAAAGGCGTTTAGGTTCTTCATAAAGTCGAAACAGCCATTCCAGATTGGCCCGGATCATCCACCCCGGCGCCCGGCGGGCCCGGCCGGCGGCATAATCAAAAGCGGCGCCTCCGGTCAAAAAGATATGGGCATGAACCCGCTCCCAGTTTGCCTTCAGCCAGGCCTCCTGGACCGGCATGCCGAATCCCAGAATCAGGATGTCCGGCCGCGCGGCATTAATCTCTTCGATCACCCGCTCATTTTCCGGGCCGGATTTCTCGAAATACCCGTGCTGGGTGCCTGCAAAACGAACGGCCGGAAATCTCTCCCGGATTTTCCCGGCGGCTTCTTCCGCCACTCCGGGCTTCCCGCCCAGAAAATAGAAACTGTATTCCTTTTCTGCCGCCAGTTCGGCCAATTGCCACAGCCAGCGGTCATAGGTGATTTTAGGAGGCGGATTCATGCCCAGAATGCGCAGGCCCCACCGCACCCCGTCCCCGTCACAGAACACCATCTGCGCCGCATTGAGAAAATCCCGCAGCCAGGGCGAATGAAGCGCCAGGTTCACGCAATGAATATTGACGTTCAGCACCAGAGCCTTCTTTTCTTCAGCAATCACCTTTTCAATATAACCGTGCACTTCAGGCACTCCCACCGGGTGGACCTGAACGCCGAGAATATCCAGAGCTTTGCCATAATTGGAATCCACCGGATAGGAACTCATGAGTAAAGCAGCCTCCTTCGAAAGCCTTCGAAAATACCAATAAGAGAAAAGTAGAGAAAGGAAAGCATCTGAGGGGCATCAATATCTTCCGTAAACAGCCACAGCCCCAGGGCAATAAATATCCAGCCCAACCCGCGCCAAAAAAGAAAATCCCGCCGCTTGCGGGCCGCGCGCGCCTTTAAACGGTACCAGCGCCAGAACAGCGACACCTGAAAACCGATTAACGTCACGAGCCCGAAAATTCCGCACTTAAAAAGCATGGAAATATAAGTCGAGTGTGAACCGAGTGGAAAGATCAGCGATTCTTCCCTCGGCTTGACTCCATAACCAAAAATCCAGTCCGGACCCTGCAGTTGTTCGAGACTGTAGAGATAAATCTGCATACGGATTGAATTGCTGCCTTCGCGGAGCGATAGCATGTATTCCAGCAGTTGCTGCAGCAGCGGAATCGTCATTAGAAAAACCGAAAAAAGAACAAACATCCAGATCGTGACATTTTTTTTCTGCAGTAAAAAGACCGCCAGAAAACTGAACCCAAAGGCCAAAATAGACATACGGGACAAGGTCATCACAAGGCCGAGACCGTTAACTGCCAGAAGCCCCCAAAAAATCGGGCTGCGGGTTTTGCGCTCAATGGTGGCATGTGTCACCAGCAGAACCATGATAATGATCAAAATAGCACCGGCCGCCGTCGGATACGGCGAAAAGATATTAAAACGCGGCAGCTGGGAAGAAGCGAACCAGTCCCATAAAAGCGGCCGGGCTTCGAGAGAACTGACCACGAGCTGGGTCTCGCCAATAAAGCGGGTCAAAAAGAAAAGGGGCGTTTCGATGATAACTTCTTTCCGGCCGGTTTTCCATAATGCCAGCATCGCCACGGCCATCAACGCGGTAATCCAGGAAAGGCGGCGGAATGTTTCAAGCAGCGGCATGACCGAAAAACTGTTAAACGCGTTGGCCAGCGCCATCACCAGCATAAACCCCATGATCCAGAAAGAGAGATTATAAAAAGCGGCCACGATACGCTGCCCGTCCGCCCCGACAAACAAGGAATGCACCACAATCGAAAGAAAATAAAAAACAGCGATAAAAAAAATGAATCCGGAAGAAGGCGGCACATAGGTCGGCCCCGAACTGCGGTTCGACATATAAATCATGCCCATAAAAAGAAAAAAAGCCGTGAAATGAAAGATGAAAAGATTCAGTCCCGCGAACCACCAGAAAAGGGCGCCCAGCACCACCCAGCGCCAGGTCTGATATGTGAGGGTCTCACCCTGCATGGCTATCGCCGATCATG
>CAZGID010000164.1:0-5702 GCA_964526065.1 uncultured bacterium
ACCCTCTTTTGGGAGGATTTTTCAGGGTGAAAGAGCGCAGGAACCGAAGAAGAGGGATGCCGCAGGAAGCTTTCATAGCCTTTTATTTGAAGCGTGGCTGGGACTATATCGTTTATACCGGCGGTCTCCTGAAGGCACTTTGGGATATTTGGCAGCTTTTACGCAGAGCGAACCGTCCTGAAAATGTGGATTACACCGATTCCGCGATTACCCGGGAGGCCCCCATTCGGCCAAGCGGCCATGAAAGACCGCAACCAAAATCAGTGGTTTGTGTGACGCGATGAGCCCACTTCCGATCCGACATCATCTTGATTTCAGCCAGAGCCCTTTTTTAGTCATCTGGGAAACGACACGAGCTTGTGATCTAGCTTGTGTGCATTGCCGCGCTTCTGCGGACCCCGACTGCTCACCGGAAGAATTAAATTATGAAGAAGCCATTGGGTTGATTGATGATGTGAAGTCCATCGGGACGCCGATCCTGATCTTTAGCGGCGGCGATTGTTTGAAAAGGAAGGATCTTTTCGAACTCATTGATTACGCAAAATCATGCGGCCTTCGAACGGGTGCAATTCCCGCAGTGACACCTGACTTGACCGATGATCGATTGAAAGAATTCAAGGATGCGGGACTGGACCAAATTGCTTTCAGTCTGGCTGCCGCCAACGCGACAGATCATGACGCCTTCAGAAGAGTTGAGGGAGTATTCGAACGGACACTTGAATGTATTGAAATGGCAAATCAAGTTGGGCTACGTGTTCAACTCAATTCCCTAATCAACGTCCATAATGAGCACCAATTGGGCGGCCTTTTTGATATTGTGGATTTGTTTCGCATTGTTTTTTGGGAGATCTTTTTTTTGGTTCCCACGGGGCGTGGCCAAACAGTTCCGTTAATGAGTGCAGAGAAATTTGAAGAAACCTTTGAAAAAATTTATGAATTCAGCCAACAAGCTGATTTTACGGTCAAGATTACGGAGGCACCGCATTACCGGCGTTTCTGTCACGAACAGGCAATGCTTCAGAGGTCCTTAGGAAAGGTCAGCGTTCGTCATGAGAAACATCTTCCTGACGAGTTCCCAAAGAGACAGGATTCGGGAGCGGCCATTGGCCGGGCGCCTCGAGGAGTAAACTCAGGAAAAGGTTTTGCGTTTATTTCTTACCGTGGAGACATCATGCCCAGCGGCTTTCTTCCCATAGCGGCAGGTAATATCCGGCGGGATTCGCTCGCAGCGGTTTACCGAAACGCGTCCCTTTTCAAAGAATTGCGGAACACATCCCTACTTAAGGGCCGTTGCGGTATTTGTCCTTATAAAGAAATTTGCGGCGGCTCACGTGCCCGTGCTTACGCTTTGATGGGAGATTATCTGGCTGAAGATCCTTGTTGTATCTATCAGCCTTCGGGTTATGGTGAGCAAGGAGGCGGTATTTGATGCGAATCGCGATTATCGGGGGAGGTATTTCGGGCCTCACCACAGCCTACCGATTAGCGGAATCTCGGCTGGGGCAGAAAGGGAAACTTGAAATCCATGTTTTTGAGGCGAATGGACGATTGGGAGGTGTCATCCAAACCGAAACTCAAAATGGATTTCTCATGGAGCGGGGACCGGATTCGTTTATTTCGTCAAAGCCATGGGCCGTCGAGCTTTGCCGGGAACTCGGCCTGGATAAAGACTTCATGGCAACCAATCCCGATCTCCGGCAAAGCTTCATTCTTACAAAAAACAGGCTCATCCCCGTCCCGCGCGGCTTTTATTTAATGGCGCCGACTAAGGTGAGTGAAGCGATTCGAACACCTCTATTAAGTTTTACAGGAAAAATCCGGATGGCTTGCGAGTTATTGATCCCGCCAAAAAAGAAGGAAGGAGACGAAAGTTTGGCGAGCTTTGTCAAGCGTCGTTTTGGAAAAGAAGTCCTTGAGCGGATCGCGCAGCCTATGATCGCGGGAATTTATACCGCAGACCCGGAGGAATTAAGCCTTGAAGCGACTTTCCCGCATTTCCTCGAGATGGAACGCAAATATGGGAGCGTGATCCGGGCTTTGACCAAAAAAAAGGACGATGCCACGCGCAAAGCAAGCGGTCCGCGTTATAGTCTGTTTTTGACGTTAAAAGCCGGGCTGCATTCCCTTATTCCCGCCCTGATCGAACGGATGCCTGGGGTGGTTTTTCATCGATCGCAGACAGTGGTCGGGCTCGAAAAAGGCTCAAGCTGGAAAACTTTATCAGGGAACGGGGAAACTTTTGAAGCCGATAGGGTGTGTTTAGCTATACCCGCATCTGCCGCAGCGAAACTGGTGAATGGCATGAGCCAAAGCTTATCACAGGATTTAAAACAGATCCCATATGAAACAGTCGCAACAGTGAATTTCGCCTTTCATCGGAAGGATATTCGTCATCCTCTCAATGGCTTAGGCTATGTCGTGCCGTCCGTGGAAAGGAAAAAAATGGTCGGCTGTACGTTTTCAAGCATCAAATTTCCCGGGAGGGCGCCTCATTCCGAGACCGTCCTCCTGCGTGCTTTTTTAGGAGGAAAGGCATCCCGGCAATTGCTCGAATCGGACGATGAAAAAATTGCGGAAACTGTCTGTGGAGAAGTTCGCAATCAGCTTGGGATTTCGGCCGAGCCATTATCAACCGCAATAAGCCGATGGCCGGAAGCGATCCCACAGTATCGTATCGGTCATCGCCAAATAGTGGAAAGAATCTTCGCTGCTTTAAAGAATTTCCCGGGCCTGTATTTGACCGGTAACGCGTATCAGGGGACTGGAATACCCGACTGCATCCGGCATGCGTCTCAAACCGCTGATCAAATTCTTGCGGGAATCAATCATTCCGTCGGAGATGTGCAGGGGGCATCTCGATGAAATTTCGAGATGAGGAAATTATGAGCAAGGATGGCATTTCTTATGAGCAGGCATTGGCTTGTATTGAGATCAACGATGAAAATGAGATACATGAAATGATGGCGACCGCCGGCCGGCTAACCCGACGTCTTCACGGGAACAGGGTCGATCTTTGCGGCATTGTCAATGCCAAAAGCGGCCTTTGTCCGGAAGACTGTGCATTTTGCGTTCAGTCTATGAAATTTCCAACACAGGTGAGAAGGTACCCTCTTTTAGATGCGGAAGCTGTCGCGGCAAAAGCAAGAGAAGCGAAAGAACAAGGTGCACGCGAATTCTGTATTGTAACTTCGGGACGGTCTTTGGGCCATGCAGAATTTGAGTCGCTCCTGTTCATAATTGATGCGGTCCAGCGAAAAGTTGATATTCATGTGGATGTTTCGGTCGGATTTTTGAATGTTGCTCAAGCACGGCAGCTTAAAACAGCGGGCGTCAGGCGCGTGAATCACAATGTCCAGACTTCATCCACTTTTTATAAAAGGATCGCCTCGACCCATCAATATGAAGAACGCATCAAAACGCTCAAGGCCACCAAGGAGGCGGGGCTTGAAATCTGCTGTGGTGTCATCTTAGGTATAGGCGAAAACCGGGAAGATCGTGTCCAAGCTGCTTTCGATATCAAATCATTCGATCCGGATTGCGTCCCGATCAATTTGCTCGACGCACGGCCGGGGACGCCGCTTGCCGGACAGGCCCTGATGGATCCGGCGGAGATTCTCAAGACGATTGCCGTCTTTCGACTCATTCTTCCGAGAACGTGCTTGAAATTAGCCGGTGGGAGACAAGTGCAACTCGGGTCGCATCAAAAACTTGCACTGCAAGCGGGGATTAACGGATTAATTATTGGGGAATACCTGACTACAAAGGGTAACTCTCTCGCTGACGATTTTAAAAATTTAAAAATGCTCCAGTTGGAATGGGCATAAAATTATTTAATGGAGAAAACGATGGTCCAGACAAAAAATACTAACGGGCATGAAAGCATGGATAGGCACACCGAAACGAACTTCGATGCCGCCGGGAAGTCGCCGCCTGTCCATCCGCTCGGTAGCCGTGCGAAAATTCTGCTTACGAGCGTCTTCGGGCCGTATGCCCGGGATGATGAGTATGGTAGTCGGGCCCTTAACCCGATGGAATTGTATAAAAACCAAGTGACGCGTGAAGAGGGACCGTTTGCGTTAAGGATGTTTCATCGTTCATGGGGGATCATGATGATTCAGGCTAATATCGAAGCTCCCTGCACCCTCTTGGATTTTCCGACGCTGGAGCGTTTTGTGGATGAGCTTATACAACATCCATACGATATCGTGGGGATTACCGCAATCATGCCAAATGTCGACAAAGTTAAGAAAATGTGCAGTTTGATCCGTGAGCATCTTCCTCACGCGACTATTGTTGTGGGAGGTCATGTCGCAAACTATCCTGGGTTATCTTCCTATGCCGATGTGGATCATGTCGTGCGGGGCGAAGGCATACGCTGGTTCCGTCAGTTTTTGGGCGAGGATGTAAGTAAGCCGGTCCGGCATCCGCTTATTTCTTCATCCGTGGGCACGCGCACAATGGGGATGGAAGTGAAAGACACCGGCAATAACACAGCGGCATCGCTCATTCCATCCGTAGGCTGTCCCATGGGGTGCAATTTTTGCGCGACTTCTTCGATGTTCGGAGGGAAGGGCAAGTTTGTTAATTTCTATGAAACGGGGGATGAACTCTTCAGTGTGATGTGCGGAATCGAACGGCACATGGGCGTCCGCTCATTCTTCGTCATGGACGAAAATTTTTTGCTGCATCGCCAGCGAGCCCTGCGCCTTTTGGAACTAATGGAGGAGTATGGGAAGGCTTGGTCGCTTTATGTATTTAGCTCGGGGCGGGTTGTGCGATCTTACAAGATCGAACAACTGGTGAGGCTCGGCATCTCATGGGTATGGATGGGGCTTGAGGGCAAGAACAGTCAGTACGCTAAACTGCACGGTATCGATACACGCGATTTGGTCCGCACGCTTCAATCCCATGGGATCCGCGTGCTCGGTTCCAGTATTATCGGTCTCGAAGAACACACACCGGAGAATCTCGACGATGCGATCGAATATGCCGTGAGCCATGAAACCGACTTCCATCAGTTTATGCTCTATACCCCAATCCCGGGGACACCGCTTTATGCTGAGCATCAAGCTGGTCGGACGCTTAAGGATCCGCGCGACTTTCAGGAGGGAGATATCCACGGGCAAGCGATTTTCCGGCACCGGCATCCGCATCTGAAACCGGGCCAAGAGACCCAATTCATCCGGAAAGCTTTTCAACGGGACTTCGAAGTAAACGGGCCCAGTGTGCTGCGGATCGCACGCACCGTCTTGCAAGGATGGAGGCGCTACAAGCATCACCCGAATCCATGTGTCCGGGACCGTTTTGCCTGGGAGGCCAGGGATTTGGCGGTGACGTTCCCGGCCGCACTCTGGGCTGCCCGCAAATGGTTCGAGGAGCGGAATCCAGCGGTGATGAGAAAAGTCTCAGAGCTGTTGGATGATATTAAGCGCGAAATAGGCATTAAAGCCCGTTTAGTGGCACCACTGGCAGGCAGGTTCGTGTTGTCAAGAATTCAGAAGGAGGACAAAAGCCTCAAGGCGGGTAAGACTTATGAACCTCCAACATTTTATGAAATGAACCAACCGATGATTTCTCAAATGCAGCAAAAAAGATCTTCAGTGGAGCTCATAAAATGTGTCAGTCCGTGAATGAAATTTTTAAATCTGCCTGGTGGTGCCGCGGTCCGCATGCCCAGACACTTTTTGGAGCGTTGGTTCGTG
>CAZGID010000165.1:0-5698 GCA_964526065.1 uncultured bacterium
CTCCCGGAAATCCGATACGGGGAACGCAATCCGGTCCCAGACAATCGCCAAAGGCGCCGCCCGAGCCGGAATAAATATCTTCATAAAAATCGGCCATATCATCCTCGGAAAGAAACAGTTCTCCGAAGAACAAGCCAAAGGCTGCCTCGTTTGCTTCCTGATCGGCGGGAGAAACCGGCTTGGCTTTAGGATTTCCCAGAGGTTCGCCCGCATGTTGCACGGGACCATCCGAAGCCGCCGGTCCAAGACCGATTCCGGTCGGTCCGCCATTGGTGCTCTGCACGAGATCCGCTCCGGGATGCGGCAGAACTGTCGTTCCCTGATTCGTGCGCACGACGGGTGTCGCCGCATTGATAAACATCATCAAAAGCCCCGGGTTGAACTTAGGGGAATCGGGATTGAGCTCATCCGTTTTGTTGATGATATCCAACTGCTCCTGACTCAACCCCTGGAGATGTGTGGGCAGATCCGTATCACTGATGTTCCAGTTCCGGGCTGCAAGTCCATTACCAGGGAAGATCAGGAGGCTGGCTGCCAGCAGGATGCCGGCCATTCGCATGGGATGCGTGTTCATCCATTGCCTCCTTGGTTGGTGAGAAAAAGTCAACGCGATGGGGGCATTTTGCAGAAAACCGCAAACGGTGTCAACTTAAAATTTATGCAACCCTCTACAGTCATTTAGTTTAAGTCTACAGGAGGGAAAGCGCCATTTCGACCCCGGCATCGCGCCACAAAAGTTCACCGGAAGGCGTCATCACAAGATGGCGGCGGGATTCAAGCAGCGAAACAGCCGAGCGCAAGGAGGGTTGAATCGCCTGGCTTTCCTGCACGGTAATCGGTGCCCAGAAACGCCAGCTTTCAGCGCCTTCCCCTGCAGCCTGCACATTCACAAGACAAACCAGAAACAGCTGACTACATTCTTCACAGCTCCAGATGCCCATTTCCGCCGACCGGGAGTGAAGAACCGGACGAACGCAACGAACGGGCACCGTTTCATCCCCATCGAAATCTTTTTTTTCGAGCAGCGTGCACATACGAGAATTCTACCCCGTTTTGTGCCGCAATGGGAGGAGCCAGACAAAAACCAGGAATGACCGTACATCATCGTCCGGCGAATTCCCTAAGTCTCTGCCTTACAGATTACGCCGCTTCCGCTTCCTGATCCGGGCATAGATGGCCGAATGCGCAAAAGGAAGGCACATGCCAGATTTCGCCATCGGCCCGATTATAATAATTGGAGTGGAGCTTGCGCGGGTAGAGAGAACGCTGGCAGCGAGCGCACAAATTGTCATTTTCACACAAGCAGTTCACCTGCACAACGAGCCCCTGATAAGCCGGCGAAGGATCGAGACATTCCCCTTTCCAATCCCCGCAAAGGGGGCATTGCTCCAGACCCAGAGGGACCCCTTCCACACTTGTTCCGGCTAAAAGATCCAGTTCCCGCGGATTTGCTTCGCGGCCTCCTTTAGTCAAATCGCCGACCAGAAAGCCGGGACGTTTATGGCTCTCAATAAAGTGATCCAGCGCTTCCAGACGCTTCAAAAATTCCTCGTCCTGGTGAATGGGCCTTGAAACCTCGAGTTTCTCGCTGACAAAAATGCCGCCGCGCGGCGGTACGTTAGAAGTTGCCGGAGCCTGATCGGGATAAAAATAGACACAAAAATCATCGGACGCCACCAGCACGACATCAAACTTGTTGGCGTCCGCCTGTTCCTGGGCCGCACAACAAAGCTCCTCGGAAGACCAATCAGACGGTAACAGGCTGATGTGATGCAAGTTACGAGATACCTGAGCCACGAGATAAGGAAAACTGTTAAAAAAAGGAAGCCGCGTGACTTTGCCCTGCTTTTTCTCCTGCTGCGTCTTGCGTTTCATACCACCCTCCCGCGTTATGAAACTCTTTTATAAGAACAAATGAGCCGACTAAAAGGTTAGCATCCACCGGAAAACGCGGTGATCAGGGTGACTCTGAATCTCGGGCGGGGGGAAAAGCAAAGAGGTCCGGGGGCAGGATGGCGGGCTTCTAGGCTGCCTGGGCTGTCCGTAGCGTGCCGAACTCGACTTCCTGGCCCCGGCTGTCCAGAATCGCGTACTCCCCGTCCCGCCAGCGGCCCGGACTAATCACATGTGTGGTTGCAATCACGCGCGTCTGTCGCGGCCCTGAACAAAAAGCATAATGGGGGGCATAGGATTTAATCAGGTGGGTCATGATTTCATCGGAACCGCTATGAAAAACGAGAATACACGGGCGCCGGATCTGATGTAAAAACTCAAGCGCGTATTCGGCCTCCCAGGCCGGGTATTTTACAAAGAAACGCCCTTCGCGTTCCCCATCGGTTATTTCCCCGCCAAAACCTGAAATTGCGTATGCGCTGCCATGCAGAAAGAAACTTCGGTGCACGGGATGCACCTGACCGGAGATCTCGGCATTGAATGCCGCCTGAAGGAAAAGTCTCTCCGGCGCATCGTTCACCCCAGGAACCAGATAAACCGGAATGCCGAGCGTTTTCAGACTGCGAAGGAAAGCGGACAAAGCCTGAATAGCTTCGCGCCGCGCCTGCTCCACCGCCGGAGCCCGTGGATTCGGAAGACCGCCTTCAGAAGCCGCACGTTCCCATTCCTGACGCCGGATATGCGCATCCATCAAATTCCCTGTAAAAACAAGCGCGTCAATTTGATGGAACTGAATGAGTTCCGGCAGTTGATTCCATTGTGAAAAATCACCCAGAATATCCCCCAAAACCAGAATTCTCATACGGCCCTCCTGTTAAAAGAGTCGCATACCCCCCAAACCGCGGGTATCGGGGAAACATCGAGTCCGGCCTCAAAGAAAACCGGATAAACGTTAGGAAGAAGCGCCTGCCCGGGAAGGCTTTCCGGTCAGCTGCTGAAAGCCGAAAAGGCATAAACAGAGAGAAAAGATCAGTTCCGTACATTCTTCGGCAAAAACAAATCCGGCGTGGATGGCTTCACGCCGGGGATGATAATTCAACCCATCCAGGACCTGAACCCCTCCAACCAGGCCAATCAAATAAAGCAGCGTCCAGGCTCCTGGCCGCCCCTGTTTCAAACCACTTAACCAGGCGGGCAGCCGTTTCAGCAGTAAAAAGCCGGAAAGGCCCCACAGGACATAAAAACAAAACCAAAGGATTTTAACCGCCGCCGGAACATTCTCAAAACTGCCGAATTCCGGCCGAAGAAAATTACCCCACGGCGTTTGATACAAATCCTGCTCAATACATAACGCCAGCGCCGCTCCAAATGCGGCGGCCAGATAACCGGAATCCCGGCCCTTCAAATAACCCGCAAGAAACAAACCGGCCGCCACCGCATAGGAAAGACTGGTGGGCGCTTCAATCGGCCCATTTTCTCGGGCCAAGGCCGTCAGTTCCGCCGGATACAAAATGGCAATCAGGGCGGAAACGATCAAACCTGAAAAAATGAGAAAAGCCGCCGGATGGCGGCGCACCAATCGCATCATCATGCGTAAGATTTCAACATAAAAAGCGGGAAAGGCAAGCTAGAAGTTGGGTCCGGTGATTCTTGACAGAACCGGTCATCTCGCCGGCAAAAGATAGATAAAAAACGTGAGCATGCCGGATAGCAGAAAGCCGATGACAATGAGGCGGCGTCCCAATCGACGGATCCGCGCACGCCGTGCCGGGTCATGCAAGGCCACAATCCCCCGGTCCAGATTGCAGACACCTTTTTCGGCAAGCACCGAACAGGTTTTTTTACGGGCTTCGAGAAAGCACCAGAGAGAAAGAAACAGCGGCAGCCAGAGAACCAGCCGCACGACGCGGGCACTTTGATGATGCCACAAAACCAGGCCCATCAAGAGGAAGACGGAAAGAGAAAAGATTCCCGCTGCCAGACGTTTGCGAGTTTCGGCCGGGCCCAGATTCATATCCGGCAAATCTCCCGATAACTGGCTGCGATAATACTCCACACAAGGCCGGCACGTGCCATCTTTTGCGACCCATTCCGGATGCTTCTTTTTAATGACATCGATGACGTGTTCTTGCGTATGCTCAAGATAAACTGCAAGATCCCGGCTGGTCTTTTTTCCGCAAAGCGGACATTGATAGGTAGCATTCATGAGAGGTCAGCATAACATGAGGCTGATTTCCGCGCAACGTAGGAGAAGACACTACGTACCCGCGGTTCTTTCGGCAAAGCCCCTTAACCCAAATAAGGATCAGCCCTACAGATTTCCCTTACGAAATATGGCAACGTACGAACGAACCTGAAGGGATACAATGAAGTTCTATCAAAAAAAGCGCCAACCCGAGAACCAGCCGCTGCCTGCGCATACGATTTCTGGCCCCGAAATGAGCCAGGCTGAAGCTATGCAGTTCCGCGAGCTCGCCGATACGATGCCGCAAATGGTCTGGTGCACGGACGGCGAAGGAAAAACTCTTTACTGCAATCAGCGGTGGTTTGAATTCACAGGAATGTCCCTGGAAGAAATTTATAGTGATAACGCGTGGAAAAAATGTTTTCATCCTGAAGATATAGAACGCGTCATGGAGTCCTGGAGATACAGCCTGAAAAAACAAACGCCTTTCCAGATTGAAGCGCGCTATTACTCCCCTTCCCGCGGGCAATACCGCTGGCACCTGATCCGCGCCATGCCTGTAAGGGATTTGACAGGCATTATCCAGCGCTGGTGGGGAACCAGTACGGACATCGACCAACAGAAAATGAGTGAAACCCAGCTCCGTGAATTAACCAATGAACTGGAACAGCGAGTGCAGGCACGCACCCATCAGTTGGAACAGCAAACGCATCAGCTCCGCCGGCTGACCCGGGAGCTATCTGAAGCCGAAAACCGCGAACGAAAGCGCCTGGCGGAAATGCTCCACGATCATCTGCAGCAATTACTCGTCGCCGCCAAAATGAACCTGCACATGGCCAGCAAAGAAAATGACGCGTCTCATCTCCCGAATCACTTTGAAAGCATCGGTCATTACATCGATAAAGCCATTGAATCGGGGAGAACTCTGACGGCAGAAATCCGGCCTCCCATTCTGTTTGAAAGCGGGCTGATCGAAGCCTTGAAACTTTTAATCACCAATGTCGAGAAACAGCACCGGCTCAAAGTTCAGGCTGATCTGAACCCGCAAGCGGAACCTGATTCCATTCATATTAAGATTCTGTTGTATGAAGCAATCCGGGAACTGCTTTTCAATACTGTCAAACATGCCGGCACCGGCGAATGCCGCTTGGTCGTATCAAGAAGTGAAGACGGATTACTTCATGTACGGGTCGAAGATGCCGGCGGCGGGTTCGACCCGGCCGTGCTGCAAGCCGATTCGCTATCTCATTTCGGCCTATTCAGCATTCGCGAACGCATCCGGATTCTGGGTGGTTCTTTCTGGATCGATTCCAGTCCCGGAAAAGGAACTTCCATTCGTCTGGAAATTCCCGTCATCGACAAGTCGCCGGCACCCGAAAAAAAATTGCTTCCGGCCGCGCCTGTTTCTCCGCCGGCGCTTCCAGCCCGGCATGGGGATTCGCAAGTCCGCATCCTTCTGGCGGATGATCACACCATTGTCCGTCGCGGCATTGCGACGCTGCTGCGCGGACATTCTTTTATCGAACTGGTGGGTGAAGCCAAGGATGGTGAAGAAGCCGTCGGGAAAGCCTTGCAGCTGCGGCCTGATGTCATTGTCACCGATATCAACATGCCAAAAAA
>CAZGID010000166.1:0-5696 GCA_964526065.1 uncultured bacterium
TTCTGCTGGCAGCCGGGCTGTATGCCTGGGGAGGCCTTCCTTATGTTCTTTGGGGCATCTGCATGCGAATGGTTTTGGTTTATCACTGCACGTGGCTTGTCAATTCCGCCACGCACGTGTGGGGCTATCAGTCTTACCGGTCCAACGACGACTCCACCAATCTCTGGTGGGTCGCGCTTCTGAGCTATGGAGAAGGGTGGCACAATAACCATCACGCCTTCCAGACTTCGGCCCGTCACGGTCTGAAGTCCTGGGAATTTGATTCCACATGGGCCGTGATCCGGGTTTTGTCCTGGCTCGGCCTCGCGAAGGATATCCGACTGCCGACCGAGCGGCAACTCGCGTCACACGCACTCTGATCTTTTCTGCCGCTGCGGCTTTACCCTCTCGCCGGAACGCGCTAGAATCCGGGGCATGAGTTCGCCCCGCGATCAGGCCTGGAATCTTTTTTCGGTTCTGGCCCGCACCCATCTGCGCTCCAGCGATTACCGCTCTTTTCTGGGAGCTCTCTGGAGTTTTCTCGGCCCCTTTCTGACATTTGCCGTCCTTTATTTGATCTTCACGGACCGGCTTGGCCGCAACATTCCATACTTTCCGCTGAAACTTCTTTCGGGCGTGATCCTCATCACGTTTTTTAAAAGCGTCGTTCAAGTCTGCATGCAAGCCGTCCGGCAAAGCCGGGGATACGCACTGGACACACTGGTTCCTTCCGAAATACCTTTACTCGCTTCTTTGACCGTCCCCTGTCTGAAATTCCTGATCGAAATGTTTCTCTGCGCACTGATCTCGATCAGTCTCGGCCGTCTTTCGCCGCTTGGTTTTCTCGGGTTTCTGTTTTATATACCGGTCTTTATTGTTCTGGCACTGGGCGTCGGACTCTTTCTGGGATCTTTAAATGCGCTGGCCTCGGACATCAGCGAACTCTGGAATGCCCTTTCACACTTGCTGATTTTTCTCAGCCCCATCTTCTACTCCTTTGAAATGCTTTCGGACTGGGCACGCATCATTCTTTACTGGTTCAATCCCATTTCTTCTTTTGTAATGGCCATGGAATTTTTTCTGACCCAAGCGCCGGACCCGCATTTTGAAACCGCCACACTGCTGCTTGCCGTCACGCATACCATTTTCTGGATCGGCGCCGGCTATACCGTTTTCAAAAAACTCGAAAAACAGATTCTGGAATCATGAGCCCATCCTTTCTGCTAAAAATGGAGAATATCGGCAAGCAATTCCGGGTACTCCGCGTGCAAAAAACATTGTTCCGTCTCGGGCTGTCACTTTCTCAGGGAGAAAAACTGCAGCGCGAACTGTGGGCCTTGCGCGACATTTCGCTGGAAATCAATGCCGGAGAAAAAGTTGCCGTTGTGGGTTTGAACGGGGCCGGCAAAACCACTTTCTTCCGGATCGCTTCCGGTATTTTATCGCCCACCGAAGGCCGGCTCCAACGCCGCGCCGCACTTGTGCCGCATTTCAGCTACCGGATCGGTATGAACCCGCATCTGTCCGTTCTTGATAATATTTATCTCCTGGCCGCTTTTTACGGAATCCTTGCACGCGAAATTGAACCGCTCATCCCGGAGATTCTGACATTCAGCGATCTGGCTGATTTTTTATCCGTTCCGGTACGTCTGCTCTCGACCGGACAAATTCAACGTCTGGCCTTTGCCGTATTTATCCAAAATCATCATTCATTCCTGGCCTTCGACGAAAATCCCGTGGTGGGAGATCTTATTTTTCAAAAGCGCTCCGGCCATTACTTTAATCAACTGATGCACGATCCGGACAAAACCGTTCTGATTGCATCGCACAGCATGGAATTGTTGACGCGTCTTTGCCGCCGGGGTCTCTGGTTACATGAAGGACGCCTGCAGATGGACGGCCCCGTCCAGCAGGTCGCCAAAGCCTATCAAACCTTCTGCGATGAACACAGCCCTCTCAGCTCGGCTGGAACGGCCGTATGAAGCTGATTATTCTTTCGCGCATCCGCAACGAGGCCGACATTCTGGAAACATTTATCCGGTACCATGCGCCCTGGACTTTCCGTTTTTATTTTGTCGATCATGCCAGCACAGACAACAGCCGCGAAATTCTTCGCGCGCTTAAAAGGGAAGGCTTTCCGCTGGAATGGTCCGCTGACGACAGGAATGCGCATCTTCAAAGCGAATCCTTGAGCGCTTTACTTCAGCAAGCAGCAAAACACCAGCCCGACTGGATTCTGCCGCTCGACGGCGATGAATTCCTGCGGCCCCTCCACTCCGATCTCGCATCGATTTTGAGCCGTCTCCCCCAAAATCAGGTTCATCTGATTCCCTGGCAAACCTATGTCCCAAAACCTGAAGATGATGCGAAAGAACCCGTTGTCCTGCAGCGAATCGGCTGGCGGCGCGACCAAGAGGTTCCGCTCTTTTCGAAAATTCTGATTCCGGGAGCCCTGCTGAACGGCAGCACTGCTTTCCGCATTCCGGAAGGAAGCCACACCCTCCTTTCCGGAAACGGAGAACCCGTTCCCTCCCGGCTTTGTGAAAGTCTGCGCCTGGCCCATTTTCCGGTACGCACCGCCGCGCAATTGCGCCGCAAAATCCGTCTGGGCTATCACGCCCACATGCGCAATCCCGGCCGCCGGCCGGACGATGCCTTTCACTGGAAAGAACTTCATGCACGCTTTGAAAAAAAGGCATCGCTGGATCCTCAGGAACTCATGCAAATTGCTTCCGGCTATGCCGGCGGCGACCCGGAGGCAAATCTGGTTTTTGATCCCGTTGAAGTTCCGGAGCCGGCACGCCGGATGTGTTTCAGCCACTTAACCGCCTCCCATAATAAATACAGTTCACCCACTCAGGATCCGCTCGGTCCGGAAATCCGCGGGATGATCCGGAATCATCAGACTGTTCTAGAAGTCGGCTGCAATACCGGATACATGTCGCAGGCAATCGCGGCACTGGGCTGCCGCGTCACCGGCATTGAATTACTTCCTTCCGCCGCCGAGAAAGCGCGTTCCGTTTGTGAGCGGGTGATTGTCGGCGATGCCGAAACCCTCGATTACCCGGCGCTGTTTCGGCCCGGCGAGTTTGACATCATTTTGATGACCGATATTCTCGAACACCTTCGCGATCCCGCGGCTCTCTTGCAGCGCCTCCGGCCTTTTCTGAAAGAAGGCGGCGAACTGATTGTCCGCATGCCTAACATCGCGCATGCCTCCGTCCGGCTGGAACTGCTCGCCGGTCAATTTGATTATGAACCCCTCGGGCTGCTCGATGATACCCATCTGCGCTTTTTTACGCGCAATTCGCTGATCCGGTTAGTCCAGGAAGCCGGTTTCCGGATTACGGAACTTCACCCTTTATATTTCGCACTACCCGATGCCGTTCTCCGTCAGCGGCTTTCGCAGCTGGGACTTTCCGAAGAAAGCCTGATCCCGCTCTTCAAAACCGACGAGGCCCTGGCATTAGAATATTTAATCCGCGCCACGCCGGGATTGCCCAATCCCGATTTTGCCGTGACCCGGAATACCAAAAGTATGGAAGAAGCCGAAGCCTATGTCCGCAGCCTTGAAAAGCGGCTGCTCTCCGGCGAAGACGCACTTCGCCTGCAAACCCTGGAAAAGCAAATGCGTTCACTGCGGGAATTGCTGGGTGACAAAGATTTGCATATTCAGTCTTTGCAGGATACGGTCCGGCATCACGAGCAGCTGCTGCAGGATCAAAAAGAAGAAGTGCTGCGTCATCAAAAGGTCATCGCCGAGAAAGACGCTTATTACCGGGGCGTTGAAGAACGGCTGGCGTGCACCGTCTTTCTCGAAGATTATGTCGCCGGCGTTCAGCGCAGCCTGGTCTGGCGCCTGCTTCAGAAATTCGACCACGTTGTGAATCTCACCCTGCCCAAAGGGTCCCGCCGCCGTTCCCTGTATGACTCGGCTTTGTATCGAACTAAAAAAATTTTCGGCTTATTGCGCACCCCAACGTCACAGCCCGCTCCTCAAGTTTCAGCTAAAACGGCGGTTTTGCCGGAAGTCGAAATTCATCCTCTTGAATTCACGGCGTTCAAGAATCCTCAGGTTTCGATCCTGATTCTCGTGCACAATCAACTCCCGCTGATTTTCAACTGCCTGAGACACCTGAAGGAATACACGTCCGTGCCTTATGAAATCATTCTGGTCGACAATGCTTCGGAAGCACCCGTGCGTGATTTTTTGCGCCGCCTGACAGGTGTTCAACGAATCGAAAATTCGGAAAATCTGGAATTCGCGCGCGGCGCGAATCAGGCGGCTGCTCTGGCCACGGCTCCTTTTCTGCTCTTTCTCAACAGCGACATCAACGTTCAGCCGGGCTGGCTGGAACCGCTGCTGGATCTTATGAAAACGCATCCGGATTGCGGGGCGACCGGCAGCAAACTGGTATCGCTGGAAGACAAAGTTCTGGAAGCCGGCGGCATTCTTTGGCAGGACGGAACGGGCTGGCCTTACGGGCGAGGCATGGAACCGGATGCTCCGGAATGCAATTTCCGGCGGGCCGTCGACTACCTGGCCGGCGCCTGTTTCTTAACACGGCGGGAGCTCTTCCAGAAAATCGGCGGTTTCGAAGAGCGCTATGGCATGTACTATGAAGACGTCGAATATTGCGCCGCGCTGCAGGAGCGGGGATACAAAATATATTATCAGCCGGAATCCCAGGCCGTGCATATTGAACACGGCTCCGGTTCCCGCGAGGCCGCCATTCAGCGCATCCAGGAGAACCGTCACCTTTTTTATATCCGTAATGAAAATTATTTGCGCCGCCGATTTCCGGCGCCGGCGCCGCATGAACGGGAGCGGCGAATTTTTGAAGCCCGGGAACAGTTTTCCGGCCGACGCATTTTGATGATCGATGATCGTATTCCGGTGCCCGAACTCGGTTCGGGATACGGACGCAGCCAGGCCCTGCTGCAGTTCATGAAAGAGGCGGGCCATGCCGTGACTTTTTTCCCGATGCTACCACCCGCCTCCGCAGCGGCCGCCGCCCTGCGAACGCTCCGGCAAGGCGGCATTGAAGTCTGGTCTTCTCCGGCTCCCGACTTTCAGGCATTCGCCCGCCAGCGGGCGGGACTCTATGACACCATCCTAGTCAGCCGTCCCTTTAATCTGCGGGCCACTCTTGCCGCCATCCGGCGTTTTTTTCCGGAAGCTTATTTGATTTACGATGCCGAAGCGCTTTTCGCCAAGCGGGAATGGCTTCAAAGCCGTGTCCGGAATCCTCATGGAGTCACAACCCGGTTCGAGCAGGCGGTGCGCGACGAAATTGCACTGGCAGGAAAAGCCGATCATGTGCTGACCGTATCCGAGAAAGAAAAAGAGGATTTCAAAGATTTGAATCGTCCGGTGGATGTCTGGAGCATGCCGCTTGAAACACGAAACGCCGTCCCATCATTTAAATCCCGAAACGGCTTGCTGTTTGTAGGCGGATTTCTCTCGCCTGAGTCCCCGAACCTGGATGCCATTTTTTATTTTGTCGAAAAAATATTTCCGCTGCTTCAACGCCAACTGAACTGCAATCTGACCATTGCCGGCTCCCATCTTCCCGAATCGGTCCGCAACCTTCAGTCCTCACACATTCACATCGCCGGCTTTGTTCCGGATCTGACACCGCTTTACGATGCCGCCCGTGTTTTTATCGTGCCGCACCGGTTTGCCGGCGGCATTCCCCTGAAGCTGCTGGAAGCCA
>CAZGID010000167.1:0-5620 GCA_964526065.1 uncultured bacterium
CAACATACCAGTGGTCCCGCTGGCAATCAACCCGAGGCCGAACCCCTGACCGCAGGGCATAAACATCAGGATGCCTCCTGCCACAATTTTGATTCCATCCACAATCGTAGCGGCGGTTTTTTCAGATAATCCAAATACCTGTAACTGCTTTACCGCAACTTCAGTGCCACTCTGAAGCGCACCGCCAATACCAGAGAAAAATTCAAGAACAGGTTTAACGATAATCTTTTTTATGCCGTCAAACGCCTTAGAAAAATCACCTGAAAAAAGACCGGAAAAAAAATCTCCATACCCCTTCAACATCACAATTGTGGATTTGATCATACCCATAACAATGCTTTTGACCGCATTGATAATGGCAACCACTGCTGTCTTAACAAAATTATAAATTGCCTTGAATACTTTTTTTATAAATCCAAAAAAGGCGCCCCGGACTGCCATTTGTTCGTTGGTGTCCAGTTGACGAATGTGTGCGGAAGACGGAGGAGCGCGGGGAGAAAAGAGATATCCCATGCCAGCATGCGGGCCGGACGTCGGATGCCAGGCTTTCAGAAAATCATTTTTAGAAAGAACAGAATGTTGCAAGGCCGTCTCCGGACCGATTCCTGGATCGATATAGTGCACTTCATCTTCCGTGACACGGGTAATAATGACGTAATGATTACCATCAATATGGGCGACCATGCGAAAAGCGCAGTCTGCGCTCCCATCCGGGCAGGCATCGGCATAGATCGCTCTCAAACCCTCGTAATCCGCCGCCAGCGCTTCCGCCGCAATACCATGGCGTTCCGCATAAAGACGCATGGCATACATCGAAATCAGAAGATCTCCCTTTTCCCGGCGGGTGATTGTCCCTGTAAGCACATCAGTCAGAATAAGATCCGTCGCAAGGGCGATGCGGTCATGCGTAACGCCGGCATCATCGAGCAAAGTTTCCAGGGAGAGAAATGCCGATTGCCCAAAATGCAGAGAGCCATCTTGCAGCCAGGAAAGGATCCCGGTGACTTCATCCTGCGACAACGAAACAATCAGCTCCGGCGAAGCAATGCCCAAACCACTGGCCAAGGCCCATTTGTCTTCCGAGGATAGAGCTAAATATTGATTTAGTTCAGCGGCGACACGCGCCTTGATCCTATCCACTTCATCCGTTCTATCTCTCAGCTCCTGCGAACCCTTCAAAAATGCTTTCAATGCTTCTACCCAGGCCGGGGTTTCCAAATCCGGTTCCGAATCCATCGCCGGGCAGTTTTCAAGATCGGCGCAATCTGCTTGAACCATGGATAGCCGCTGCTCATATTCCG
Source organism: uncultured bacterium (assembly GCA_964526065.1). Taxonomy (GTDB): domain Bacteria; phylum Omnitrophota; class Omnitrophia; order Omnitrophales; family Aquincolibacteriaceae; genus CAZGID01. The sequence goes on from CAZGID010000167.1 coordinate 1,302, forward strand.
CGTTGGAGGGATCCCGTCCAAGTACTGTCCTGTACCAGTGGTAAATCACAGGCATGATTTCCTGACTGAGGATTGTTCGATGCACCTTTTGGTGTTCTTCGTCAATGTCGGTATAGGCAGCGGCTGTTTCGCTTTCAACCTGCTGATTGGCGTCCATCACTTGCGTCGAAAGATTTTCCAAAGCCTGGATACGTTCAGACGCCAGGCGTTCCAGGGCCGCATTCACCTGATCCAGTCCGGCTTGAATTTCATTCATGGCATCACCGATCAAGGCCCGCCCTTGCTTGCCTCGAACAGGGATCAGAGCAATCTTATTTTTTTCGTTTTCTATTCGCGCCCGGATGGCCATCAAGTTCTCGCGCGTCTGTCGGTATTCGCCCTCGATGGTGCCGCTGATCACCTGCTCACGCTCGGCAATATGTGCCAGGGCCTTCTCTCGTTCCATGGCAATTTCAGCTCGCAGCCGGGCGGCTGCTGAACTCAGCTGGCGGCGCACGCCTTCCATCTCAATGCGGAGGGGATTGCCTTTTTCATCGTAGGCATATGTAATCATTCGCTCGCCATTGGCGTCATACACGGCTTCAATAACGCCATTGCTGTAAACTTCGATCCCGCCGTCGGCCAGACGCCGCGACAGGATCTGACCATCCTTGGAATATTCGCTTTCGACAGCAAAATTTAAGGGAAGTTGAAACGCCCGCCACTGTTCCAGCACGAGTTCTTCCCACAGCGTCTTTGCCTGCGCAGAGTGAAATACAGCGGATTCATGACCGTTTACCATCTCCCCGTTTTCAATGGCCAGACTGATAATACCCCCCGTCGCGTTGTGAATTTCATAGGGAAGACCATCTCGGAAAATAGTAGACGTGCCATCCGCATGATGGACGGTGGCATCCTTCAATCTTTTTTCGATGCTCACTTCGCCGGTATCAGGATCTTCCATTTCAATCACTTCCAGGCGATCGAATACCAGCCGGACGCCATCCGGGTAGTCGATCGAAACGACCGTCTCACGGTCATAAACGACCAACTCCCCTTTTTCAGTGTGATACTGATCTAATATCACTTGATGCACGTCTTCTCCGTCCAGATCGGGAACTGGATTTCCCAGTACGGGCACGGTAAAACTCCGTGTCGTCCCATCGAGCAATTCAATCGTTTCCGTTCGAGATTCGACGGAAACTTTCAAGGGCGAAACAAAATCATGACGAAACCGAAATCCTTCCGGTGTTTCGTGGTACAGCAGATTTCCGTCCGCATCATAAGCCTCCCTCGTTCCGTTCTCGGTTGTCACAATGTGAAGTCCGTCATCTTGTGCATGAGAAAATGATTCGCGCACGCGGCCTTGATAAATCAAATCGGTTCGTACCAACCGGCCGGACTCATCGTAGGAAAAGGCTTTTTTAAGTCCATCTGCTTCTATTCGTGAAATCAGATAATTGCCGTCATATCGCTCCACCACTTTGGAAGCGACATCTTCCACCACCGTTATTTCTTCACCAGCGTCCGTGAACTCGTAGGAATACTTCAAGGTGCGAATCACGGGGTTGCCGTTCTCGTCCAACATGGGCTGACCGTTTTCATCGAGAACCGGCCGCTCCACCGTCCGGACGCGTCCATATTCGAGCGCCACGGTTTGTGTGCCGGCTTCCTGCGTGATGGTCTGTGTCGTCTTATGGGGGTCGGTGGCCGAGGGGGCCTGAAACGTAATGGTGCCGCCTTGATTCGGCAGGACGGTAGAAATAACCTGCCCTTCTGAAACCTGTGAAATGGAGCCATACAAGGTCTCAAATTCCTTTGCCGTCCCGGCTTCATCAAACTGAATCCGGGTTTCCGCCTGCAGCAGACGATTCCAGTCCACTGCGGCGGCACTTTCGGCTTCGGTCATTTCGAGGAATCCGGCCAGCGTCTGGGTGCGTTCGTCCTGAATCGCCGCCAAAACGCTCTCGTCTGCCAGCATACGGTCGGCCCAGTCTTTCATGGCGGGCGGCCGCAACGCCGTAAAAGTGATATTGTCCACGTAAATGGCGGTGTCCATTTCTTCACCGTCCGCCGGTTCAAAAATAATCCGGACCTCGGAGGCATTTAACTTGTCCGTAGCCAGCGGCAGATAAAAATCCTGCCAGTCCGTCGTGAGATTCTCGATGGGCCATTCCTGATACGAATCCGGCACGTCCGGATCGCCGAGCGTGACTTTCACCTGGCCGGCCGAGACGGGAATATCGGCAGCAGCCTTGAGGCTCACATGAAGATAATCATAAAGTGAACTGCGAACGGACTTGGCACGTGTCGCGAGCCCCACAATTTCGATTTCTTCGGCCGGAAGAAATCCGTCTCCGGTGCCAAACTGAATAATCCAGCGGGTTTCCCCCGGCCGGAACAGAATGCGGTCGACAAAGCCGTCGCCGTTGAGGTCGCGCAGCTCCGCCTGTTTGCGGAATTCGCAGGGCGTGACGCGGCTGCAGTCGCCGGCCATGGTCCGGTTCAGACGGTAGCGGTCATTGTCCTGCCCCAGCGACGTTTCGGTCGCATTGAGCCCCTCGATGCCGGTCCACTCCACCGCTTCGGCAAATCCGGAAGCGATGACATTGCCTTCTGCATCTTCGGCATATTGATTTACTTCGACCCACCAGCTCGACTGCGCATCCGTACTGTGATGATCAAGCGACACCCGGTCGGCAAGCCCGTCGCCCGTGACGTCCACAAGCTGAACTTCGTAGCGGCGGCTGCCATTGATCTCATCAAACAACCGAATACTCGTCGCCAGGGCCGCGGCCGGGGTGCCCGGCAGCGCCCGGACATCGGCATCCCAAAGCACGGGCGGCTCAAAGCCTTCGCCATGGTTCCACTGCACATACCAGTCATAAGCGCTCATGGCATCCGCAGGATTCCGGTGCTTCAGCAAGACCCGGTCCGGGCGCCCATCGCCATTGAGGTCGGTCAAATCCCCAATGTCGGCAAACATATTGAATAATCCGTTCGAATGGTGATGCCAGTTGATCGACGACCCGATGGCCTCACGATCGCTGTCATAAACGGCGCCGACTTCGAGCGGATAAAACGAACCGTCCACACCTTCCCAGACCACCGCATCCGCAAATCCGCTGCCCGTATTTTTCTGAAAAAACCAATGGTCCGGCGCCCCGCTGCCCTCCGGTGGCAGCGGACGCACAATGCGGTCCGGCAAACCATCGCCATCGAGATCGATCAAGGCCGACTGCAAATCCTGGATTTCACTGCCATGCGCATGGTAGCGCGATGCAATCGCATACTTGCCTTCGGGCGTAAAAAAGCTCAGGGTTTGCGCCGAACCCCATTCCTGCACGGGCTCAAAACCACTTCCGTTATTGAGCTGAATGCGCCAGACCGGGTCATCGCGCTGCGTCAGGACACGGTCGGGCCGGCCATCCCCGTTCATATCCACCAGGTCACTGTAAAAAACCGGATGCGGTCCCGCCGATTCGCGCAAAGTCCAGGATTGAAAAGCCGTATCCACGCCGGTCCACTTCACCGCATTTTCAAAACCGAATCCCGAATTCCGCTCCACCCACCAGTAATCGTTATTTGTGGATGCCATGACGCGGTCCAGCAAGCCGTCGCCGTCCATGTCATATAAACCGGAAGTGAGATCCGGCAGCGTATCACTGCCCTCGGTGCGGGTACTGCGCTCCACAAACCCTTCATCGCGGTCGCCTTGATTCAAAGACACATTCATCCATTCCGGGAACCAGTCCTTGGCAAACTCCAGACTTTGACCGCGCTGGCCATCCATGACCAGCCGCGCCAGAAAGAGTTCGCGGATGTCGTCTTTGGCATTCGGGTCCACGGGCGGCGGCGGTATGACTTCGGCGCCAGCCGCCATTTCCTCGCCCGTAAAATTGAGGAGCATGGCCGTGGTATCGCCGCGCGCCGCTTCCAGCGCGGGCGGCGTGAAATTGGAAATCCAGAGCGCCTCGCCGGCGGTGATACGCAAGTCATCAATTTTTCCTTGGAAAGGATGGACGCCGTTGTTGGAACCAATTTTAAGAATGTCGGCACTGGTCATATTGCCGTCACCGTTAATCGTCCGGGACGTCACTTGAACACCATCCTGGAAGAACCGCAAAGTCTGACCATCCCGCACCAGTGCGATATGATGCCACTGGCCGGTCTGCATGGATGTATTCACGGACATATTGTTGTCACCCGCCGTCATAATATCCCAGCGGTTGATGCCGGCGTGGCGGGTAAAATAAAAGCCGCCGGTCGTGTGGGTGCCCTTGCCCATGATATAAAATTCCCGGGACTGATTTTCGAGCTGAATCCACAGATCCACAGTC
>CAZGID010000168.1:0-5559 GCA_964526065.1 uncultured bacterium
GGAAACGAAAATGGAAAATCGATCTCATTGAAAAGGAAAATCCGCGCTTGCGGGATCTTTATCCTGAAATAATGGATCAAGCCTCTAATTTAAACGCTGGATCCCGGATAGGGCCTGCGGCCCTTCCGGGATGACATAACGGGAGCATGTCATCCCGGCCAATGAAGCTCATGTCATCCCGGCCGCAGCGAAGCGGAGAGCTGGGATCCAAAAGAGCAAAATGGAAAGGTGACAGGCACCTTTTAAGGGGACACACAAAAAAATAATGAATTCTTTGACATCGCAAGAACACGATTCCGCGAAAACATCACCTGACGCGCGCCGGCTGCGTGTGGCCTTCTTTGCCTATCCGACCGCCTTTCAGGCGCCGGGCGGCGGTGAAATCCAGCTTCTCAAGACGAAAGAATTTCTTGAAAGCCAGGGCGTTGAGGTGAAGCTCTTCGACCAATGGACGGATCGTCTGGGCGAATTCGATATTTTTCACACGTTCGGTTCCGTGAAGGATTGTCTTGAAATCATCCGTACCGCAGATCTTCTGGGTGTGCGCACGGTGCTGTCCACCATTTGCTGGTACAGCTGGAAATCCGCCTGGGGCATTTATTCATCCTGGGATCAGCGGGCCCTGTCGCTCGCGCGGCAGGCCGGAAAATATTTTTGTCCCTTTATGCCGTCGCTGCGAAAACGCATGATGGAATGTTCCGACCTCGTCTTTCCGAATTCGCAGACCGAAGCGGATCAGCTGACCCGTTATTTCTGCGTGCCGAAGGACAAAATCCATGTCGTGCCGAACGGCGTCGATCCGTCGTTTGCGCAGGCAAAGCCGGATGCCTTTGTGCAGAAATTCGGGCTCAAGGATTTTATTCTCTGCGTCGGCCGCATTGAGCCGCGCAAGAATCAGCTCAACATGATCCGTGCGCTCCGCGAGGTGCCGTTACCGCTGGTTTTTGTGGGCGATTACGTGCATCAGTACCGCGATTATTACCAGGCCTGCCGGCGTGAAGCGGGGGACAATGTGCATTTTCTCGGGTCGCTCGGGCATGGCGGCGATTTGCTGGCGTCAGCGTATGCAGCCTGCAATACCTTTTTGCTGGCGAGCTGGCTGGAGACGCCCGGTCTCGCGGCGCTGGAAGCAGGGCTGGCCGGTGCCAAAGTGGTCATCACCGATCAGGGCGCCACGCAGGAGTACTTTCAAAACTTTGCCACCTATGTGGCGCCGGACAATCTGGAACAGATTCGCGAACGGACGCTGGAAACCTTTCAGCAATCCCCGTCGCCGGAACTCAAAGCCCATATTCAGCAAAACTATTTATGGGAGCACACCGCGCGGAAAACTCTCGAAGGTTACCGCCGGCTTTCGGAATTTAATTCCAGTCTGCGTTCCTGGAAAAGCCGTTCCCGGGCCGGAACCAATCTGCGGATCGGGATTGATCTGCAGTCGCTCAAGGGACGCAAGACCGGACTGGGCGTTTACACGGAAAATCTGGTGCGCACCTATTTTGAACAGCCGGTGCCCGATATTAATTTTTTCTTTTACAGCCGCGAAAAAGATGAAGACCTCAATACCGCCCAGCGCTGGCTTTGGGAAAATATGGAATTACCGGTGTTGAGCCGCCGCGACCGCGTGAATATTCTGCATGTGCCGGCGTTTGCGCCGCCGTTCATTAAATCTGCAAAGCTGGTGGTGACGGTCCACGATTTGATCGGCATGCTGTTTCCGAATCAGCTGCGCTGGCCGAGTGCCTTTTACTGGGGTAAGTGGCTGCCGTTTGCGCTGCGGCGGGCCGATGCCATCATTGCCGACTCGGAAAACACGCGGCAGGATTTGATGACGGGGCTGGGCATTGCCGAAGAGAAAATCCATGTCGTGTATTTATCAGGGCATGAGGGGTTTACGTCGCAGATTGCACCGGCCCAGGTGGAACAGGTCAGGACCAAGTACGGCATCCGCGAAAAATATTTCCTTTTTGTCGGCACGATCGAGCCGCGCAAAAATCTGGACCGGACGATCGAGGCCTTTGCGTCCTTTTTGAAAGCCAAAAAGCACGATGCCCGCTGCCAGCTGGTGGTGGTGGGTTCCAAGGAATTCGGCCACGGAAAATTTTTCCAGTCCCTGTCGGCCAAATTCGGAGTGACGCTTGACGACGTAATTTTTACCGGATACGCCAGCCATGAAGAACTGAATGCGCTTTATTGCGGAGCCGAAATTTTCATTTATCCGTCTCTTTACGAAGGGTTCGGAATTCCCATTCTGGAAGCCATGGCCTCGGGGACGCCGGTGCTGACGTCCACCAAAACCTCTGTGCCGGAAGTGGCGGGGGACGCGGCGGTGCTGGTCGATCCCTACAATGTGCAGGCCATCTGCGAGGGCATGCTGAACATGAGCGGCAATGAAGCGCTCCGGCGGGATCTGGTTCAAAAAGGATTCGAACGTATCCAACAATTTTCGTGGAAGGAAACTTCCCGCAAAACCATCGAGGTTTACCGCTCTCTGTTATGACGGGTTCATCGTTTCGCTGGCGGGATTGTTTTTTTGACGCCTTTCTACTGGCCGCCGGTTTTATTCTTCTGACATCCGGAACTTTCTGGATTGAAGGGCCGCTGGCGGAGCTCATCCGCCAAAAGCCGGCGCTGCACCGTCTGGCCATGATGGCTGTGACGGCGGCGGGTCTTCTGGTCTTCGCGTGGCGCGACTTCCAGGTGCAGCGGGGGAAGGCGGCCTGGTCTCCCTTGATTTCATTTCTGCTCCGGCGCGGTCCGTCGCGCCGCGGCTGGCTCTGGATTCTATTTTTTGCGGCCGCCGCCGTATGGACCGCTTCCGCCTGGATCCGGCATGCCGTGTTTCATACCAGTTTCGACATGGCTATTTTTGTGCAGGCGGTATGGAATACCGCGCAGGGCGACTGGTTTTATTCTTCCATCAAGGGCGGCATCAATCTGATGGCCGATCATTTCAGCCCGCTTCTGGGATTGCTCGCCCTCCCGTACAAGCTTTGGCCGGATCCGCGAAATCTGCTTCTGATGCAGGCGCTGGCCGCCGCTGCCTGTGTTTTTCCCCTTTACCGGCTGGCCGCATTTCGCCATGGCTCCGAACGGCCGGCGCTTTTGTTTGTCCTCGCTTTCCTTTTGTATCTTCCGGTGCGCAATGCCGTGCGGTTTGATTTTCATCCGGAAATTCTGGCCATGCCGCTTTTGTTGTGGGCTTTTTATTTTGTCGAAACCGGCCGCCGCGGGGCGGCGTCGGTGTTTTTATTCCTGACGCTTTTGTCGAAAGAAGGCGCAGCTCCGGTTCTGTTTGCATTCGGATTGTTCTGCGTCTTCTTTCGGCCGGGCGCGCGGAGATTCGGTTTTTTCTGGATGGTGCTGTCGATTCTCTATTTTTTTACCGCCATTTATGTCATCATTCCCAAAGTCCTCGGCGAATCCTATTTCTATCTCGATGCCAATTTCCTTTCCTGGGTGCGCGATCCTTCCGGTCTGATTTCGCATCTGGCGCGGCCTTCAACGATCGCATACGGCGTCAAAATTTTTGCGCCGTTTGCCTTTTTGAGCTTTCTTGATTTCCCGGCCTTTTTTTTGACCTGGCCGTCGCTGGCACAGAATCTTTTGTCGCGCAACGAGGCCACGCGCTCGATTTTCTTTCAATACACCGCCTACCTGACGCCGTTTGTTGTGGTATCGGCGATTTACGGCGCAGCCCGGATCCGCTCTTTTCGCGGCATGGCCTACGCGGTGCTCGGTGCCTCGCTTTTCATGACGGGCATCTCCGAATTCCATGTGATGCGCAACGAAGCGGAAGCCTACCGGGCCGAGTATGCGGATTTTCAGAACATGATGCGTGGGATTCCGGCCGACAATTCTGTCCGCACGCATGAGTTTCTGGCGCCGCATCTGGCGCACCGCCGTGAGATTCATATTTACGAGAATACGCATCCGCGCGAGGGCGGTTCCCAAAAAGCGCAACAGGCGGATTATGTGATTCTCTACGAAGGATTCCTTGGCGGCCGGCGGAACGCCGCGGTTGACGAGCTGCAGCAGCGCGGATATCAAATTCAAAAGGAGCAGGATGGATTCCTTATCTTCTCCCGCTGACAGTCCGCTGAAAAGAGGACTGGTGACTTTGCTGTTTATGCTGGCGCTGATGGCCACGCTGGCCTATGGGCCTTACTGGCCCGCGGCGGCGGCCGGATGGGCGTTTCTGGCTTTCTGCTTTTTCCGGGCGCCGCGATGCGGGGTTCATGCTGCCTTTTTTCATGCGGCTTTTTTCCAGGGAGCGGGAATTCTTCCGGATCTCTTTTTTACCCTGAAACATTTTCATCTCACGATGTTTCTGATCCTTACGATGGGGGTTTTGAGCGGGAATGTTTCCTTTCTGAAAATGCGCCGGCCCGGGTACCGGCTTTTCTGGCCGGTTGGATTGTTGCTGCTGGTTTCTGTTGTGGGCGGAGCCATGAATGGAATGGCGAGGCAGGGTTATCTTTTGTCGGCGAATATGGCGCTGGTGCTGGGGCTCATGTTGATTCTGGCGGCGCGGACGCTGGACCGTCCGGTTTCCGCAGCGGCGGCGTGTGCTTTTTTTGTCGCGGGGACCGTTGTGCAATGCACCGTCAATTTTTACAATCTGGCAACAGGCGCTTTTGTTTTTAATCTGGATCTGGTTTACAACAATCAAAATGCGACGCTGCTGGCCATGACCGTGTTCTATTGTCTTGCGCTGTTTCTCGGGACCCGCCACTGGCTCCGTTACAGTCTGGCGCTCACGGCGCTTGGGGTGACAGGCGGCAGCCTGTTGATGAGTTTGTCACGAACGGGCTGGCTGAGTTTTCTTCTGCCGCTTCCGGTTTTCTTTTATCTGGTTGCGCGCTTTGCTGCTGATTCCGAAAGCCGGATGTTTTATGTCAAACGGCTGGCGGCCGGGACGGTTATTCTGACTGCGGCGGCGGCTGCTTTTTTTGTTCTCTTCCCGGTCGATGCCGATCCGGTAGCTCCGGGAATTCAAAATGCCGTATGGGCCAGGGTCAGTCATTTCTACCAGATTCTGGATCCGGACTATTGGCAGTATACCTTGGCAGATGTTCAAAATTTTGGCTTCTTCGGAATTTCACGTTTGAACCAGCTTTTTATTTTAAGAGATTTGATGAAGGAGCACTGGTTGATCGGGATCGGATTCGTCAAAATGTTGACGGATTTCCATGGGTTTTACTTCACGTTGTTGGGCGCGGCTGGCGTGACCGGAGTCTTCCTGTTTCTGATATTTGTTGTGAAGGTCCTGGGCGGTCTGGAAAAAAGCCTGCAGAAATACCGGGACCGGGAGACTCAGTTATTCGGGGCCGCCTGCTTTTGTGCGATTCTCGCGTGGTTGATCAGTTCCGTGACGCAGTCGATGTTCATTCACTTTTCCGTCTGGCTGCAGCCGGTGATTGCGCTGCTGATCATGCGGAAACGGCCGGTGCCGGAGGAGGATGCATGAAAGCCAAAGGGATGGCGGGCGTGCTTGTGGCGGTGGTGCTTTGTGTAACAGGAGCCGTGGCGCTGCACCGCTCGGCGGCGCGTTCGAGCGAC
>CAZGID010000169.1:0-5291 GCA_964526065.1 uncultured bacterium
ACTTTCTCCAAAAGCCTGCGAAGCCAAAATCGAACGCGTCATTCATGCAGCACTTTGCGGCGAGTCGGTAATTACTCCCGAATGGCAGCAGATTCGGCAGGCAGCTTCCGAAAACCAAGAATTGATGAATCGCTTTCTGGAAGGAAGGCTGCCGCTCCACCGAACGGCGCCCGAAACGGCGATGACCGACGTATAGCAACGCTCAGACGCCCTCTTCCTTTTTCAGACCGCCTCCAGAAACTGTTTGCGGCCGGAAGCAAAACTGTAAAGTTTGTAAGCCATCGGTTCTTTTTTGTAATAATCCTGATGGTAGTCTTCCGCCATATGGAAGTCGGCGGCCGGAACAATCTCGGTCACAATTTCTCGCCCCTGAAACACACCGCTTTTTTGCAGTTCCTCCCGCGACGCCAGGGCCTCCCGTTTTTGTTCTTCGTCATGATAGAAAACAGCCGTGCGATACTGCGTGCCCCGGTCCTGAAACTGGCGGTTCTCTGTGGTCGGATCAATGTTTTTCCAGAACTGGTCCAGTAACTCGCGATAGGAAATCCGGGAGGGATCATAGTGAATCTCAATGGCCTCGGCATGCCCCGTATCTCCCCGGGAAATTTCATCATAAGTGGGCCGCTGCGTTTTACCGCCCGTATAACCCACCTGGGTCGAGACCACGCCATCCAGAGAGTCAAATACCGGCTGCATGCACCAAAAACAACCTCCTGCAAACGTCGCTTTTTTCACGCCGTTCATCTCCTTTTGGGTTTCAGCAGCAAACGCCGGAACAACGCCCAAAAGCACAAGAGCGCCGACTGCAAATAATAATTTTTTGAAAACGAGGATAGAAGGGTTCACCAGCTTACACCTGCAGGCTATTGTTTCACAGCCCGCATACGGCGTCAATGCCGGTTCATGCCGCGCGCGGTTGGACGCCGGAATCCCGGAGGCGGGACGCGGCAAGCGCCGGCACCGTGATTTCCCGCTGCTCGCCGAGATTCACCCGGTCATGACCGTTTTCCTGCCATTCCAGCAATTCCCGCAGTTTGGAACGCAGGAGTTCTTCCTGGCCGGCAAAAACAGAACGAAAGGCGATATGGCCGGAACGATCCACCACATAGACGGCATTGGGAACATCCCCCCAGGCCCGGTGGACATTTGCCAGCGGAGAATCCACCGCAATCAGCCAGGCCATGGATTCGAAATGTTTCCATTCCGATGCATGCCGCAAACTTTCTTCTTCATTCAGCGGATTCTCCGTCTCCTCCCGCAGCCCGCAGCCGTAAATCGACACAAATTCAACGCGCGGACCAAAGTCCGTATACAAATGCTGCATTTGCCGGCGGGAACTCAGCGTCAGCGGACAGCTCAGAGAGACAAACTCGACAAGAACAGGACGAATGCGCTTGAAATTCTGAAGCCGAAAACGGCCGCCATTTGTCAGCGGCAGGTCAAAATCAGGGGCCGGATCTCCGGGGACGGGGCCGGTCACAAAGGAAATCTCCGCGGAAACCAGATGCGTAAATTCGGCGCCCGATGGGGAATTCATGCCGGTACAATAGACGTGATTCAAAATAAATCCCATCGGGGATCGCTGGGACTTGCTGCGGGGGAATGGAGCAGCGGACTACCGGAAAAATCTGATTCCGGATCAGTTTTCGAAAAGCTTGCGGTACTGACCGTAGCCTTCCTTTTCCAGATCGGCAACGGGAATAAAACGCAGCGATGCCGAATTAATGCAGTAACGTAAGCCCGTCGGGTCCGGTCCATCGTCAAAAACATGCCCGAGATGGGAATCTCCTTCACGGCTGCGAACTTCCGTCCGAACCATCGAAAGTTTCTTGTCTTCACGCGTCACGATGTTCCCTGCCTCCAGCGGCCGGAAAAAGCTGGGCCATCCGGTACCCGAATCAAACTTGTCTTTGGAGCTGAAAAGCGGTTCACCGGAAACGACGTCGACATAAATTCCAGGATCTTTTTTGTCCCAGTATTCATTGTTGAAGGGAGGCTCGGTGCCATCTTCAAGCACGACATGACACTGAAGCGGCGTCAGTTTACTTTTAGGATCATCCTTTTTCATCGACATCCTTTCTTCTGCAGCCTGCAAATGCCCCATCAGGCCGATAAAAAATAATATGCTGAAAACCGTTAATTTTCCGCTCATCATTAAGTTGAAATATCCAGCGCATATTTCTTTAAATCCCGCAATGCAACATGCTCCAGCACCGAAATATGCGTTGAGGCCAAAAGTACCGGCGGCGCAACCCCTGCCTCATGGGCTTCTTTCCACCGTTCGACACAAAGGCACCAGCGATCCCCTGGCGACAGCCCGGGAAAACCAAATTCCGGTACGGGAGTCATCAGATCATTGCCGCGCGAGCGTGAAAATTCCAGGAAGGCCTCGGTCATTTCCGCGCACACCAAATGCATTCCCAAATCATCAGAAACCTGACGGCAGTAACCATCTCGGAAAAATCCGGTTGCCGGAGACAGGCAGCAACTTTCGAGATCCCCGCCCAACACATTTTTCATAGCTCCTCCAAAACCAGTATAAAACATCCGGCCGGAAAACGTAAATCGGGTTTCGTTTTCGTCTTTACCCTGCCCGGCATCCAGGACTTTTCCCGACAGACTGTCAGCCTCCTGACTGGTTAAATGCAACCCGATGCCACTCTGGCAGGAAATGAAAAAAAGACCTCTTTTACATAAAATTCGTAACTATATTATTTACAAGTACTTATAAATATATTCCAGACTGGCATCATTCTTGAGAATCTGCGGACATGGAAAATTTGAGAATCCACCATTGCTACTGCGAGATTCCCGAAGAGGTTCTGAAACGGATCGCGTTCCTGCGTTATGTGGAGGGCGTGCCCACCGAAGATTTAATGGCCCGCGCCGGCAGCCAAAAGGAAAGAGAGTTTATTGCCACCGTGGCTCTGCTGGACGTCGACCCCGAAAAGCTGCCTTCTCTGGTGGAAACGGAACGGCCGGATCTTCTCACCCATTTACACGATTGCCGCGCTCATATTTTGTCTTTCCTGGAGCTCTATGGCATTCGCGTCAAAGGGAATGAACCGGATCAGGCGAAAAAGTAAAAAGCGTTTGTATTATTCGCGTGTCAATTCAAAGCGAATCGGAATTTCGACACAAGTGTGAACCGGCTTGCCGTCCTTCATGGCAGGTGTAAACTTCCAGGTCCGAACCACCGCGGCAGCTGTCTCATCCAGAATTTTGTGGCCTGTGGATTGCACAACGCTGTAGCGGTCCACGCTGCCGTCCGTCATTACTTCAATTGCCAGAATGACTTCGCCTTCCCAGCCCTGTTGAGCCGCCCATTTGGGATAAGGAATCGGCTCGGGCGCCGAAAGCAGTTCGGGAAGAATCATGCCGGTGTAATCCCCGGCCTCCGTAAAAACCGCACCCGGCGTTGTAATCAAGCGCCCCTTTTCGGCGCTTAACTCATACCGGGCCGACGAAAACTTTGTCGAAGCCAATTCAGGAAAAGCCGGCGCATCCAGACGGGCTTCTTTCGCCGTCAGCGGATTGGAAAACATGAGATGGGCAAGGGCAACAAGAAACAAGAACCGCTTCATAAAGAACTCCTTTAGGTTGATGATTTCGGGATGGCAAAAGTATAGGGAAAATCCGGGATTGAGTCCACCACTTCCATGCGTCCCATCATTTGATTTCTTCCAAGTAGAACCACCTGAGACGGTCCCCTTTCTCAAGCGCCGTTTTCCGGGGCGAAACGTCCTGGGAATCATTCACACTGACTTTCCACCAGTAATTCTGCGCCGGATCCACGCGGACGCCGTCGATTTCCAGCACTTCTCTCACACTGCAGCAGCTCTTGCCCAATAGCACGGGATAAATCTGCGACACGGCTTCCGTCAAATTCGTCCCCTTCTCGACGAAGAGCACGCCGTCATATCCCTCCCGGCCGGCGGGGCCAAAATCGACTTCGACATGCACCGGAAAAGTTTTATAAGGGTCCTTGGGCTGGCGCCCCATGCCCATGCCGATCACGGCACTCAATAGAAGTAAGGGAATCCAGCGCATCGTTTTCATCTCAATACTCGATTCCGGGCTGAGCCATAATGCCCTGATGGTAGGGATGCTTGATACACTTCATTTCCGTAACCAGATCCGCCATATCAATCACAACCTGCGGCGCCCCGCCGCCCGTGAGAAACACATGCTTGAGCGGCGGCTTTTTTCGCAGGGCCTCCACCACTTCGGCCGCATCCAGAAAGTTGTATTTCAGGACGTAATTAATTTCATCAAAAATGACCAGCTCATGGATCTCGTCATGCAGAAACTCCAGACACTTCTCCCAGGCACGCCGCGCCACCGCACGGTCCCGTTCAAAATCCTGGGTTTCCCAAGTAAACCCCTCGCCCATACTGAGAATCTGAAATTTCCCTTCAAAAAAACGGGCGGCCTCCGCTTCTCCCGTTTTCCATTTTCCTTTGATGAATTGCACCACCGCAACGCGGTATCCGCGGCCGAGCGCGCGCAGAGCGGTTCCAAAGGCAGCCGTACTTTTCCCTTTGCCGTCGCCGGTGCTGACCAGAATCAATCCTTTCTTCTGGGACTTTCCGGAAACCTGGTGGTCCCGCGGGGAATGGTCTTCACTCATGTGCTGCCTCCGCCAAATAAATTCGAAAAGGTTTCAGGAATGGAATCAAATTCATAACGATAGCCGAACACAAATTCCCGCGGCGCGCCCGGATTCACAAAGGTGAAGGTTCCGGCCGGCTGAATCGCCGTTCCGAAAGAAGTCGCACTCACAGCGTAATTGTAATAACGCTCATTGAAAACATTGTTGATTTTAAAATAAACCTCCTGGGATTTCCATGCATAGGAAAGAATAAAATCCCAGACCGTATAGGCCTTGATGGTATGGCCGGCCCCGCCGGTGGCATTCAGCGTCGTTTGTGAAACACTCTCGTAGCTCTGCGGATGCTGCTTGCCCGTATAAATGCCGTGAAAACCCACTCGCAGTTTTTCCAGGGGTTCGCAGGCGCGGGCCAGCGGATACACATCCATGCCCCAGGTCATCCGGTGTTCCGGAACCAGCCCCAGCGTCCGGCCGTCCGTCAGCGAACCTCCGCCGTCGGTCTCCCGCACATAGGCACGCGTCCAGGCATAGCTGACATAAGCATCGATTTCCGGAAACGGATTCAGATCCAGCCGTGTTTCAATACCCGTATGCCGGCTCTCTCCGATATTGATGTTCGCCCCGAAAGGCGCCCCGGGTCCGATCGCCGTGCTGTCGAAAACAATTTCGTCTTCAAGAT
>CAZGID010000169.1:5301-5548 GCA_964526065.1 uncultured bacterium
TGGTGTCGAGTATTCAATCGTTAATGAGTTTCCGATCAAAAACCAGCTCAACTTCCATTCCGCCAGTTCCTTAAGGCGCATTCGCGTGCCGATTTCATAGCTGCTGGTTTTCTCCGGCTGAAGATTCGCCGAAACCGTTCCGGCAAAGGGCGCCACTTCACTGACGGTCGGCGCCCGGAATCCCTGAGAGTAATTAAAAAACAAAAAGCGGGGGGGCACCGGCTTAGACGACACCCCAGGGGTAACA
>CAZGID010000170.1:0-3397 GCA_964526065.1 uncultured bacterium
GCCGTGACTCCGGCTTTCTGCGGTCATCACACTGACCCGGGAGTCCGGATCAAGCAAAAGCAGGGCTCTGGATTGTTCCGCTCCTGCTTCCAGAACCCGGCCAACCAAACCGGCGGGTGAAACGATCGACGTATCTTTGGACAGCCCCTGATTCGTGCCTTTATCGAGAAGCACCGTTTTTCTAACCAGAGAGAGGTCCCAGCCGATCACACGCGCAGCCGTTGCTGGCATTTGAAGATCCTGGCGGAACTGAAGGAGTTCTTTAAGACGCTGATTCTCCTTTTTCGCCTCTTCCAGCGAAATCAATTCGGTTTTTAAAGTTGCCAGCTTTTCCTCAAAATTCTGGCTATTGCGAAAAGCCCGCC
Organism: uncultured bacterium; assembly: GCA_964526065.1. Classification (GTDB taxonomy): domain Bacteria; phylum Omnitrophota; class Omnitrophia; order Omnitrophales; family Aquincolibacteriaceae; genus CAZGID01. Next base: position 366 of record CAZGID010000170.1, read on the forward strand.
AGAAATGAATCGCGTAGTCCTGAACTCCCTGAATAGAACGCGTAATTCCATGGCCAACAAGCAATGCCGGTTTAGAAACGGAAAGAGAAAACTGGTGAAGAGGTCCTTCGAGTTTGGGATGCTGAAGAAGCAGAAGTGCAGGAAGAGCGGCTAAAGCAAAAAAGTAATACGACCTTCGAACCTGCATAGACAACCTTGGAGAGTTTTAAGAGCGGGCCTCTCCGTCAGCAGGCAGATTAATAATCTTTTTTACCGTTGTTATTATTAACTGCAAGCCGCTTGAGAAGCTGGAAATCATTCAAATAGCGGCCTGTTCCCAGCGCAATGGCCGTCAGCGGATCATCCGCCACATGCACCGGAAGGCCTGTCTCTTCACTAATTAACTTATCGAGACCTCGCAGCAACGCTCCGCCGCCCGCCAGAATAATGCCGCGATCGATCAAATCAGCTGAAAGTTCCGGCGGCGTCCGTTCCAGCGCAATGCGGACCGCTTCCAGAATTGAAGAAAGCGGTTCAGAAAGCGCCTCACGAATTTCTTCGCTCGTAATTGTCACCGTCTTGGGAAGTCCCGCCAGAATATCGCGGCCCTTCACATCCATCGTCACTTCTTCCTCAAGCGGATAAGCCGAGCCGATACGGATCTTGATTTCTTCCGCGGTACGTTCGCCAATCATCAGATTATAAGTTTTCTTAAGATGCATAATCATCGCTTCATCAAACTCGTCCCCGCCGATCCGGATACTTTTAGAATAAACAATACCGGAAAGCGAAATCACGGCAATTTCAGTTGTTCCGCCGCCGATATCAATAATCATGTTTCCAGCCGGTTCCTGAATCGGAAGGCCCACGCCAATAGCGGCGGCAATCGGCTCTTCCACCAGATACACTGGACTGCGGGCACCTGCACGTTCGGCCGAATCCTTCACCGCACGCTTTTCTACTTCAGTAATACCGCTGGGGACTGCAATCACAACGCGAGGATTAATCAAACGGTTCTTGCGGTGAACTTTCCCGATAAAATAGCGAAGCATCGCCTCGGTAATATCAAAGTCAGCAATCACGCCGTCTTTCATCGGGCGAATGGCCACAATGTTTCCGGGCGTTCTTCCCAACATGCGCTTCGCCTCTTCTCCGACGGCGAGCACCTGATGACTCTGCCGGTCGATAGCAACAACCGACGGCTCACACAGCACAACCCCTTGGGACTTGACGTAAACAAGCGTATTGGCGGTACCCAGATCGATACCAATGTCACTGGAGAAAAGGTCGAGGATTCTGTCGATGATGATCATAGAGTTCAGGTGTCCTTCCAAACGGGTGGATAAAAAACCATGGCGAGTATAGTCAAATCCCCTACGGGTGTCAAATAAAAATCAGGCCTAAATGCCCGTAAAACCACGCATTTCCGCGTAATCGGCAGTCTTGTCTTAAACGCCGTTCGCGGACCGGTATAATCGGTGAAAATCTTCAAAAAAGGTGGGAAAAGACGTCGCGATACAGGCCGTATCTTCAATTTCGATTTCCCCATCAGCGGCAAGAGAAGCCACCGCCATGCTCATCGCCGTCCGGTGATCCTTAAAGCTCGGGACCCGGCCGCCTTGAAGGCGTTCCCGTCCCCGGATCAGGCAACCGTCCGGCAACTCTTCAATTTCCGCCCCAAGTGCCGTCAGATTCGCCACCATTGAATGAATCCGGTCGGTTTCTTTAACCCGGAGTTCCGCGGCCCCTGAAATCAGGCTTTCTCCCTCCGCCAATGCCATCGCCACCATCAAAACCGGCAATTCATCGATCAAACGGGGAATTTCATCCCCCGCAATCCGGGTGCCGGCAAGCCGGGTTCCTTCCACACGGACCGTTCCTACCGGTTCCGGCGTATTCTCAGTGATTTCGATATCAATCCTGGCCCCCATCCGGTTCAGCACATCCAGGATTCCTGTGCGGGTCGGATTGAGCCCGACTCCCCGCATTTCGAGGGAAGAACCCGGGAGCATGGCGGCGGCCGTCAAAAAGAAGGCCCCGGAAGAAATATCCCCCGGGACGCGAATATCAAAAGGATGCAGTTTCTCCGTCGTTTCCATGGTCAGCCAATTCCCCTCACGACGCAAACGCGCCCCCATCACAGACAGCATTCTTTCCGTATGATCGCGAGAATCCATGACTTCCTGGATCCGGGTCGGCGACTCGGCATACAAGGCAGCCAGAAGGATCGCCGATTTTACCTGCGCACTTCCAAGCTGATTGATATATTCAATCCCATGGAGCCGTCCCCCGCGGATACGAAGCGGGGCAAAATTTCCGTTATCCCGCCCTTTGATTTGGGCGCCCATTTTTTTTAACGGCTCGGTTACCCGTTTCATCGGACGCGAACATAAAGAAGCATCCCCGGTCAACGTTACTTCAAACCGCTGTCCGGCCAGGATCCCCATAAGCAGCCGGATGGAAGTGCCGGAATTCCCAAGATCGATCTCAACATCTTCGGACAAGGGGGCAAGCCCGCGAAGTCCCTTGCCTTCGATTTCGATGACACCACGGCCTTTTTCATAGGATGCCTGAATACCCAGTTGTTCAAAGGCATGGAAAGTCGCAAGGCAATCTTCTGATTCCAGAAAACCTTCAGCCCGGCTGCGGCCTTCCGCAAGAGCGCCGAACATGACTGCACGGTGGGAAATGGACTTATCGCCCGGAGGTGTGTAGGAACCGGCCAGGATGCCCGGGCCGGGAAGTTTGACCGTCTGATTCAAATTTGAAAACCGGAAGGTTGGAAGATCCGAGTGGAAATCGGGCTCAAACCATTTTTACCCGGTCTCCTTTTTCAATCGGATTCTTTTTTGATTCCTGAAGAATTGTCGCCGCGGCAAAACGGTCATACAGCTTTTCTACCTGAATGTCCGCCACCGGCTCGTCGCCGCGCAGCACCACCAGCCGGTCGCCCATTTTAACCTGATCCTTAAGTCCAACATTGATCACCACAAAGTTGAACTTGCGATTGACCGTCATAATCTGGGGACTGGAAATCAGGGATTCATCTTCTG
>CAZGID010000170.1:3407-5545 GCA_964526065.1 uncultured bacterium
CGACCACTTCATCTGACGCGGTTTCCGTCGACTCGACGGCTTCCCCGGCTGTTTCAACCGGTATTTCAATGGCAGCAGGAGCCGCAGCCGGAATCGCGGCTGGCGCGTCCATTAACTTATCCTGTAGGGACTGTTTGTCCTGTTCGAGACTTTCGACCTGCCCCTTCAAGTCGGAGAGCTCAATATATCTTTCATCCAGCTCTTTTTTCATCTTTGCGTTTTCAACCGAATAAGACTTCAGCTGTTCGCGCAAACGGGAAACCTGATTTTGCAATTGTTCATTTTCGCGCTTAAGCGTGTCGATCTGATCATCAAGCTGAATTCGGGAAGCTTCCAGGGCACCGCGGCTTTCGCGTTCCGCCTCAAGTGAATTCAGAAGAAATACGGCTGTTCCGATAGCAGCCAGAGAAAGCAAGAAGGACCCGATAATGGCAAACTTCAATCCCCTCGAGGAAGAGCCTTCGGAGGCGGGATGAAAAGGGTCCCGATAAAGCGGCAACTTTTCACTTTTTCTTTCCATAGCGGGCATTACCTTCTTTTCTTCCGTCGTTAACATAAGGCCACCTTACTGAAATGAATTTTTGCCCTCAGAGGGATTTTCGGCCATTTGAGGCAAATTTTGAGTCCATATGCTAACACACAGCTCTTGCCTTTGCAACATGGGGACCTGGAGCAGCAAGCTTGGTCGAGCAGCTTGCAACAATTCCTAATCCCCGTAACCTAATCCGGCGCCAGAAAGACAGCCCGGCCCCCTTCCCGGGTCACGACCGGCGTATAAAGACGGACCCGGCGGCGGCGCCACCACAAACCCGACTCGGCACGCTCTTCCGGCGTCGTAAACTCATAACGATATAAAACCGCCCGGATATACCGGGGAGGTTCCTTTTCGAACGGGTTCTCGTTCAACAAAGCCGTGACCGGCGGCCGGTTTTCAATCAAAGCCACCATAAAACGGACAAACCAGGGATTCTGCCGGAAATCACCCAGGGCCGCGAACCACATCTGCCAGTCCAGCCGCGGCTGATGCGGCGCAACAAATCGCGGACGTTCTCCGAGTTCATCCGGCTTCCAGCGAAAATCATAGGGCGTCCACTCCAAACCGTTCAAAGATCCTTCAACAATGATTTCCGGCCTCTGCGTAGTCATCACGGCAAACAATCCGTATGGATTAACAAGATAAAAAGGCGCCTGTGTTTTCTCGAATGCCCGGAGAAAAGGAAACTTCTCTGCATGCCCGCCCAGTCGTGCCATCTGAAGCATCGAAACAGCCATCACCAGCACAAAAAAACAGGCCCGCATCCATCCGGGAATGTACCAGCACCCTGCCGGCTTGGGCGACTCACCTTCCTTGTGGAGCCGTTTCCCGCGAAACCAGGACGCATCATCCATAAGGAATAAACACAGAAGCAATGTCAGCAGATTAAAAAAACAATAGTTCCCGGTTATCAGAATCATCAGCTGCAAGAGGACAAAACCGCCGCACGCCAGCAACCGCAGCCGGCGCGGTGCAAAAATGAGAAACGGCAGAACCAGCTCAATCACGAACATCCCCACAGTCGAATACCGCTGCAACCATTCGGGCAAATGATGCGCGTACCACCCAATCCAGGTGGGAAGCGGCTGTGTCTCGTAGTGATACTTCATCGCTTCCAGATTTCCCCAGGCCTTATCGCCCGACGCCAGTTTAACCAGGCCGGAACGCCACATCAGACGGAACAGCAGCCACTGAAATAACCAGGAGCTCAACCTCGGCAGATTCCGAAAACTCGACGTTTTCAGCCATCCGACCCAGGGACATAAAAAAAGCGAAAGGAAGCCGGTTTCGAGAAGCAGGATATCCCATTGAAATGAAGTGAATACCTGCCCGGCATGGACAAGCGAAAGATATAAAAACCACAGCAACAGCAGGCTGAACCATGGAATCAGACCGGCGATGAGAACGATTGAAAGCAGGACACCGAAGGCGCAGACCATATGCAAAAAAACGGGTGCGGACGAAAACCAGAACAAAGTCGGAACGCGCCAGAAGCGTTCGACGGTCGGGATCGCCTCTTGGATCGCTTCAAGATAGGTGCGGACAGGCAGAATCCCGGCCGGGCCGATCAATCCCGGCATCTGGGACCAGAACGACGCGAAGG
>CAZGID010000171.1:0-5530 GCA_964526065.1 uncultured bacterium
GGTAGGCGGGACGCGCGAAGCGAAAACGCTGGTATTGGAGGCGCTGCGCCGCGGAAAACATGTGGTGACCGCTAACAAGGCGCTGCTTGCGGAACATGGGGACGAAATTTTTCAGGCCGCCATTCAGAATCGCGCCTGGATCGCATTTGAAGCAAGCGTCGGCGGCGGGATTCCGGTTATGAAAGCCCTTCGGGAAGGACTCGTGGCCAATCGCATTGATTCGATCCACTCGATTATCAATGGAACGAGCAATTATATTTTAAGCCGGATGACCGAGGAGAATCTGGATTTTCAGACGGCATTGGCCCAAGCGCAGGAAGCTGGCTATGCGGAGGCCGATCCGACGCTGGATATTGAAGGTGTCGATGCCGCACATAAGCTGGCGATTTTGGTTCGCTTTGCTTTTGGCGGAACGGTTCGATTTGGTGACATTTATTGCGAAGGTATTTCGCGGATCCGGCCGGAAGATATTGCGTTTGCGGAAGCGTTTGGCTATCGGATCAAGCTGCTGGCGATTGCGAAGTCTTCGCATGACGGGGTAGTCGAAGCGCGCGTGCAGCCGACTTTACTGCCGCAGGACCATATTCTTTCCAGTGTGAGCGGAGCTTTTAATGCGATCCTGCTCAATGGCGACGAAGTGGGGGAAACGCTTTTATACGGGAAAGGTGCCGGGCCTCATCCGACAGCCAGTGCGGTGGTGGCGGATTTGATGGACATCGCGAAGCGCGGCACGCGGCGTTTTTATGATGCTACGTTTATCGGCCGCGGATTAGGCCGTGCGTGCCGGATCAAGAGTATGCCGGCCATTACGTCCCGGTATTATCTGCGATTTTCGGTGGTGGACCGGCCCGGTGTTTTGTCCCGTATTTCACGGATCCTTGGACGTTACAAGATCAGCATCTCGGATTGTATTCAGAAAGAAACCAGTGTCGGTAAAGTTGTTCCCTTGATTGTTTTGACACATGATGCCCCCGAGCGCGAGCTGCGGCAGGCGATGCGTCAGATTGACCGGTTATCGATTGTCCGCGGCAAGTCACAGGTTATCCGGATCGAAAATCATTAAAGAGGAATTTATGGTCACAAAAAAATTTGCGGTGAAGAAAATCGGCATCATTGAACGCTATCAGGAATATATGCCGGTAACGGATCAGACGCCTATTGTTTCGCTTAATGAAGGGAATACGCCTTTGATTCTCGCTGAGGCGCTGCCAAAAAAAATCGGTCTGAACCATCTTAAAATTTATTACAAGTTTGAGGGGCTGAATCCGACCGGTTCATTCAAAGATCGCGGCATGACCATGGCGATTTCCAAGGCGATGGAAGAAGGCGCGCATGCCGTGATGTGTGCTTCGACCGGAAATACGTCCGCTTCCGCGGCCGCGTATGCCTCGCGTTGCGGTTTGAAATGTTTTGTTCTGATTCCGGAAGGCAAAATTGCCAAGGGAAAGCTGCTGCAGGCCTACCGGTATGGGGCCAAGGTATTGATGATACGGGGAAATTTCGATCAGGCGCTGGAACTTGTGATCAAGATGACCGAAAGCCGTGAGATCACCCTGGTCAATTCCATTAATCCTTTCCGGATTGAAGGACAGAAAACGGGTGCGTTTGAAATTGTCGACGATCTTGGGGAAGCCCCGGAATACCATGCCATCCCGGTGGGCAATGCCGGAAACATCACGGCGTACTGGAAAGGTTACAGGGAATACCAAAAGGCCGGCAAGTCCGAGATTCTTCCCAAAATGCTCGGCTTTCAGGCTGCGGGATCGGCTCCGATTGTAGAAGGTAAGCCGGTCGAAAAGCCGGAAACGATTGCGACGGCCATCCGGATAGGAAATCCGGCCAGTTGGAAAAGCGCAGTGGCAGCACGGGATGAATCCGGCGGGCTGATCGAAGCCGTCACGGATGAAGAAATCATCGATGCCTATCGTTTTATCGCCGAACATGAAGGAGTGTTTGCCGAGCCGGCATCGGCGGCGGCCGTAGCCGGTGTCATCAAACTGGCCAAGCGAAATTATTTTGTGCCCAACACGCGCATTGTGATTACGTTGACCGGGTCGGGTTTGAAAGATCCTGATTTTGCCACGAGCTTTGACGATCCGGTTGAAGCGGTGGATCCTACGCTGGATTCTGTCCGGCGCGTGGTGGAACGGGGGCTGGCATGAAATATATCGTGGTAGCGCTTTCGGGTGCTGCGGATCAGGCGAATGAAGAACGCGGCGAGAAAACTCCCTTCGAAATGGCCAAGATTCCGAATCTGCACGCCTTCGCAAAAACCGGGCGTGTCGGCCAGGTGCATCTGGCGCCGGAGAGGCTCCATCCATATCCGGACGTGACGCTGATGAATTTGCTCGGATATGAAGCGGACCGAGTGTACACCGGGCGAGGCCCGCTGGAAGCCGCGAACATGGAATTGAAACTGGAAGATAATGAAATTCCATTTCGCATGAATTTCGTTACCGAATATGACGGACGCATGGCGGATCCGACGGCGGGGAATATATCCACCAAAGAATCACGTGCTTTGATTAACTTTTTGAACAAAAAGATTTCAAGTGATTTTGTTCGTTTCTTTCCGGGAAGCGGTTATCGCCATGTCGTGGTGCTGAAAGACGCACAGGGCATCGACGCACTTTCGGCGCGGACCTGGTGCCCGCACGATATTGTGGGGCAGCCGCTCGAGAAACATCTGCCGCATGGACCCGGCGGAGAATTGATGAAGAAGCTCATGTATGATACCCGGCTTTTACTGCAGGATCATGAAATCAATGGGGTTCGGATCGATTTGCGCGAAAATCCGGCCAGCATGATCTGGATCTGGGGACAGGGAGTCCGTCCACAGATTGGAAAGTTTTCGGATAAAACCGGCTGCCAGGGTGCCATGATTAGTGATGCCGAATATGCCATGGGAATTGCCAGGCTGGGCGGGCTGACGGTCATGGATACTTCTCACCGTCATCACGAAGAGCTGGGAGATCATTATGCCGAGAAAGCCAAAGTTCTGATGGAAGCGGTCGCCGAAAAAGATTTGGTCTGTCTCCACCTTCGCGAGTGCGATGATGCCGGCCGTGAAGGGGACTTGCGCGGCAAAGTCTCGGCGCTGGAAGCGGCCGACTACTTTATTTTTTCACGCATCCGCGAGTATATGGAAAAGCACAAAGACACCCGCGTTCTGGTTACGCCTTGTCACGTTTTGCCGTGGGAATCCCGCAAACGGACCAAGGACGATGTTCCCTTTGTCATGGCGGGAAAAAATATTATGGCCGACGAAAGTCAGAAATTTACGGAAATCACCGCGCGGGCTTCAGGCCTTCGGCTGCGGAAAAGTACCGAGTTGATGACCTCGTTGATGGCCGGTTAGGTTTAATATGGCACTTATTGTTCAGAAATACGGGGGGTCATCGGTTGCGAATGCGGAACGCATCAAGCACGTCGCGAAACGTGTCTATAATGAAGCGAGAAAGGGACATCGTGTTGTGGTGGTGGTTTCGGCGCTCGGAGACACGACCGATGAATTGCTGGAACTGGCCTCTCAAATCACCACCAACCCCAGTGAGCGCGAAATGGACATGCTGCTTTCCACCGGGGAGCAGGTTTCGGTTGCGCTTCTGGCAATGGCGATCATGCACCTCGGAGGGAAGGCCGTTTCTTTTACGGGACCGCAGGTCGGCATTATTACGGACCGCTTTCATACAAAGGCAAGAATCCGGAAAATTAATAATGAGCGGATTCTGAACGCGCTGAAGCAGCGGCAAGTGGTGATTGTGGCCGGCTTTCAGGGCAGGACGCCGACGGGTGAAATTACAACGCTCGGACGCGGCGGTTCGGATTTGACAGCGGTGGCGCTCGCGATTGCGCTTGGCGCCAAGCAATGTGAAATTTATACCGATGTGGACGGAATTTATACTGCCGATCCGCGCATTGTTCCGAATGCGCAGAAAATCGATGCGATCAGTTATGATGAAATCCTGGAGCTTGCGGCGCTTGGGGCCAAGGTGATGCATTCCCGGTCGGTTGAAGTAGGGAAAAAATACAATATCCCCATTTATGTCCGCAATTCGCGGAACCTCCGCGAAGGAACCCTGATTACAAAGGAGACGAGAAAAATGGAAGAGGTCGTTGTCAGCGGTGTGGCTCTGGCTGAAGATGAAGCCAAAATCACGTTTTTTAAAGTTCCGGACCGTCCCGGTGTGGCGGCCAAACTGTTTAAAACGATTGCCGATGCCAATATTAATATCGATATGATTATTCAGAACAAAACCGAAACCAAGACGACGGATATTTCTTTTACGGTTTTCAAGAGTGACTTGCCGCGCGTGATGCCGGTGGTTAAGCGTGTGACCAAAACGATGCGGGCCCGCAGTATGGCTTGCGACAAGAACATCGCCAAGGTCAGCGTTGTCGGCGTCGGAATGCGTTCTCATGCCGGTATTGCGTCCCGGATGTTCGGGGCTCTGGCAAGAAAGAAAATCAACATTGATATGATCTCCACTTCCGAGATCAAGATTTCCTGTGTGGTGGACGGAAAAAAGGGAAGAGAAGCTTTAAAAACGCTGCATGCCGAATTCGGCCTGGGAAAGCGACGGAAAAAGAAAAAATGAAACAGGTTCTGATTTACGACACGACGCTTCGCGACGGAACGCAATTTGAGGGAATCAGTTTGTCTTTACAGGACAAGATTGCCATTGCGCAGCGTCTGGACCGCTTCGGAGTTCATTATATTGAGGGCGGTTGGCCGGGCTCCAATCCCAAGGACATGGCGTTTTTCAAGGAGATCCGCAAGGCCGGAATCCGGCGTTCCAAGCTTGCAGCCTTCGGGTCGACGCGCCGCGCTCACACCAAGGCCAGCGAAGATACGAATCTGAAAGCGCTTATTGAAGCCGGCTGCCGGACCGTGACCATTTTTGGAAAATCGTGGGATTTGCATGTGACGGATGTTTTCCGGACGTCATTGAAAGAAAACCTGCAGATGATTTACGAATCCGTGGCCTTTTTGAAGTCCAAGCGCCGCGAAGTGATTTATGATGCCGAACATTTCTTTGACGGGTTCAAGGCCAATCCCGAATATGCGATCAAGACACTGCAACAGGCGGCGCGTGCAGGGGCGTCCAATATTACGCTTTGCGACACCAATGGCGGAAGCTTGCCGCATGAAATCCGGCAGGCCATTGTGCGGGTCCGCCGGTCCGTCAAGGTCCCGCTGGGGATTCATTGTCATAACGACAGCGAAGTGGCGGTGGCGAATTCGATTCAAGCGGTTGGGGAAGGGTGCGTCCTGGTCCAGGGCACGATCAATGGCTATGGTGAACGCTGCGGCAATGCCAATCTGGTCAGCATCATTCCGATTCTGCAGTTGAAAATGAACCGCCGCTGTTTCTCGGCGGCCAAGCTGCGCGAGTTGACAGCGCTTTCTCATTATGTGGCGGAAGTCTGCAATATGCCGATGCAGAATAATCAGCCGTTTACGGGACGTTCGTCTTTTGCCCATAAGGGCGGTATTCACATCAATGCCATGATGAAAAATTTGAAGACT
>CAZGID010000172.1:0-5523 GCA_964526065.1 uncultured bacterium
TTGAAAGAAAGAGCCCATCCGGTTTGATTTTCATAATTTCTTCCGCCTTCATCGAAGCCGGAACAACCGTCACTTCAAAACCATGCTGCCGCAGCATAAAAAGAATGTTTTTCTTGATTCCGCTGTCAACGGCAACTACCCGGTATTTCGGCGGTCGCACCTGCCCCCACTGGAATTCGGTCGGCAGCGTTTCATTAAATTCGTAAGGCGCCTGGCAAGTCACCTCACGGATGAGATCCCGGCCGACAATATCCGCCGACTCGCGCGCTTTCTTCGCCAGCCGTTCGGGATCGCCATCCACAGTCGAAATAATTCCTTTTTTGGCGCCCTGATCACGTAAATGACGCACCAGCTTTCGCGTATCCACACCCTGAATTCCGACACGCCGGTGCTTTTTAAGGTATTCATCGAGCGACATCGCCGCCCGATAATTACTGACAACCGGACTCAATTCCCGAATGACAAACCCTTCAACCCAAGGCAGAGTGGATTCATTATCATCCGCATTAATTCCATAATTACCGATATGCGGATACGTCATGGTCACAATCTGACCTTTGTAGGAAGGATCTGTTAAAATTTCCTGGTACCCGGTCAAGCAGGTGTTGAATACGACCTCGCCCAAAGCCTCTCCCTCGTATCCAACGCCTTCACCTTCAAAAAACAGTCCGTCTTCAAGTGCCAGATACGCTTTCATTATTTCACCGCCTCCCGATCAAATATCCATTTGCGGCCGGAACAGAATGTCATCTTGACCTTTCCCTTCACCGGCTGTCCAAGAAAACAAGAATTTCGCGACTTGGAGGAAAAGTCTTGGCGGGACACGGCCCACTCTGCATCCAGATCAAATAGAAGCAGATTGGCATCCATTCCCTCGCGAATCGTGCCGAACCGTTCCGTCTGCCCCAGAATCTGCGCAGGCGCCAATGCCATATACCGGGCAATTTCGGCCAAACTCCAGTCTCCATTGTGATACAGCGCTGTCACCACCGCCGGCAAAGCCGTTTCCGGCCCAAGCGTCCCAAAAGGCGCCTGGTCAAATTCCGCCATTTTATCCTCATCCGTATGCGGCGCGTGATCCGTTGCGATACAGTCAATCACGCCATCCTTCAATCCTTGGCGGATCGCATCGATATCCTGTTGGGTGCGCAGCGGGGGGTACATTTTGCAATTCGTGTTATAACCTTCCACCGCCTCATCCGTCAGGATCAAATTGTGCGGCGTTACCTCGGCCGTGATATGCATTCCATCTTCCCGGGCGCGGCGAACCAGCTCAACCGACCGTGCGGTCGAAATATGGCAGACATGTAAATGCGCACCCGTCAACCGGGCCAATTCAATATCGCGCGCCACAGCAACATTCTCACTGGCCGCTGGAATCCCGTGCAAACCAAGCCGGGTGGAAACGAGCCCTTCATTCATGAACCCGCCCGCCGAAAGCCGTTTATCTTCACAGTGGCTCATCACAATCAACCCCAGCATGGAAGCATATTCCATGGCCCTGCGCATCAACAGCGAATCCTGAACCCAATCCCCGTCATCGCTGACCGCCACAACGCCGGCCGCTTTGAGATCCGCCATTTCCGAAAGTTCTTTCCCCTCCCGCTTCTTACTAATCGTGCCGCAGGGGAAAATGTTATAAGGAACTTCCCTGGCCTTTCTCAGAATATTATCGATGACACTTTGCTGGTCACACGGCGGATTCGTATTCGGCATCGAAACGGAAGCAACATAACCGCCCCGCAGGGCTGCACGGGCGCCGGTATAAATTGTCTCTTTGGATTCAAAGCCAGGTTCGCGAAAATGCGAATGAAGATCCACGAGACCGGGCATCATATATAATCCCGCCGCATCAATGATTTCTTCTTCCTTTTTTTCTTTCAGTTGACTTCCGATCTCGGCAATTTTTCCGTCACAAATACGAATATCCCGAACGGGATACTTTGAAACTTTTTTATCCTGAGCCGGATCAATCCAAAACGCGCCGCGAATTAAAATATTCATTTCCCTTCCTCCCGTCTGGCACCCGACAAAAGATAAAGAACGGCCATGCGCACCGCAATACCGTGCGTCACCTGATCCAGAATCACCGAATACGGGCCGTCTAGAACCTCACTGGTGATTTCAATCCCGCGATTGACGGGCCCGGGGTGCATGATCAGAACATCAGGGCGCGCTTCCTTCAGAATCTCCGGATTAATTTGATAGGAATTCGCATATTCACGAATGCTCGGGAAAAACGACTGAGCCTGCCGCTCCAGTTGAATTCGAAGCAGATTAATGACATCCGCATCACGCACCGCTTCCCGCAGATTTGTTGTGACATTCACCCCCAGCCGTTCCACTTCGGGAGGCAGCAGTGTTTTAGGCGCACATAGCGTGACGCGCGCCCCCATCTTTGTCAGTCCCCAGATATTCGAGCGGGCTACACGGCTGTGCAAAAGATCTCCGATAAAACTGATTTTCAAACCTTCAATTTTTCCCTTTTTCTGCAGCACGGTAAACATATCAAGCAACGCCTGGGTGGGATGTTCATTGATCCCGTCGCCGGCATTGACAACACTGGCTTTCAGGTAAGGTGCCAGCCGGTGCGGAGCTCCGGAAGAAGGGTGCCGTAGAACCAGCAAATCTATTTTCAGCGATTCAATATTATGCGCCGTATCCTTAAGTGTTTCTCCCTTGACCACGCTGGAAGTCGCGGCGGCGATATGAATGGTATCCGCACTTAACCGCTTTTCTGCAAGCTCAAACGAAACCCGGGTCCGGGTGCTGGGTTCATAAAAAAGATTAGCAATCGTTTTGCCTCTTAGCGCCGGCACTTTTTTAACAGGACGCAGCGAGACTTCACGAAACGACTTGGCGGTTTCCAGGATGAACTCGATTTCTTCCCGGCTCAAATCTCTCAGCCCCAGTAAATCTTTCCGCACCCAGTTCTTCATGCGGCACCTATTTCGCGGATAACCGCTTCATCAACGCCATCCCGCTCTTGCATGCGCAAAACAACTTCCTCGTTCTGAGCGGTTGGCACATTTTTTCCCACATAATCGGCCCGGATAGGTAATTCACGATGCCCACGGTCAATTAAGACGGCCAGCCGAACGGCTTCGGGACGCCCATAATCTGTCAGTGCGGAAAGAGCCGCCCGCACGGTGCGGCCGGTATAAAGAACATCGTCAACCAGAACCACAATTCGGTCCTCCAGATCAATATCCAGCCGGGTCTCACGGATTAAGGGATTAGGACCGACTTCAATGAGGTCATCACGATAAAGGGTGATATCGAGTACACCGAGAGGCACCGGCTTGCCATGAATTTCCTGAATGAGTGCCTGCAAGCGCTCTGCCAGAAAAACCCCGCAGGTCCGGATGCCGACGAGAACGATTTTATCCGCAGATCCGGCATTTTTTTCAAGCACCTCATGGGCCAGCCGGGTAAGCGTCTTCTTGATCTCTTCCCCGCTCAATAATTTCCGTTCAGGAGCCATGATTACACCCAAAAAAAAAGCTCCGCTGGTAAGCGGAGCTGGACGGTGTCTGTATGTAGCAGAACTGTGTCATGGATCCCTTTATCAATGTCACGGCATTGACTTAAAAGGTTAAAAATTTTGGTAACTGTACTGAATGTCAGCCGCTTTGTCAAGCCGGATGGTAAGACAAAGGCGGGCCCGAAGACCCGCCTTTGCTTTTTGAACCGCTATAAGCCGAGTTCTGTCGCCTACTTAAGGCGTGATGATCATCCATCTTGGATCCCAATTACTTTCCGGAAAAAGCCGGATCCGCGCAAGCGGAGAGATCTCTGGCGGCCTACCCGGCGAAGTCCTTTGCCGAAGCAAAAGAGAAGACGGGCCGCTTCCCGAAGCTTCGCCCTATTTGGCCTTTCTTCACGTAGAGATTGCCGCGTTTCACCCCGGGATAACCTGCTCGGTCACCGCCGGACTCGTCTCTGTGGCTCTAATCCGCTTCTCCGCCAAGAGAAGGATGGGAATTACCCACTACGCTGCCCTGTGAAGCTCGGACTTTCCTCCCGCCTTACGGCGGGCGATCATCCACGGTTCAATGTAATTATAGCAGAATAGGCAAGAACTCAGGCGGTAGCGGCCTGTTTATCGAGTTCTTTCAACTGAGTGCGGGAAAAATTGGCCCAAACGAGGTCAGGATACTGCTGGATAATCGTCTCGTAAATCTTTCGGGCTTGATCGAAATTACCGAGGGCGGCATGGCTTTTGGCAATGTAATACTGAGAAATAACTGCCAAATTCCCTTCCGGATTCTCATCAATGTACTTCTGGTATTCCTCAATCGCGCGCTCATACTGCCCTTTGTTATAAAATTTCTCGGCCTCGGAATAACTCCCAAAATAAAACTGTTCCGGACCTTTGCCTTTTGCGCAGGAAGTACACACGAGAATTACGAGAAGTAGCAGGGCTGCCTTATGTGTGGGCTTGTGCATAGGTTTTTTAGTTTAGCGGGGTTACGGGGAGTGTCAAGAAAAAAAGAACCCCGGTCCGAAGACCGGGGTTCTGTAAAACTGAATGTGATAATTAAATCACGTAAATCAACTGCGCAGCAGCGGTCACCTGACTGCTCTCACTGACGCCGATGATATTATCATCATTGGCCTGATCATGGCGAATTTCGCCGCGCGCGATCAAGTCGTCGGTCAGTTTGTATTCAGCCGTATAGGTGTGGCCCCAGATGCGATCCACGGTACCACCCGTTCCACGAACGCCGGCTGTAGCAGCAAGCGGTGTGCGGAACGCACCGTTATCCACGAAAATCTCGTAGCGAGCTGCTACGGAGAAACGATCCGTGAACTGATAACGAGCATAGGCGGCAAGCGAGAACCAGTCGGCAGAAGTACCAACCGTGGTTTCGCCCTCATGTCCCCAATCAAAGTCTCCCATGATCGACAGCTTATCTGTCACATCCCAGGTGACCACGTTGGTCCACAGGAAGCGGTTTCCAGCGCCCGCTCCATCTGCATTTTCATTGCCCCAGTACCAGGCATGAAAAACGGAGACATTATCCAGCGGTTCATAACCAAGACCGAATTCGAGGGTCTTGTCTCCGTTGGTTTCAGTCGGCGTATCCCAACCGTTATTAACGCCTAAATAGACGTCAAAATAGTCATTGAAGAGCCCGAAGTTGGTGCGAACACCGGTGTGTGTAAACGGAATGGCGAGACCAAACGCAAAGGATCTCGAAATATTCCAGTTATCCGGGGCTTCAATAACTTCCAGACCAGCAAGCGTCACAAAACGACCGGCCTTGACATGAATCTGATCGGGCAGAATGTCATTGCCTTCAAAGATACCAAGCGGAGCAATATATTCCACATAGGCCTGCTGAAGGTCGACACTGTCACCGCCCAAACCGTCGCCCAGCACAATACCGGCGTCGGTGCCGTACTGAAGATCCACGCGAAATCCACCTTCACCGGCTTCTTCTGCGGGATTTTCAAAATAAAATTCGGCCGCATTCACAACGAAAGAATTGTCGAAGCGATCGAAAATCCGGTATGCGT
>CAZGID010000173.1:0-5494 GCA_964526065.1 uncultured bacterium
CACGTTGATACAAATTCTAACATGTTTCCGTCATCTCCGAGCGCGCTTCCGGCCGAATATAAGAACCGCTCAGGGTATACTCATACGTGTCGACGTCTTCTGTTTTAACGGGCCGGCGCTGCAACTGAATCTCCAGCTCATGATTTTCACCCGCTTCCAGCCACTGCGCCGGAGACCGCATACCGCCGGTAAACCATTCGGAGGGACGTCCGCGAATAATCTCCGTCACATCCACCGCACTTCGAAGGTCGATCGTGATCATTTTTCCGCCTTCGGACCGCTCGTCGAACATATCTACGAACATCGCCTTATCGATCAATCTCACGGTACCCCGCTGCCAGCCTTTAACCCGCTGATCGAAATCATCAATAGAACTGACTCGCACCTGTTTTAAAATTTCCGGTTCGTTCTCCCGCGCTTCAGGCCGGGCAAGTTCACTCGGCCAGGGCAAACGCGTTCCATGAAGCATCCAAGTCCGGTTTTGATCCTTCCAACGCTCCGCTTCTTGGAAAGGATATCGCTTCATCAAATCTTCAGTAATCGCTTCTTCCCAAAGCGGCCTTTCGAGTATTTTTCCCTGAAAATCGCGGCGAACGGTTTGAGAAACGCTTCTCACCTTTTTTCTGAACTTTCTCGGAAGCCGCTTAACGATTTCTGAAGCAAAGACATCCTTTAAATAAACAGCCTCAATCTGTTCCGAATCAATTTGATCAAATCCGTATACTGAACCGGGAGAGTCAATCTGATGAGGCAAACTTTCCTGGTCAATCTGCGCTATCGTCTTTTCAGTACTGGCCAGGATCATCGCGGCATTTTCTAATCGTTCGTTAAGAACATCTTCCGTTTCATTGGCTATTTCATTGCTGGCAATATCATTCTGTTCGATGATGACAAAAGATGGTGAGCGGTCAGCCCCACCCTGATTTCCCCGTACCAACCCGTCCGCAAACTGTTGAAGATTGTCTCGATGATACTGATCACCGCGGCCGTCGCTCTTTGACCGCTGGACACTGGTATAAAGCCTTTCTCCGATCGCCTCTTGAACCACCATCAAAGCGCCTCTTCCGCCCTGCGCGTAAGCTTCGGGATTGGTCACGGCATCGGCACTGGGCCGATAAACAAGATTGTTTAAAGACAGACCAAGCTGTTCAGCCAATGCTTTTATTTTTGCTGGCGGCTCAAGTTTCCCCTGTGCCGCCAATTCGTCCAGGCGCGGACGGCTTCGGAGCCCATGCTCCAGAATTAATTCAATACGCCAGGCAGCGAGGCTCCACCGAAAGTCGTCCAATAATTCCTCCCGCGAAGGAGATCTGAACCAGTCTTTTATCCGGGCTTCGGGGCGAACTTCATCAAGTTCGGCGGCGCCGTATACATACCACTGGCGGATGGGCTGCCCCATCAACTCCCCCGTGGATTCCAGCCGGTAAATCTCACCTTCAATTTCCAGATCCCCGGCTAAATTCCAATCATTAGATTCAAAAGGCTTGATGTAGTTCGTTTCAACTTCGAAATCACTCATCTGATTGCCATACCAGATCCGGGCCGCATCCGGTCCGATCGCATAAAGACGAACATTATTTTCCTGCGTCCATGCCGCAATCCGGGAGATTGCCAGCTGGCGCCAGCGATCCAGGCGCAGACGGTGTTTATCTTTGATATTCCGGTAACCATCGCCCGGCTGTACCGTATTGAGGATCAGGAGTGGTTCTCCATCCTGGATCCGGAAGCGGAACTCCAGAAGCCCCAATATGCCGCGCGGCAAATGGACCACCTGATCGGGACTTCCCTGAATCACATCGCGGTCGGCAAACGCATCCATGTTTTGCGGCCGAATCACCACCTGATTGGTAAAGTCATCTTCATCCCAGACCATTTCAGCCTGAAACGTACCGGCTTCCGTCACGGCATACCGTTCGCCTGCATCCCATTCCAGCACACCATTTGACTCGACCCAGGCACGTAAATTTTTCTCGAGCACTTCGGTCATCGACCGGCTTTCGGACCTTGAAGTTGAAGAAGCAGGGATTTCCAGATTTGAGTGATGAAAATAATGACGCGTCAATGCATCGCCAAGTTTGGCCGCTACTCCCTGTTCGGTTCGGTCCAGTACCCGCGTCTTTGGAATCCGGATTCCGGCAGCATAGCGGCGAATGAAATCGAGCATCGCTTTGCGATGATCCGCCGAAATATTGCCGTCAATGGAATCCACGTAAAGGCCGGCTTTGTCGTTTTCATCCAGATAAAAGAAAAACCGGGCATAACCCTTCACATTCCCGCTCTCGTCCTCCAATAAAACATATTGCGTCCCGGCATCCAGCAAGAACTCAAAGATGGCAATGGCATTAGACCCAAGCGATGTGCAGCTTCCGACACAATTTCCCAGAAACGCATCGCGTCCGGGCATTCGGTTCCAGAAAACAATGCGCGTTCGACCGGTTTCCTCCTCCAGGGCTTCACCGGCTGCCAGCCTTCCGCTTTTCTTCAACGCCGCGGCCAGATCCGCAACCGGCTCGGGCACACGGCCGGCAAACTGCTTCTGATACTGCTTCACATGTTCTTCCAGATCCGAGAGTTGATCCAGCGTCTGGATCATTCCCTGACTTTGCGGAATCCGGCTTTCCGGCCCCTCAAAAAACAGACGCCACTGCGGGATAAAATTCCCGGCATTCCAGCGGGAATCCTCCTCAATTTCATTCGCTTCCCATGCCGAAAAAGCTGCATATTTTCGATGAAGCTCGCGTAAAGCATCCACTTTTCGGACCGGAACGATACGGCCCGGCAGAGAAACGGGTTCGATTGTTTTTCCGGGATTCAGCAGCGCCTCCGCCGGAATGCGCTGACGTTCCGCCTCTTCTATCAAATTCCGGTTGTGTTCCTGAATCCGCTCCACCGTATTGGCCGTATCGACGTCCAATGCATCAAGATCGATTTCCTCGAAGCGATCGGGATCCACCAAGGCCCGAAAACGGCCTTCCAGTGAAAATCGCAGGACCGCCTTGAAATAATCCTTATCCTCCTCCCAATACTGCTGGGTCGAAATCAAAAGTCCGAAATAATTCAAATCCCATTCTTCCAGAACTGTCGTGACCTCATTGATGTCGACGTCCAGTTCAAGTTGACCCGCCATTTCTTCAATCATCCGGCGTCCCAGCCGCTCGGAAATTTCAGGAGCATTCCCGCCCTGCTGCAACAATGCATCCAATTCGCGACCGATGCCAAGGCTTTGATACGCGAGAACGAATCCGATCAGCTGAAAGAAAAAGTCCGGAGAGGAAATATGCTCTTTTCCGGATCCCTGATAAAAACGGCGTAAAACCATGACGTATTCCGGACGGAGGCGCGCCGCTGTTCGGATTTCTTCTTCCAATAGCGGCAGAAAGCCCCGGTCGATCCGGTTGGAAATCACCTGCCGGGCCAGGGGTTCAGAAATTATCTGAAGAGCCGCCACGCCCGCCGAATCGAGCATCGCCATACTTTCGAAATCGATTTGCTGATGACCCGCTGCCACGGCATTGGCGTCTGAGATTCGTTGCAGCAGCTTTCTTCCATTGCCTGCCAGGTTATCGGATCCACTTTCCGCCATCCCCGCGGCACGCGAAAGCCGGATCAGATTCAGATAGTAAGCAGCGGGGACCGCTAAGGATTGCGCCCGATTCAGCTGATCTTCAAAGAAGTTATTTCGACTTCGAGAAGCCATCAAACCGTTAAATGACTGGGCCAGCACGGCAGAAAGGGATGCCCAGGCCTTGTGATTTTTTAGCACCTCCAGCCCTTGCTGGATATTCCTGTCCGTAAATAAACCAAGTTCCATTCCGCTCAACAAAAGCTCCGCATAAGCGTCATCGTCCAGAAGGCCTTCACCCTCATCAAATTCCATCATCCAATAATCCTGACCAAGCAAACTTCTGAATTCCCGCCGGGCCCATGCTTTATCCACATAGCCCCATTCATATGCCTTTTTAACCGTCTCTATGTAATCCTGCGGCCTGGTTGATTTTTTCATTCCGGCAAGCTTTTCAAGCACTTCTTCGGCACTGAAAATTTCATAATCCAGAGCAGTCTGAAACGCAGCGATATAAATGCTCTGTCTTCCCCCGGAGTTTTTTATTTTCTCCAGCATCTCGCGACTTTCTTCCACGCTCAGTTTTCCGCGATCCAATAACAACGCGAAAACGAGCCCATAGATTTCCAGCGCATTCTGCCGGCCTTCCATGCCGTACGCAGGAGAGTAACCGGCTAAAGACGGCGGCTGCAGTGTTTGCAGAATTTCCGCCATTTCGTCATCCTCAAGCAAATCCAGATCGACGATGGCATCAATGGCTGCAAGGACACGATTTTTGCTTTCAGATTTTGACGCCATGACAATACCGTCAATCGTCTGCTGCACACGTTTCCTGGCATCACTCCTCCGGATCAATTTCCAATCCAGAGCGAGCGAAATCGCCTGCATATGCCGTGCATCCCATACATTCGTTTCGCTCAAGGCCTTAAGCGCTTCACGCACTTTTGATTTCGCCTCTTCCATACTGATGAGCTCCAGCCGAAGGGCGAGTCGCGCAATATCGGGAAAAAGGGTGCTCGACGGATTATTCAGGAGAATACGGACTTGGCGCTCGACATATTCGCGTCTGACAAGCTCCCGATCGAAGGCGGATTCCAGTATCTTTAAATTTCCATCCAGCCAGGTATACTTATCAACAAAATCCAAAACCTGCTCACGTTCTTTCGGTTCCAGAACAGGATTTTGAATTTCCCACCCCACCAGTTTCATGAAATCGGCTCTCGCGTCGTACAAATTCCGCTGTTTCAAATGAGCCAGTACTTTTTTCACTCCGGCGGCGGCCAGGGACGCATCAATATCTCCCTCCTCATAAGCCTCATAAAGCCGGGCAGCATAGGTATTCCATTGGGACGCCTCTTCCAGCGCATTCAGCTCCCCTTCGGTATTCATCTGAGTCGGTGCGGGGATCAGTCCGGCCCTGCTTGCCTGTCTGAGCGCTCGAGGGTAAGCCCCCGTGGACAATGCCTGGGGCAGATCACGGTCCGTCCTCAGAAAACGAAGGGCCTCATACCACTGTACAGCACTTTCGAGCAGCCTATTTTCTTCGCTTTCCCGCGCCTCGGAGCGAAAAGACGCTTCCGTAATGCGGGGCTGGTTTAAAAGACGGTTAAGTTTTCTCATGATGCGGCGCTGAACAGAGCCCGGCAGGCGGCGGCCATTGATATCGAGCGCAAAGGTGTCGACCACGCGCAAACCAATGCGGCTGTCATAGCCTTCCGTATCTACCGTGCTTTTATGCCCGATATTAATGTTTTCCTCGGCCAGAAGACGTGTGATCACATGCAGCAACCCGGGACGGTCGGCCGCTTCGACCCGCAGACCGACCTGGTGGCCTACTTCTGCGCCGAGTACGGCCTGCACGAGAGCCTGCCGATCTACTCCGGCGGTCTGGGTATCCTGGCCGGCGACCACTGCAAGGCGGCCAGCGATCTC
>CAZGID010000174.1:0-5460 GCA_964526065.1 uncultured bacterium
GAAAATGAGGATCATCCAGCTTCCCGCTCTGCACGGGAAAAAAAGATTCAACCACGATCTTTTCAAGCGGAAGCGGCTTTTGCCGCCTCGCATCTTCATAAAGCTGGGATTCCTTTTGTTCGTCAATCTGCGTGGTAATCCGGGGCATGATGACAAGGTAAGAATAATCATTCTCACGCAGATAGCGTTCAATACCAGGGGTATGAAATCCGCCCGTAACGATAGCCATAATGTCGGTGCCGTCCTTTTCCATTTTCTGCACCGCTTTTTCGATCAGGATCCGGTCGCGCTTCAGAGCTGCAGAATAAAACCGCTCGATTCGCGGCAGATCCCGATCGAGAAGTTCCATTCGGGACGGCAGTCCATACGAAAAATGGTACTTCTGCAAAAGCGGTGACAGAAACTCGGTGAAGCTCGCGGATTTGAAATCCTGACGATAGTTATAAAAGAAGTCAGCATCCTGTACGGTCAAAGTAAAATCAAACATCCGGCGGTAAATCTCGAACACGCGATAAAGACGGTCCAGCTGAACCTCGTCCTGTGAACGGAAAAGTTTATTTTTGATATTCTTTTCCAGCGCTTCAATTTCATCAAAAATATTCAAGCCAATTTCATCATACAGCCGCATATAACGAAGGTATTTCAAGACATTCTCGTATTTCTCCTGCAAAAGCTCATCGCCGTTGCGGGCATCCGGCAGATTGCGCACTTCGCTTTCGAGGTAGCCGTAGTAATCCACGCGCTTCATCTTCTTCATGCGAAACTGGACCGAATTGGTCAAAAACCGGGAAAGTTTTTCGCGAGAAATGAGCTTTTTAAGATCGCCGATTAAACCATCCATTTCCTCCTCGGCTTTTTCGAAGTTGATGTCCCCTTCCAATTCCACCAGTTCAAGCAGAGAATGCATACCGGGATAATCGTAGATAGACATGTTCTGGCTTTTAGCCGTCTCGATCAGATAGCGGACATACAGAACCAGTTCACGACCACCCTCTTGAAATGTTGAGCGGCGGCGGTTCAATTCGCGAAGCTCATCAGAAAACACGAAACGACTGACGTCATCCAGCACCTTTTCGAGCCGCGCCAAGATTTCCTCATTCTGGGCTTTAAAATCCATGGATTCCACATAGGCGCGGCGGTTTTCTTCATAGATCTCCCGATCTTCTACTCCATAAAGAGTGAGATTAGGCCGGTTCACAATCGCCAGATATTCCGGACCGGTTAAACGGGCTTCACGCAGAAAATAATCTGCGACATTACGGCGGGCTTCCCGGTTTGGGAAAAAGGAAAAGACCTCGGTAAAGAGCTCTCCCTCGGCACCTTCCAGGCTGACAAGGCTCAATTTATGATGCTCTGCAAAATAGTCCAGAATATTGGCAATATTGCGCTGCGCCTCTTCATTGACGTGCGCATCCTGAATATGAACCACGATGCGGTCCCGGCTTCCCTGGTAGCTGCTCTTGATCTGCCCAATGGAATCAGCCAGGTGGAATTCATCGAGAATGGAGGAATTGCTCTTATTACCGTTGAGGACATCGTCGGCAAGACGGGCAGAAGAGGCGCTGGACTGAAGAACCTGAACTCCCTCGGCGTAGGCTATATCCGAGAAAATGAAGAGCACTGCGGTTATCAGTGCTATCAAGCCAAGCCACGGCTTCGCCTTAGGTTTCTGCCATTCAATCATTCTTTTGCCGTCCCTACTGTTGTAGACCGAACTGGGTCGGTCCGCGGTGACTTCGAGCAATTCATAGCTCGAACTAAAATAAAGCGTACCCGATGACTTTCTTGTAGTCAAATTACCGACAAGACTTTTTTAATATATTTATCTGTTTATAATAATCTCTTAACTCTTTATATATTAATTACTTACATAAATGGCAGGTATGGGGCAAAATTGGAACGGGACAAAAAACTGGTAAGTTCGAGGAAAATTTTTAGTAAAAAATGCCGGGAAAATGGTGAAAAAAAAAGCCCCGTCAGAGGGGTTCTGAACGGGGCTAAAAAGTGCACTTAAAGCTTGGTGGACCCGACCGGGGTCGAACCGGTGGCCTCATCGTTGCGAACGATGCGCTCTCCCAACTGAGCTACGGGCCCGGGATAATCAAAAAACCGAAGGGGGCATTATACACAAAACTGCCGCACCTGGCATGGGGAATTTACGAGCTCGGAAACCCCTTGGTCAATTCGGTAAAGCATTCCTGAAGAGCAGCGAATGCTTTATT
Source organism: uncultured bacterium (assembly GCA_964526065.1). Lineage (GTDB taxonomy): Bacteria > Omnitrophota > Omnitrophia > Omnitrophales > Aquincolibacteriaceae > CAZGID01. The sequence goes on from CAZGID010000174.1 coordinate 2,223, forward strand.
TCGTTCCGCCTCATGAAAGATCTCATGATAAAAACCCGGAAAGAAATACCACTTTTTCTGAGGGGCCTGGATATTGTCAAAAAGACGTTTTGCGGCCTCAGGGTCCACCACCTTCTCCATTGCCGGGACCAGCATAAAAACCGGACAGGAGAATTGCCAGTTTCCGCTCTGGGCCTTTGCCGCATATCGAATCATTTCGTCCAGCAAACGGGCGGTTATTCGGCGTCGGATCAGAGGATCCCGCCGGTACTTGGCCATTTCTTCCACGTCATGCGTCAAATAAGGCGGGTAAACAGGGTTTTTATAGACCAAACCGGGACAAAGACGGCTAAAAAAGCGGTTTAGCCCAATGACAAAAGCCGGCAGGCGGAGACCGAAACAAGGAGCCGAAAAAATAAGCCCCTCCACCCGATTCGCATTCCTTCCCGCCCAATGCAGTCCAAGCAATCCACCGAGGCTGTTTCCATAAAGGATCGGCTTTCCCGGTCCGGGCAAATTTTTTTCTACGAATTCAAAAAAACACGAAAGATCATCAATATAGTCTTCAAAACTGCGGACATAGGTAATCGGTCCCTCAGACCGGCCATGGCCCCGGTAATCGAATAAAGCCACAGAAAGTCCCGCCGCAGTCGCATAATCAGAAAATTCAAGATAGCGGCCGGTGTGCTCTCCATGCCCATGACAAACTATCAGTCTTCCACGCGGCTGCGGATGGCGAATAAGCCGGCAATACAGTTTGAGATTGTCTCGAGTCTGAATCAAACTTTCTTCTGAATGCATCATTGAGGCGGAAACAGGCAGGACGGCGCAGGCCGGTTCAAAGATGCACCCGTCTTATACAGGAATTCGATCAAAGGTTCGTAATTTGCCATCACGACCCGTCTTTTAATCTTTAGCGTGGGGGTCAATTCTCCAGAAGCCAATGAAAATTCATTTTCCAAGAGCGTAAAATATTTGATCTGTTCATAGGCGGCAAGGTGCGAAGTTTTCTCCCGCAGCCGCTTCTCCGCTTCCTTGACAATAACCTCATGTCTCAGGAGTGCCCCATAGGGCATTGATTCAATCCCTTTTTCCCGGGTCATGGCTTGAACCTGATCAGTATTGGGCACAATAAGCGCCACAAGAAAATTGCGTTTGTCCCCCAAGATCACCACTTGAGCAAATAAATTATCGGAAAGAATTTTCTTTTCGATTTCCTGAGGTGCAATATTTTTGCCGCCGGAAGTGACGATGATGTCCTTTTTTCTGTCTGTGATTCTAAGAAAGCCATCTTCATCGATAACGCCGATATCTCCGGTATGAAACCATCCGCCAGGATCGATGACTTCACGGGTTGCTGTTTCATTCTTATAATACCCCTGCATAACACAGGGGCCCCGCGTTAAAATCTCCCCATCCGCTGCAATTTTCACCTCGACATTCTTTAACATTTTTCCCACGGTTCCGAAACGGAGGTTCTCTTCTGTGTTCACGGCAATAACGGGCGATGTTTCCGTCAATCCATAGCCTTCAAGAATGGTAATACCAGCCGCATAAAAGAACTCGCCCAGCTCACGCGAAAGCGGTGCGCCGCCCGATATAAAAAAACGGATTCTGCCCCCCAACCTTTCACGCACTTTCTTGAAGACAAGACGATCGGCGACAAAGGCAGCAACCTGATCACCAGGGCACAGCCTGGATTTTTCTTTACGTATCTGTGAAATTCTTTTTCCGGTCTCAACCGCCCAGGCAAACATTCGCTGAACCATCGGCGGCTTTGCGCTTACCTGCTCCTGGATTTTGGCATATATTTTTTCGTAAAACCGAGGTACGGCGGCGGCGACTGTCGGCCGGACTTCAACGATATCTTCGGCCACTTTTTGCATGCTTTCAGCGTAGGCAATGCTGGCACCCTGTCCCAGCATGAAATAGTATCCGGCCATCCTTTCAAAGACATGGGAGAGAGGTAAAAAAGAAAGCGCGATGTCATCGGCACGGACGCGAATGGATTCACGGGAACCGAGATAGTTTTGAATAAAATTCCCATGACTAAGCATAACTCCCTTGGGACGTCCCGTCGTACCCGAAGTATAAATAATCGTCGCCAGATCCTGGGGGCCGGCAGATGGAAGGAGCCTTGTCTCAAAAAAATCACTATTATTGAGATCGCTCAGCCTGCCTTTATCCAACAGACTCTCAAGGGAATGAATACATTTATTACTAGTTTGAAATGAATCAAAAACGACAACCGCTTCTAATGACGAGCAACGCTGCAGCAATGCCTCAGCGGTTCGTCCCTTTTCTTCGGAGGAGACGAAGAGAACGCGCAATTCTGAGTTGTCGACGATATAGGCAATGTCGTCAATCGCCAAAGTTGTGTATACAGGGACAGTGATGGCTCCCAGGGAGAGAGCCCCAAGATCGGCATATGTCCATTCAGGTCTATTTTCAGAAAAAATTCCGACGCGATCCCCTTTTTTGATGCCCAGTGCATGAAGGCCCAAAGCCGTAAGCCGGACATGATTTCCCCAATCCGCCCATGAAATCGATTCATACACTCTGCCGTTATTGGTTTTGACTAAGAGCGCATTCCGGTCTCCATAGACCGCTACTCGAGCATAAAAGAACTGCGCCAGGTTGCGGGAAGCATCTTGTTCGGGAGAAAACAGACGGGGCAAATTGCAGCAGCCTTGATCGGACTGCAAACCACTGACGACTGACATAACGGCTAGATTAATTAACCCTGATTCGGCTGGTTACTTTTGCGGTTAACAACTTGGGAAGGTGCAATGTTCTGGTTGTTGGACATTCTTATTTCCTGCTGCCTAAGAAGTTCTTCTTCATCCAAAACCGTCACATTTTCTTTATTTTCTGCACGGCGCAGGTCTGCCAGCATTTGCTGATGACGACGTGTCGTATCAATAATTCTCTGAAGGTCGCCGCTCTGCTGCTTCTGCTGCATTTGAACCTGCCGGTTGACATCAAGGATTCTTCCCACCTGGTCCTGCAGCTCGGGCTGGCGAACCATATTGGGAATATTCGCTGCGGCGGCCGGAGACGTTCCCGAAGCCATTTGAGAGATATCCGCAACCTGATCCGCTGTTTGTCCGTAACTTGCCCCGCCATGATTAAGCCTTTGCAATTGATTTAACTTATGTATCGTTCCCACCACTTGTGTGGAGTCCAAATCAGGGACTTCAGGGACACTCATCGGAGCTCCCGCTTCCATATTCGGGGCTTGGGCGGCATTCGTGGCATT
>CAZGID010000175.1:0-5431 GCA_964526065.1 uncultured bacterium
GCCGTCGTCACTTTCGCGATGTTACGCACCTGGTCGGTCAGATTACGCGCCAGACTGTTCACGTTCTCCGTCAGATCTTTCCAGATCCCCGATACGCCTTTCACAACCGCCTGACCGCCGAGTTTTCCTTCCGTTCCCACTTCGCGCGCCATACGGGTCACTTCCGCGCCGAAGGACGAGAGCTGATCCACCATGAGGTTCACAGTGCGGCCGATGCGGAGGAACTCCCCTTTGAGCGGACGGCCTTCGATATCCAGATTCATCTTGTGAGAAAGATCGCCTTTGGCCACCGAGGTAATAACGCGGGCCACTTCATTGGTCGGCTGCACAAGGTCGCCAATCAGATTGTTCAAGGATTGAACGCAGGTTCCCCAGGCGCCTTTCACCGCCCCGATCGAGGCGCGTTCGCTCATGATACCTTCCTGTCCGACCATGCGGCTGACACGGATGAATTCATTCGCCATGTTCTCATTCATTTCCGTAATGTCGTTGAGAACTTCCCCGATTTCACTAATGACGTCATCGCCGTCAGCCGGAAATCGGACGGAAAAGTCGCCCTGACGGACGGCTTTGACAACACGCAGTAATTTGCGCAGATCTTCTTTCTGGCGTGTCATGCGGTTTTTGCGGGCGGGAGAGCTATGACCCTGGAGCGATCCATTTCCATTTCTTCTTTTGTCTTCAACTTCGGCAGCCAGTGTGGCAGGTGAGGAAGGCATCGGGATGCTCCTTTCGAAAATTCCGGGTCAATCCTGTTATCAATGAAAACGATTGTCGGGAAAAAGCCTGAACAGTATAGATTTTAAGGAGGGAGAAAGAATAAGGGCTTTGCCTTAAAAATTGTGGGGAAAACCCCTACAAAATGAAATTTCAGCTTTTTTCGAGGATGAGTTCCGGCTGCAGACGGCGAAGCGCTTCCTGCGTATCGTCATAGGCCTTGCGGTACTCTCCTGCCGCAAAGCGCCCGGCCCGGCGGTGAAGCGATGCCGACAGGCCCACGGTTTTTGAATTGCCTTCCAGCCGGCCGGCCAGTTTAAAGTACGGGGAATCCTGCTGGAACGGCCGTGTCTCTTTCAGACGCCACGCGTACCCTTCCGGGGCATGCAGCAGCACTTCATTTTCAAAAATAAAAGGCGTCTGGAATTCAAATGGATAAGGGCGTTTCTCATCAAATTCCAGCGCCAGAAAAATTTCTTCCCAGAAAGCCGGAATCTTTCCGCTCATTTTGTCATCGATGTGATGAAGTGAATTGGAAAGCAGGTATTCCATCCGAATCACCAGTGGCAGGGACGGTTCCGCCATATTTTCTATATCAATTTTTTGAAGCTGTAAATGCCGGTTACGTTTCGAAAGCGCCTGCTGAAACCAGGCCAGGTATTTGTCCGGATCCGAACCGGCCAGCGCGCCGCGCAGATCGGCTGCCAGATAACCCCGGGTCGTCAAGGTTTCAAATACCTGCATATCATTTTCGACGATCCGGATTTCACGTTTTGAATGTAAATGTGACCGCAGGGCTTCGTGCGCCTCAATGGTTTTCAGGTAACTTTCTCCTTCCGGCACCAGAACAAGCGCCTGCCTTCCAATCAGAAGTTCGGGGACGAGGCCCGGCTCCAGTTGTTTGGCCGTCGCATCCACAAAAGGACTGGGCCCATAGCCGGGAATGTACAGAAGCATATGATCCATGGAATCGAGCGACGCCACTTCAGACTCGATCGTACCGTCCGTGTCCACAAGCGCCAGATACGCCTCGACCCCCTGACTCCGGAGCATCTGAAGCATGAGCAGGGAATGATCTTTGCAATCACCGTATTTTTCCCGCAGGAATTCGCTGGAACGTTTCGGCACCATCCCGCGCGCTCCGAATTCAATGGCGTTATACGAAAAGTTCCTTCGGATATAAGCACCTGCGGCCTCAACCTTTTCCTGAACCGAGCCTGCTCCGCGCAAAATTTCTTTAGCCTGCTCCGCCACCGCATTTTCTACCGGCAACAGTCCCTTGATTTCCTCCAGGTAACCGGCGCCCAATCCGGCCCACGTCAGCCGGCTGTGCGCCATCTTGATCATCGGCAGGTAAAATTCCACATCCGGCAGATAATCCATGTGCTCCCAGGCCGGAATATTTTCCATCGTCCAGATTTTTTTGTCCGCACCCGATTCTTCGCGAACGCCGTTATAATGCCGTGTCTTGACATCCTCAAGCCGGCCGGTCAGGACAACCCGGTAGCGGCGGATCGGATCGCCCCGCATCAAAATCAGCTCCTGATAGGGAAATGCTTCAAATTCATCCCTCATCTCCTTGGTGTACATGATTTCGAGCGTCGAACCAATCTCAAGTCCCGCCACAGGAATGTGAAGAATCTTATTGTGACTGGCCATACCGGAATCCGAATCATCCACCACATACAAGTCTTCCGGCACGCTGTCACGAAGCACTTTTCCGGATGCATCCCGAACGACCACCCGGTTGAGATGCAGTTTCTCGTGAAATGAATCGTATTCGATTTCCATTTCACTAAACGCCTCCAGGTCTTCCCGGTTGAGAATCCGGACAATCTGCCGTGTGGTGGTCCGCAAGGATCCTTCTTCCGGATAGTGCACCGCCAGAAGAATTTCAGGATAATAAGATTTTCGCCTCTGTTCTAGATCTTGATCGCGCTCTGCCCCGGAAAACATTTCGATTGTCTCGACCGGAGGAATTTCCGCCCGCACTTCATCCGCGCTGGTCGAGCCAATCAGCCCGCGTATGTCTTCAAGCATCTGCCGCGCCTGGGACAGGTAAGGATTTTTCTTCAGAGCCGTTTCCAAAGACGCCATGGAATCCTTGAAACGCTTGAGCCGGAACTCGCTGACAGCCTGATAAAAATAAAGCTGCGCATCGGCGCGATTCGCCGCCACCGCCTGTTCGCTGTAAACCAGAAAATCTTCATAACGCCCGTACCGGTCCAATATATTAAACAAGGCGTCGCGCACCTGCGGATTAAAAGGATAACGCTCATACAGCTGCCCCGCTTCGCGCACGGCCGCCTCTTCATTTTCACTTTGATCAATCAGCGCCAGTCGCAGCAGTCTCATATCGACATTCTCTTCAAGCGCCAGATATTTATCCAGAATCCGGACGGCTTCTTCATGCTCGCCCATTTCGGCCAAAAGCTCGGCATACCCGTTAATCACGGCCTGATCCCGGACACCGGTCTCGAGCAATTTTTCGAAAACCTGCCGGGCTTCTCCCGCCCGGCCCGTCTCATACAGGATACGGGCCTGCAGCAATTTAAAATCGCGATTCTCGGGAATCTGGTTCTGGCTCTGAATCAGCCCGTACGCTTCTTCCATTTGATTCAAGACCACATAAGTGCCGAGAAGATTGGTCAGCGGCGCTTCTTCCCCGGGAAGCAGTTCATGAACTTTTTTATAGTAAGGAAGACTTTCGGGCACATTCCCCTGCTGAAAAAGTATTTCCGCCATCTGGTGCAACGTATAGGCGCTGGTCTGAAGTTCAAGCGGACTGAGATTTTTCAAAATGATTTCCGCCGGTTTTTTTATCGGATCAAAAAGACTGACGGCCTCCTGCATCAAAGTCTCGTCTTCTCCATACAGCGTCAAATTGCGGACCACGACAATCAGAAAAGCCCGGTTTTTTCCCTGCAAAATCCGGAACCGGTAAAGAAAGTCGCCTTCGCGCAGAGTGCGGCGGTACAACAGCTCCAGCCCCGAATAAGGACCGGATTCAATTTCCTGAACCGACTGCATCGGAATACTCTGGTAATTGATTTCAAACAAAGACAGAAATGCCTGCGCCAATAAATGCACCGGCGGTTCGATGCCGGCCAGCGCGACAGGAATGACATAAAACGCCGTCCGCGATTCATGCATGAGAGCAATGTGTGCCTGCGTGACATGATCTTTCAGTTCCGGCGCCTCGAACCAGGATTTCCCGCCGGCCTGAATCCGGAAACCCCAGGCGGGATCTTCCTGCGTTTGTGTCAAAAAATCACCGGATGCCTGGCGGGAAGGATCCAGGATTTCAAAAAGCGGCATAAACGCATCAAAAACAGAATAAAGCTCCGCCTCGTCTGCCGCTTTGTCCTGCCAGAACATAAAGTGGTACAAATAACCGTTTTTCAGAACCACGAGCTGCAAATAACGAAAATCCGTTCCCTGCACCCGCGCTTCCCGGATAAAACGAAAGCCCTTCAAGTCTCCGCGTTCCCAGCTTTCTTTTTTTCCGATCTCACCGGGGAACTGCTGGCTGATGGCCTCGGCAACCAGATCCGCCACAAATTCGGCGTGCGTTTCTCCCAAATGGACGGCTTTCTCCACGGAGATCATGAAATAAGTCTGCGGCTGAAACCGGGCAAAACCGACGACCGCATTGGGATGGAGAGATTTGAGATTCATTTCTACCCACCCCGGACCGGGATGACGAAACCGGAAATTAAGATCCTCCAATGTCATCCATTTTTCTTCCGATGGCGCCGGCGGCACGGAAGCAGGCGCCTTGAGCGGCTCATAATTAAAAGAAGGCAGGCGCGGTGCAATATTGGCGTAAACGGCGTGGCCGATCAAAAATTGAAACAGAAGCGCCAGTGCAAAACCCGCCCAGGCAAACGGTTGTCCCCGTAGATTATTTTGCGGATCGCCCGTTTCTTTGAGGCCCAGAATGGCGAGAAGCATTCCGATCCCGGTTGCCGCCCAGAAAAGCACCGAAAGCATCAGCATGCCGGCCGCCGCCGCCGGATAGTGACCTTCCAGCAAGGCGAGATAAAACAAAACCGCCGCCGCCGGTCCGGCCAGAAAAGCGGCCAGCGCACTTTTGCGGCTGATGCCCGGACGTCTGAAACTTTCCAGAGCCCACAGGCAGCAAATGACGGATGCCACCAGCACGAGCGTATAAAGCATCAGATTAAAATTTTGAAGAAAGAAGGACATGGGATTTAGACGGAACCGGTTCCGGCTGTTTGCGGCTCATGAAAAAGAAAAGGATCAACAAGACAAGCGGCAGGCTGAACAGAAAGCCGGTCCATTTGTCGGTCATATCCGTAAAGAACTCACCGATAAATTCGATTACTGCCGTCGGCGTGACGGCCAGCGCCGCCAGCCGGAAAATTCCCGCATACGGTATGCCGGCCCGAAACAGTGCATTCAGCAAAAGACCGGCGATCGAATAAAGTAAAACCATCACGCCAACAAATAAAAAATAGAAAGTCCAGACAATAGGGAAAAGAAGCAACGGCAGCCAGCGGTTGAATTCCCCCGCCATAAATTCATAGTGAAGCGTTTTCAGGGAAAACTGGATCGACGGATCAAAGTAAATCGTCTTGAAGGAACCTTCCTCCCGGATTTCAACATAGCGTTGCGTCACCAGCATCCAGGCCGGAACGGCCGCCAGCGACGGCGGCGTATCCCGCAAGTCAGCGTAGAAAAGCATCTGACC
>CAZGID010000176.1:0-5426 GCA_964526065.1 uncultured bacterium
CGGCCATCATTACCTATATTTTTCAGGTTTATTTCGGCATTTCGAGTGAATGGCTGGTAACAGCCATTATGGTGCCGGTGTTGATTGTTTTTGCCGAGATGGTGCCGAAGGATTACTGCCGTTTTTACGGATACTCGATTTTGATGCATTACACGCCTTTTTTTCTTATGTTCAACCGGCTGATGCGTTGGCCTTCATCGGTTCTGCTTCATTTGATCCATGGGACACTGGATGTTTTCGGGATCGGACGTGACAAGAATATTTTCGTATCCGAAAAGGAATTCCGGCTTCTGATTGAAGAGGGAACCCGGACCGGCATTGTGGAACACCACGAGAAGCAGCTGATCGACATGATTCTGGATTTTGAACGGATCCGGGTTGAATCCGTCCTGATCCCGCTTGATCAGGTGCCGCAGGCTGCACTCGGTTCCACGGTCGCTGAAGTCAAGCAACTGGCGCGTGAAACGGGCAGTTCCATGGTTCTGATTTATGAAGAGATTCCATCTCTTGTGGTGGGTATGGTGTATGTCTTTGATCTGCTTTTTGAAGAAGATGAAAGCAAGGGGCTGCGTGAGTTTCTTCGTTCTCCGGTTTTCCTTTCCAATTCCACCTCATTGGAGAAGGCGTTTTTGACTTTGCAGCAGAAGCGGCAATCCTACGCAGTCGTCACCGATCCGCGTCAGGAAGTGCTCGGGGTGGTCCCCATTGAGCGTTTGCTGGCCTCAACCCCGACGGAGAAACAATGATGCGATCCCTTTATTGGATGCTGTTGGCGGCCTGGGTGATGCTGTCGCCTTCACGGGTTTATGCCTACACTCAGGAAATTCAGGCGCCGGTTGAAGAAGTCTGGATCGCCGTCAAAGAAGCCGCTGCGTCTCCCGGTCTTGACAAAGTGGATGAGAAAGACAAGGTTCTTGAAACTGAGTGGACCGAAGACCGCGTTGTGCGGATGGAACAACTGATGCCTTTTATGAAAAAAGCGGAGCATCCCAAGACCTGGGAACGCCGGTATCGCCTGCGGGTTGAGCTCATTCCGGTTCCTGAGGGGACTCGGGTAGCGGTGCGTGGCAAGTTCCAGCTGAAGGATCCGGATTTGGGCGTTCGCGGCAAATGGGATAATGTGAAGCCGGAATCCGAAGATTATGACATGGAACGCCAGTTTTTCTTCCGGGCCCTCGATATTCTGGGGCAAAAGCGTGTCGAAGCCCCTGCCTCCTGACGCGTTGATTTTTTTTCATCAAGCTGTTGCCGTTTCCGGCCGTTAAAAATCCTGGAGTTATTCTCTCCAATTTTGTTTCAGGAGGCCGAACGGATTGCGTATCATCGCCGTGGCGAACCAGAAGGGCGGGTGTGGAAAAACCACGACCAGTATCAATCTGGCGGCCTGTCTTGCTCTCCTGCAGAAAAAGACGCTTTTGATTGATCTGGATCCGCAGGGGCATTCGACCTGCGGCTTCGGTATTCGTGCTGAAGATTTACCTGCCACACTTTATGATCTGTTGAATCCCCGGAATCCATCCCCGCGGCCGGTTTCGGACGCGGTTCTGGCACTAAACCCGTATTTATCATTACTCCCGTCTTATGTCGTTCTCGCGGCGCTTGAAGAAGAATTAGCGGCTTTTCCCGATAAAGCCCGCAGGCTTCATCATCTGCTGGAAAAGGCAGCATCCGAAGATCTGCGCTATGATTTCGTCCTCATTGACTGTCCGCCGAATCTCGGTCTTCTGACCTACAATGCCCTGGAAGCCGCGGATGAAATCATTATTCCATTGGAGCCGTCATTTTTTTCGCTTCATGGTCTGGCGCGGATTTGCGAGACGCTGGATTATCTGAATAAAAAGCGGACTGTTCCTATGAACATCCATGCCCTCCTCACCCTGTTCAACTCAAATGCTCGTTTGGCCCAGGATGTTTTTCAGGAAGTAAAGCAGCATTTCGGCAAGCGCCTTTTCAAGACCATTATTCATGAGGATGTGCTTATGAAAGAAGCGGCAAGCGCGGGTGAATCCATTGACCAATATGCCCGGGATTCCCAGGCGTTTCGGGATTATTTCAACCTCGCCGTCGAGTATCTGGAGCGTGACTGGAACCGTCGCTTGCCCGAGGAACGTCTGGGTTGGGAAAGAATCATGAAACATCATTTAGGCCCCCGCAAAGTGATCGGCGGAATATTGTTTCAGACCCTGGCCAAGAAAGCCCGTTCTGTCGAAGTGGCGGGTGATTTTAATAACTGGATTCCAGAAGCGATGTATTGCCGGGGAACCACAGCCCTCTGGCAGTTAGTTGTACCGATGCCGACGGGGTCGTACCGCTACAAGTTCATTGTCGATGGAGAATGGCAGATCGATGCCGCTCAAAAAGAACAGCGGGAGAATCCGTTTGGTACGCTGGATTCGCTTATTCAGGTGAATTGATGAAAAAAACAGGGCGGTTACATCGCGGGCTTCGGGACATTTCGCCATTATTTGTGGAAAAGAGAGTTCCCGCCATTCCGGTCGAGACCGATACGGAACAAAATATTCCCATGGTGGTGGAAAACGCCGAGCCGGTACTGGCGACCGTTATGGATCCCGAAATTCCGGGCGACCGTCTTTTTCTGAATACTTTTTTTGCTTCGGCCCTTGAAGATGCGTCCGTCATTACCATGGTAGAAACACCGGAAGCCGGAGAAAATAACAAAGAACGCTGCCGGCTGCAAGACCGTCCGCAAGGCCGGCAGGTGCCCCATTTCTTTTTCCCCAGAGAAAATCTTCTGGATCGGCCGCCCTTAAAGCCCTGGCCGGATTCCGCTCCGGCACCGGTTTTGTTCCTGGATTTCGAATACGAGGACTTTACGGAAAATGCCCGGATTTGGCATGCCCTCGACAAGGTGGTTTTGGTGTGCCGGCCCGGCTTTGACAGTCTGCGGGCCGCCTATGCGATGATTAAACAGGTAACGGCTCTGAATCACCGGCTGGAGTTTTATCTCGTCTATGAAGGCCGTACCGAAGACGGGCGCGGCGCCTTGCTGTTTGAAAAATTATCCGATATGGTTTCCAGATATCTTGGGATTCACCTCATCTGGCTTGGTTTTATCCCGCCGCCGGGGGATTGGAAACGACGTCATGGAATGGCGCTGGATCGGCTGTTTTTAGCCCGGCTTCCTTCGGCAGGGATTCCTGAGAAAGTGTCTTTAACCCACTGGTATTTTCAACAGGAGGAGGCGCTTGCTGCACTATGAAACCGGATGGATTGTTCGCTGACAAAGTTCAGAAGGTCACGACCACGTTTCGTCAAAGCGTGCACCGGATCCGCGATTCCCGGCACCAGGCGGGGTTATCCCGGGGTGAAATATCCGAGCTGATCGATATATCGCTTTTACTCCGGATGCATCAGCAAGACCGGCTGCCCGGCGGCGACTAAGCCGTTTTTCCGTAATTTCCGGCGGATGGGCTTCGGGCTTGCTCCCGGAGCAAAACTTCGCTAAAATGCCTCCTTCAAACCATTTCCGGTCCTCGACCGGCTTTTGCCCGCAGGAGAATGAGTTGTGAGTAAAGTCAGCGAAGATTTAGCTATTTTGAAACGCGCTCAGGAAATCGACGGCCGTCTGTACGACATTAGTCAAGAGCTTCGCGCTATTCCCCAGGAAATTGCGGTCAAAAAAGCAGAGCTGGAACGCGAAAAAAGCCATCTGCGTGAATTGGAAGATGCCGTCAAAAAGCTCCAGTTAAAGCAGAAAGAAAAAGAAGGCGAGCTGGGTGAAAAGGAAATGAATGTTAAAAAGCTGGACGGCCAGCTCAGTCAGGTCAAAACGAATAAAGAGTATTCGGCGCTGCAGCAGGAAATTGCTTCTCTGAAAGCCGATAATTCTCTTATTGAAGAGGATGTCATCCGGATCATGGATGAAATCGAGGCGGCGCGGGAAGAAGTGAACAAAGAGAAAACGCGGCTCCAGACCTGCGAAAAAAACTACCAGGAAGCTGAAGCAAAATTGCGCGAACAGGAACGCGCGATCAACCAGGAACGGCAGAAGTACGAATCGGAAAGACAAAGCATTGTCGGACAGTTGAAGCACGATGTTCGCGACCTTTATGAACGCATTTTAGCCAAGAAGGAAGGTCAGGCCCTTGCGGTCATGCGCAATGAGGCCTGCAGTGCCTGCCAAATGCATTTGCGCCCGCAATTGATCAACGAAGTTCTGATGGGAGAATCGCTGGTTCTGTGCGAAACCTGTACCCGCATTCTTTATCCCGAAGAACAGCCTACCGAGCAGCAAGCGACTTAAGCCGCTGAGCCGCCCGTCCGGGCGGTTTTTTAAGTTTTTCTCATTTTTCCTCATTTCCGTCCTTTTTTCTCCGCTTTTCCCTTCTTTTTGCCGATAGTGGGGGGAGACGTGCCGAATATTTTGTTTCGGGCTTCTTTTTCCTCCTTTTGCCCGCCCTACATCATATGGGGTTATTTTTGCAGGATCCCCCTATAAATTGTGCTCATTACCCCTTTTGAAATGAGGCATTGACGCTCCTCTTAATTCCTTTTATACTTCCGCCGATAAAGAAATGGGGAAAAGTGGTAGAAAGTGGTGAATCCCTGAAAGCAGGCTCCTGATGTTCTATGGTGAATATGATCATAGTCTCGACAATAAAGGCCGCGTTATCATCCCGGCCAAATTCCGCGAAATCTTCAAAGAGAACTATGTCGAGCGGTTTTTCATCACGCGGGGGCTGGACCGCTGTCTTTTCGTATTCACCGAAGAAACCTGGAAAATTCAGGAAAAGAAGTTCCGGGAAATGCCTTTTACCCGCGGGGAAGCCCGTAAGTTCAACCGCCTCTTCTTTTCGGGGGCAGCGGACGTTGTTTGTGACAAGCAGGGCCGGATTCTGATTCCGGATTACTTGAAATCCTATGCCGAGATTGATTTGGAAGTGATCATCATCGGGGTTTCGGACCGCATCGAAATCTGGTCGAAGAAGAAGTGGCAGGAATTTTTTGACGGCAATAAAGAAAGCTTTGAAGATCTGGCTGAAAAACTGATAGGCGAATAACGGAGGGGGAGGTAGACATGGCGTTTCGTATGAGAACCAAGATGGGCGTGGATGTGCTTCGGCTTCCCGGTGACCTGGATGCGGCGCAAATGGTAAAGGTCAAGGGGCGTCTGTCTCGGATGCTGAAAAAGAACCGGAAGAAAGTGCTTTTTGATCTCGCTGAAACCCGCCGTGTTGAACTGGCCGGCCTTGGTATTCTGGTAGACCGGCTTCGGACGATCCGCGCACAAAAAGGCGATATCAAGCTGTTCAACATGTCACCCGAAGTACGCCGCTCGCTTGAGATGATCGGCATTAACGGACTTATTGAATCTTTTCGTTCCGAAGAAGAGGCGATCCGGAGCTTTGCCGCATAAATCAGTTCTTCTTCGAGAAGTACTCGAACTTTTGAATTTGCGTCCCGGC
>CAZGID010000177.1:0-5415 GCA_964526065.1 uncultured bacterium
ACGGAATCTATGTTCTTCGAAAGGGTCGGATTAGGTTGTTTACGAAAAAAAATGGCGGTGAGGAATTGTTAAAGATTATTGAGCCCACACAAATCCTGGGTGAAAGCGAATTTCTGGAAAGCAAGCCATTTGACTATAGCGCGAAAGCGGAAACCGATATATCGGTCAGTTTTTTTAGCCGCGCTTCCATACAAGCGGAAAAACGGAAAAAAGTATGAAGTCAAGGATGAATGAAAGTGTGAAGTTTAAAACTGTCGTCTTCATTTTCATGATCATTGCAGTTGTAGGCGCTATGTTTTCTTTACAATTTTGGCAGGCTAATGCGCAATCACCCTCGTCAGTCGCTTTGGAAAAGCCGGCCTTGAGCGAACCTCTCTTCTTAAAAGGGAAGGCGGTTTATGAGAGGCAATGCGCGGTTTGCCACGGTGCTGCCGGCCGCGGTGATGGCATAGCTGCTTACCTTCTTTATCCGAAGCCGAGAAACTTTGTCGAGGACAACTTCCGTCTTGTTTCGACAAGCACGATGGAAGCGACGGATGAAGATCTTTTTAAGACCATTACCCGCGGCATGCCCGGCTCTTCAATGCCGTCGTGGGATTTTCTTTCCGAGGAGGAACGATGGGGCGTCATTTATTACCTTCGTTATCTTAAGAATCTCGCAAAAACGAAAGAAAAGGGTGAAAACACAGAAGAGGCCATTCAAAAAGGTTTGCCGTGGGAGATACTCCGCACGTTAAGTACTTATGAAGTCGATCCTGAAGGACGGTTGCAAGTTCCGTCGGAGCCTGCTGTCACCGCGGAGGGCATCTCACGGGGACGGGACCTGTTTGTCAAGGCATGCGCAGCCTGCCATGGGTTGGAAGGAAAAGGTGACGGCAAGCAGATGATGAAAGACACCTTGGGTTACCCCGTGAAGCCGCGCGACCTGACCGCGGGCATCTTTAAGGCGAACGCGAGTTCTGAGGAATTGTTTTACCGCGTCGCTGGGGGGCTGCCGGGATCCTCCATGCCGGGATATAAGGATGCGCTCACCGAAGAGCAGATCTGGGATCTGATTCATTACGTTCAGACACTGCCGGACAAAGAAAAAGACACAGACGTTGGCCTTCGCCGTGGCCGTTTGACTGTCCATAAAGTTCAGGGTGATTTGGCAGCCGAACCGGGCGATAGCCGATGGGCCGGGAGAGAGCCGGTTTTTATTCCTTTAACGCCGCTTTGGTGGAGAAACGACCGTGTCGAGGGCGTCCAAGTGAAGGCTCTTTATAACGAGAAACAAATCGCTATTCATCTTGAATGGGAGGATGAGACGAAAGATGAATCCACGGTTGCGCCTCAGTCTTTCTCTGATGGTACCGCCCTGCAGTTTACGGGTGAAGCATCACCTCCTATATTTGCTATGGGGGATATGGATTCACCCGTGACATTGTGGCACTGGAAGGCTTCATGGCAGGAAGATGCGGTTTCATGGGACGACGTTGAAACCAAGTATCCTCATGCCGCGACAGATTTCTACCAGGCACAGACGGATTATAAGCACGGTGCTCCATTTGAAACCAAGAAGTTCAAAACAGAATTTCACGATCCAAAATATTTGACCGGTCACGGTGTTGGGAATCCTTTATCCAATCCCGAACGGCTGCAAGTGGGAGAAGAAGGCCGCGCAACAGGAATTGGTTCCCTTACCAGGATGAGACCTTCTATCGAAAAAGTGGATGTGAGAGGGATTTATCAAAACGGAAAATGGCAAGTTGTCTTTGTCCGCGAGCTGAAAGTGACGGATTCGGATCGTTTCGTATTTAAATCCGGATCACCTATGAATGTTGCCTTTGCCATTTGGGATGGAGCCAAAGGCGACCGGAATGGGCAGAAAATGGTTTCTTTCTGGAATGAAATGGCATTTGAATCGTAGCCCTTGCGCTTATTGCGCAAGGACTGCTCGGCACGACCCTGATGGTCGTGTCCGAGACTAGGAGGGATGCGATGAGCAAGCCCAAGAAAAAAAAGAAGCAAGCTGGTGAGGCGGGTATGAATGAATCGCGGCGTGATTTCTTAAAAATATCCGGTGTCACAGCCCTCACGCTGGTGCTTTCAAGTAAACCGCTGTCGCTCTGGGCTCTGGAACCTGTCGTGTCAGTCGAGAATCCTCTTGCGTATTATCCAAACCGCGATTGGGAAAAAATTTACCGGGATCAGTACCGCTACGACAGCACGTTCTCCTGGGTGTGCTCGCCGAACGATACGCATGCCTGCCGTGTGATGGCCTATGTCCGCAACGGCATTGTGGTCCGTTCCGGCACGGAATACAACTACGAGTCCTACGCCGACCTTTACGGGAGCAAGGCGACTCAAAACTGGAATCCTCGCCAGTGCGCCAAAGGGTATACCTTCCATCGGCTGATGTACGGTCCTTACCGCCTTAAATATCCTCTCATGCGCAAGGGATGGCGCGAGTGGGCAGATGCGGGCTTTCCTGATTTAACACCGGAAAATAAAACCAAATTCAGGTTTGATGCGCGCGGAACAGATCAGCTGGAAAAAATCAGTTGGGAAGATGTATACACCTACATTGCAAAAGGACTGATGTCTATTGCGAAAAGATACAGTGGCGACGAGGGCAGAAAACGGCTTCTTGCGGAAGGTTATCCCGAAGAAATGCTGGCTCCCATGAACGGCGCGGGAACTCGGACGATGAAATTTCGCGGGGGAATGGGTCTGCTGGGGGTTTTCGGAAAATATGGTATGTACCGCCTGGCCAATACCATGGCCCTTCTTGATGCTCATCTCCGCGGTGCTGGCGAGAAAGAAGCGATGGGAGGAAGAACCTGGTCTAATTACACCTGGCATGGCGATCAGGCACCGGGGCATCCCTGGGTACACGGGCTTCAAAACGCGGATTGCGATTTCAATGATCTTCGCTCCAGTAAACTCATCATTCAGGATGGAAAAAATCTTGTTGAGAACAAAATGACCGACAGCCATTGGTTCATTGAATGCATGGAACGAGGCGCTAAACTTGTGACGATATCACCGGAGTACAGCCCGCCGGCCAGCAAGTCAGACTACTGGATTCCAATCCGTCCTCAAACGGACGCCGCCTTATTTTTAGGAATTACCCGCCTGATGATGGATCGCGGGTGGTATGACAAAAACTTTGTCACTCAGTTTACTGATTTCCCGCTTCTGGTGAGAACGGATAATCTCCGGCGGCTGCGGGCAGCGGACATATTGCCCGGTTACAAACCAGGCCTCTCGAAGGAAGGTATCAGCTTCAAATACCAGGGATTAAAAGATGAGCAATATGAAAAGCTCGGAGATTTTGTCGTTTGGGACGAAAAAACCGGTAAGCCTGTTGCCATTACCCGCGAAGATATCGGAAAAAAGCTTGAAAAAAAAGGAATTTATCCAACCTTAGAAGGTAAGTATCAAATAAAAACCGTAGAGGGAAAAGAAATCGAAGTCGTGACTCTTTTCTCGCTCTACAAGATCCATCTTCGCGATTATGATTTGGCCTCTGTCGTAGAAATTACCAAGGCTCCCAAAGATTTGATCGAGCAGCTTGCTAAAGACATGGCAACCATCAAGCCCGTCGCCATCCATCAAGGAGAAGGGATTAATCACTGGTTCCATGCAACGGAAATGAACCGCGCGTCGTACTTACCATTGATGCTGACCGGTAACATCGGTATTAAAGGAGCAGGAAGTTATGGCTGGGCG
The DNA here is from genome assembly GCA_964526065.1 of uncultured bacterium. Taxonomy (GTDB): domain Bacteria; phylum Omnitrophota; class Omnitrophia; order Omnitrophales; family Aquincolibacteriaceae; genus CAZGID01. Next base: position 3,715 of record CAZGID010000177.1, read on the forward strand.
GGAAATTATAAGGCCGCCCTTTTTCAGGGCTCGGCATGGACCGGCCCCGGATTTAAGGGATGGGTGGCGGAGGATCCTTTTCATCCGAATCTTGATCCGGATGCTCCCGGACGAAACATTAAAGTCAATCCGCGCTGCAAGGATGAGGAGCCGGCCTACTGGAATCATGGTGACCGTCCTTTAATTGTGGATACACCGGATGAAGGCAGGAAAGTGTTTACCGGAGCCACGCATATGCCGACACCCAGTAAGGCTATTTTCTTTACCAATGTGAATCTTATCAATAACGCCAAGCACACCTATGACATGCTAAAAAACGTGAACCCGAATGTGGAGATGATCTTATCCATTGATATTCAAATGACTGCCTCTATTGAATATGCGGATATCGCTTTGCCGGCCAACAGCTGGATGGAATTTGAAGGACTTGAAGTTACCGCATCCTGTTCTAATCCCTTTTTGCAGATCTGGAAGGGAGGGATCCCGCCGGTTTTTGACAGCCGGGACGATTTGGTCATTCTTTCACAGATTGCAGAAAAGCTGGGCGAGCTTACCGGGGACAATCGTTTTCGTGACTATTGGAAATTTGCCCTGGAAGGCAAACGGGAAGTCTATATCCAGCGGCTTTTAGATTCCTCAACAACGACAACCGGATACAAATTAAAAGATATTATGAAGGGTAAATATGGTCCTCCCGGCGCGGCACTGATGCTCTTCAGAACTTATCCGAGAATACCGTTTTGGGAACAAGTGCATGACGATGAGCCTTTTCATACGGATCACGGACGGCTGCAGGCTTATACGGATGTGCCGGAAGCCATCGATTATGGTGAGAACTTTGTGGTTCATCGTGAAGGTCCGGAGGCGACGCCGTTTCTTCCCAATGTGATCGTCAGTTCCAACCCTTATATCCGGCCAAAAGATTACGGCATTCCGATGGATGCAGAGCACTGGGATGATCGCACGATTCGCAATGTCAAGCTTCCCTGGGCAGAAGTAAAAAATACCAAGAACTTTTTGTGGGAGAAAGGTTTCCAATTCTTCTGTTTGACGCCTAAAAGCCGCCACCGTGTCCATTCTCTCTGGAGCAATGTGGATTGGCATCAAATCTGGGATTCTAATTTCGGGGATCCTTACCGGATGGATAAACGGACGCCAGGAGTCGGTGAGCATCAAATTCATCTCAATCCTGAAGCGGCAAAAGACTTGGGCATCAACGATGGCGATTATGTCTATGTGGATGCCAATCCTGCGGACAGGCCTTATCGCGGCGCCAAACCAAGCGACCCATTTTATAAAGTAGCCCGGCTCATGCTGCGCGCCAAATATAATTCGGCTTACCCCTATCATGTGGCCATGATGAAACATGGAACCTACATCGCAACTGAGAAATCGGTTAAAGCCCATGAAACCCGCGCAGATAAAAGAGCCCTGTCGGAGGGCGGCGCTTATCAAGCCAACTTTCGCTACGGATCCCAGCAGAGCGTAACGCGCAATTGGCATATGCCTATGCATCAAACCGACACGCTCTTCCATAAGGCAAAAGTTTTTATGTCATTCATCTTCGGAGGCGAAGCGGACAACCACGCAGTGAATACCGTGCCGAAGGAAACATTGATACGAATTTCAAAGGCGGAGGACGGGGGGCTCGGCGGCAAGGGCGTGTGGTACACCCGCAACAAGCAGAAGCAGTGGGACGAG
>CAZGID010000178.1:0-5333 GCA_964526065.1 uncultured bacterium
CATGGTCGGGCTGAACGCTTTCTTGGGATTGAATTGAAGATGCACTTCTTGTACACCGTCCTCAAAATATTGACGAACCACATGGCGCACACTGGCGGCAAAGTCTTCGTTGGTGGTGACCATAAAGTCGAGCGCATCCGATTTTTTACGAATGTCGGGACTTTTGTAAATCTGCCGCAGCCTTGCCTTCGTCCTCGAGTCCGCCGTCCAGGAGCCTCGCTTGGCAAGGTAATACTTCATGATCTGATAAGCGGCCGTGTCGCGGTCCTGCGGCTTTTGCCGATCGATTTCCTCTTTCCATTCCTGAAACAGACTGCGGTAACGTACTTCATGCTGTGCAATATATTCCGCCTGCCATTCATAATGAATGGACGGACTGACATGCGTATGCACATCCCGCTTCGGCCAGGAACGGATCAGCCAGATCAGGCTTTGATAGGCTGTGTTCGCCAGCAGGCGGTTTTTGTCAATGGGCTGATCATTGGGCGTCAACCGGATCAGATTCAAAAGTTCTTCTATGGATTGTTGAACCGTCTCCTCTGTTTCAGCCCGCCGCGTCACATTTTCCAGAATTTCGAAAAGATGCCGGTCCTCTCCGTTTTCATTGATCTCGGCTTGCACCGCCGCCGCCACTTTCAGCAGATCCTGCGCTTCATCGCGGCCGGGATAGCGCAGCCGCGCCACTTCTTCGCGAAAAATCGGCGACGCGGCCCGGGTGCGGATTTCATCCATTCTCAATGCGGTTTCAGGAACCATCTCGCGCGCCTCGGGGCGTTCCTCAAGCGCCGCAAGATAATCCTGGTAGGCATCATACGCGGCCAAAGCTTTTTGATGAATCTTGCGCGCCCGGATTTCATAAGCACGGGAGGCGTCAACCGCCCGCTTCACCATGAGCGGCACTTCGGAAAAGTCCTGGCGAAACCCTGTTAATTCCGCCTCCATTCCAATTCGCGAACTGGCCTCCTTGGCAAGTTCAAGAAACCGGTCGCTAATCGGCCCTGCCGCTTCTTTCAAATCATCAATTTCTTTCCGAATATCCGCATAGCGAAGCGCCAGGGAGTCCAAACGGGCATTGGGCTTTTCCGTTCTAAGCGCACGCGCGATTTCTTTTGTCAAAAGCACGGCGGACTTTTGATTGAGCTGATCGATCAATGAATTGAGAGCAACCTGCCATTGGGTACCGCGCTGCAATGCAATGGCTGCGTTCCAGAAAATACGTGTGTTGGGACTAAAAAAATCAGGGTCCTGGAATTCTGCGGGGGAAATCCCCCATGCCCTCGCGTACTGGAATTCCAGCACAGACGTAAGTCGCTGATAATAGAACTCGACCGCCCGTTCATAGTCCGAATCCTCACGGGCTTCCGGTCTGGCAATATTCTGATAGGCCGTCTGGTCATAAATAGTGAGAATATCCCCGGCCATCCCATAGACAAAAGCCGCAGCCTCCTTGGCGGCTTCCATATCATTACCGGACGGCCGGTCGGGAAACCTGGACCAGTCGGGATGGCTATGAACCCCAAAAAGCAAGGCTTGAGGCGGCACAGGAAGTTCATACTGAGGATCCGCAATTCCTAAACGCCGTTCCACTGCCGGCTTCAAAAAACCCAACCGTTCGCTGCCCTGCCGTGTATCCGGATCATCAAAGCCTCCGCTGAAGGCCGGATCCGGATCTACCGCATAGGAAGCTTCCGGGAAGAAGTCGCGGATCACAATCCTCTCACCCTCCTGAACAGCCGCAAAAAATCCCCGCCGCTCAAAAACGGGATTTCCCTGAAACCAGGCCGCGGCTTTCTGCAAAGCATCCACGGTAAAAGCGTATCGCCTGCCTTGAAACTCGCTTTCTACTTCACCCGAAGTGACAAGGCTCCAATTCCGGTAAAAATCATAGGCATCCTTCATGGTGGCAGAAACCCGAACCCAGCCATTCCCGCGGAGCCATTCGCCCGAATCGTTCTGATAAGGACGGGCCAGAGCCGCTTCGGCATTCGGCAAGTCCGCCTGAATTTCAATTTCTTCCTTTAATTGCTTTAAAAAGAATGCATTCTGTGTGCGGTCTTTTTCTCCGCTTTGAAGCAAGGCCTGGAGGCCTGCGGTGATTTGCGCATCCAGGAAAACAGGCGACGGCATTTCCCCTTCACCCAGCGCAGCCAAAAATGAGTTGACGGCTCCAATGACTTGATAAGAAGACGGAAATAGCCAGCCGTTTTCCCGAATTTTTTGAAGCAGTTCATCAATCTCGAGATAGCCGGATTCATTGGCTTCCGGCCGGACAGCCTCCATAAGGCTCACCGCTTCCTGGATGGCGGCATTCCAGTCCGAGGAGGCACCCAGAACATTGACAACTTCCTGTAACCAGGCCATTTCCAAATCACGACGGCCATCCAGTTCCATGGCATAGGCCGTATCCAAATAGGCAGCCGCCCGGCGCGCCATCGCCCGCTTATCCATCTCGTGCACCTCAGTTTCACTGATAGCCCGCTCCATCTTCTTGATTAATCGTTCCAGACGCGCCAAAGGAGTCTGGTCCGCCGCATCAGGAACAAGCGGCGGTAAAATCTCATCTCCGGTAGCGTGATTAAAATAAAGCCAGTCGTTCGCTGAAGATCCCGATTCAAGGCCCATAGGCTGCCAAAACCGGACATAAGGCCGGCGCCCAATGCCCACACTGAAAATTGGGGCATCCGGCTTTGCGTTCTGCGTGACCGCCACAGCAATATTGCGGCGCACGCCATCCTCCACGTGCCCAAAAACATTATTCACAAAAACATAGTCGGCATCCTCCGGGCTCTCTTCTCCGGATTCATATGGCCAGGAAAATAATTTCAGCCGCTGGATCCACGCATCCTTCTGGCGGACGGTCATATAAGGAACGCTGGTTGTAATTCCCGGTAGTGTCTCCAAAAGGCTGAGAAGATTCATATGAATCCGGTCCAAATCCTTTTCAAACGGATCCGACGGAAAAGATTTCTTTTTATTTTGGGCAAGCGCCATGGAAACCATCTGGCGGTCATAAGAAATGGCATCCAGCGGATAAACAACATTTCCTTCCCGGAAAAGATCGATAACCGTTCCATCCTGATCATAGACGTTGAACTCGAGATCCAGATCGGCAAGCGTCCAGCCCGTCGATTGATAAGCTGTCTGAATCAGCGCTAACAGAGTGAGAGGCTCCTCAAAAAAAGAAGGCCCGACATAATCGATTTTAAGCGGAGAGGTATCCCCATCTGACTTTTTTTGCTCAAGCTTTTGAACCAGATCCGCGTAAAACCAGGCATACTGGCCTTCATACCGGTAAAAGGAAGACATACGGCTTAAAAAAGAAGGCCGCTTTTCCATTAGAAATAATTCGAGCTCCTTGCGAACCGTCAAGGCCTGCTGAGTGGACATGGCCGCCAAATAATCTGAAAAAGAATCGGCGCCTTGCTGCTGAGCAAATTCCTCAAAAATAGCGGGCTCATTGTAGAGAAGATTGTAAAACCGTCCGATATTATTGCGGCCGTCAGACGGCACCATAATGCGCCATGCCGGTAAATCTACCACCTGCTCGAAGAGCGAAGGCTGCCCGGGTTCTTCCTCGCGAGCTTCCGGACGCCCCGCCTGTCTGACAATATCCATCAAGGGAATGCGCATGCGTTCATCCTGAAGATAAGCCGTCACACCGCTGGCAAAGCGGGAAGGATCATCCCGGACCTGTTCAACCAGGCTTTCGTAATCGATTAACTGAACTTTCAACACCTCTTCGGTGGATCCGTCCCGGAATTTCTCCAGAATTTTTTCAACTTCATCATCTTCCAGAATAATTTTCCACAAACGGATCATTTCGCGGTTCTGACCAAATTTGGAGCGGGACCAGAAAACCCCCTTTTCGTCGTAACCCGCCTGTCCGCTGAAATCGCTCTGTCCGACCTTGCGAAAAACAAAGTCGCCCGATAAAGGATTCCGGATCGGAAGAAAACGTTCCGGCGCCAGCGTGATTCCCAGTTCGGGCAACGCCAGTTCGGTCGCCATTTGGATCTGGGCGCCTCGCAGCGCATCCACGAGCCCGATATGACCCGTAGCCGTAAAATCAAGGCGCCCCATTTTTTCAAGATCCCGGACTTGAATCATAACCTGAGGTTGCGGTACAACCAGCTGCGTCAGCTCCTGGCGGGTTTTTAATGTAAACAGCTTGCCTCCGCGAGTTTCCGCAATGATATGCGAACCGCCATGGACGATTCCGGCCTCATGGGCGTGATTAAACTCCACCAGCCGGTCGGTCGCAGCGCCCGTCTGCCAGTCCAGTTCCCGAAGAAAGGCCAATCCAAAACGCTCGCTTGCATCTTTCTTCAGCTCCCGCCTTTCCTGTAACTCCTGAATCACTTCGAGCACCATGGGAGCATCCAAGCCAAGCGGCCGGGCAAACTGACCGGTCAAGGTTTTCAGACTCTGAAACGGACTGCCGTCGCGAATATAGGCCTCAATCAGATATTCCTTGAGATCCGACTTCAGCTGTTCTCTCGCTTCCGGTCTTTCGGCATCCCAACCGGCGCGTTCCCGTTCCACGAAAAACCCGTCCGGCGCCCGGTAAACCGGCCCGAATTTTGTACTAGCACCTGAGATCATTGGATATCCTGCTTCGACCAATTCACTTCGGGGACGCGCCCGCAACGGATTCCCCCGGAAATTCCAACCTTCACCGGGAATAAAGGCAACATCCGCACGGGGAACCGATACCGGCACAAGGTCCAAAGGAACAACATCGTCCTCATCCAGGTCCACCCGGTCCGCAAATCCTCGAAATATTTGTTCGGTGACAGCTTTCAAACCTCCGCTCGAAACAGACTCCGCCAAGGGATCGCCGGCCGGCTGTGTCAGTCCGGCTTCAATTTTAACTTTCACGTTTCCGGAAAAGGCATGGGAACGGATCAATCCGACGGCCGCGCCAAGGGCCTGATGCCCGTAGCGATCCGAATAATCCCAGGCGGAATGGCCTCGCCAACCGCTTTCCTCCGACAAGAGAATGAAATGCTCCTGTCTTGCAACCTGATTCGATTCGTACCGGATTCCCATCGCATGCGCGACTTGTCCAAGCATTTGATTGAAATATGCGTTGTATTCATGTTCTCCATAAGTCGATTCCGAAAACAATACCGGTTCGCCGCTCTCCAACAAACGCAGCCGGACCACGCGCCGCGCCAGAAATTTCCCGTCCGCATCGTAGGCTACCAGCGCCTTATTCCATCCATTCGCGACATACCCCATCAATCCTTGATTGTAGGCGGGTTTGTAACAAGCCTGGCAGGATCCGAAATAAGAAGGATTCCCCAGATTCCAGAGCGTTGCAGGATTATCCG
>CAZGID010000179.1:0-5319 GCA_964526065.1 uncultured bacterium
TGTGCAGCTGCCCGCACGGGCTCCGGTAATGCGGATCAAGGCGTCGCGCACAAGAATATTTTGATCGACCAACGGATTGTCTTTCCCCTTGCGCATGATATCGCGCACCGTCAATAGCTGCCGTCCAAGGCTGCCACCCGGGTGCAGAACAGCGAAATCCTCCGAACGAAATCCCTTTTTCTTCAAAAGTGATAATGCCAGGGCATCGCCCATGGCAAGGGCGGCCGTGGTAGAAGCCGATGGTGCAAGATTGAGCGGGCAGGCTTCTCTTGTCACCCCGAGATCGAGCACCACATCTGCATGCCGGGCAAGAGAAGAACGCTCATTGCTGGTCAATGCAATCAAGGGCACCCCGATTTTCTTCAACGCCGAAATCAATTGAACGATCTCGAGCGTCTCGCCGCTGTTGGAAATCGCAATGACCACATCGTTCTCCCGAACCATCCCCAAGTCTCCATGGGTCGCCTCAGCAGGATGCAGAAAAAAACTGGCCGAACCGGTTGAAGCGAGTGTTGCCGCAATCTTGCGGGCAATAAAACCGGGTTTTCCCATGCCGGTCAGAATAATGCGGCCTTTACAGCGGTACATCAAATCCAGCGCCTTGCCAAAACGCCGGTCGACACGGCGCTTTAAACGGTTGAGCGTAGCCGCTTCAATTTCAAGCACGCGCCGGGCGGTATTTAAAACAGCCTCCTGCTTCATACCAGGGTCTCTTCCTCGAGACGCCCCACAATTTTTTTGATTTCCGCCAGCGCCTCAAGCAGAGGTTTCAATCGATCCAGATGCAGATTGTTCGGCCCGTCGGAAAGAGCACGGTCAGGCTGGTCGTGAATCTCCATGAAAACCGCATCCGCTCCGGCCGCGACTCCGCAACGGGCAAGCGTCGGAATAAAATCAGCCAGGCCGCCCGAAGCTTCTCCCTTGCCGCCCGGCAGCTGAACGGAATGCGTGGCATCATAAACCACGGGATAACCGAAACCGCGCATGATCGGGATCCCTTTAAAATCATTAACCAGATGATTGTAACCAAAGGAACTGCCGCGTTCCGTCAGCAAAATACGGCGCGTTCCGGCTTCTTCCAGTTTGGTCACAATGTTGCGGACATCCCAGGGCGAAAGAAACTGCCCCTTTTTAACATTCACAATGCGACCGGTTTTGGCGGCATCCACCAGCAGATCGGTCTGCCGGCACAGAAAAGCGGGAATTTGTAAAATGTCCGCCACTTCAGCTGCCTGGACCGCCTGCTCGGATGTATGAACGTCGGTTAATACCGGCACTTCAAAATTCTTTTTAATTTTCGCCAGCACTTTTAAACCTTCCTGCAGGCCCGGACCGCGGTATGAATGGATGGAAGAACGGTTCGCCTTGTCATAGCTGGCTTTAAAGACATACGGAATGTTGACTTCGCGGGTGATTTTGAGAATCTTCTCCGCCATACCCATGGCGTGGGCTTCGCTTTCAATCACGCAGGGCCCGCCGATCAGTATCAGCTGCCGCGGATCCCCAAAAGCCATTCCATCAAGCGCTACCGATTGAACCGGCATTAATTGGCCTCCTGAAACACTTCATCCTTTTGAGCTTCCGCATCACTGCCGTTATCCAGATCGCCAGGCGCGCTCACGCGGCCATTGACCTTTTTCCCGAGCTTAAGCGCATGACGCACAAATTCGCGAAACAGCGGATGCGATTTATCAGGACGCGATTTGAATTCGGGATGGAACTGGCAGGCAACAAACCAGGGATGGTCTTCAAGCTCCACCACTTCCACCAGTTTTCCGCCCGGAGAAGTTCCGGCAATTTTCAATCCCTGTTTCTGAAATTCTTCACGGTACTGATTGCTGAATTCATAACGGTGGCGGTGACGTTCCATCACCTCATCGGAACGGTAGGCTTTATAGGTTTTCGTATCCCGCTTCACATTGCAGGGCAACGCACCCAGCCGCATCGTGCCGCCCAGATTCTCGACTTTTTCCTGCTCTTCCAAAAGACTGATTACCGGATAAGGCGTCTTTTTATTCATCTCCGTGGAATTCGAGCCTTTCCAGCCCATGACGTTGCGTGCAAATTCAATCGTGGCGCAATGCATGCCCAGACAAATGCCAAAAAACGGCACTTTATTCTCGCGGGCATACTGAATCGCCTTCACCTTGCCTTCAATCCCGCGGGAACCAAATCCTCCGGGGACCAGGATACCGGAAACATCTTTGAAGAACTGGTCGCAATTGCTTTTTTTGATCTTCTCCGAATTGATACGCTTGATGACGACGTGCGTATCATTCGAAATGCCGGCATGACGAAGCGCTTCATAAATCGATTTATAAGCGTCTTGCAGTTCGATGTATTTACCGACCACCGCAATCTTGACCGCATATTTCGGATTCAAGGCTTTTTGAACGACGTTGTTCTTCCAGTCATAAAGGCTGCCCGGCTTGTAGGCAATCCGCAAATAATCACAAATCACTGCATCCAGACTTTGATCTTTAAACATCAAAGGCACTTCATAGATGGACTTCACATCGCGGGCTTCGATAACGGCATTCTCTTCTACGTTACAAAAAAGAGCGATCTTGGCTTTCAACGATTGAGAAAGCTTTTTTTCGGTACGGCAGATGAGAATATCCGGCTGAATACCAATTTCCCGGAGCGTGCCGACACTATGCTGCGTCGGCTTGGTTTTCAATTCACCGGCCGCTTTGATGAAAGGCACGAGTGTGAGATGGACGAAAATCGAATTGGCACGCCCAACTTCATGGCGAAACTGACGGACGGCTTCCAGGAATGGAAGCGATTCGATATCACCCACTGTCCCGCCGATTTCGGTAATGACGACATCATAGCGTTTTCCGCGGGATACGGCCCGGATCCGTTCACGAATGGCATCCGTAATATGCGGAATAACCTGCACCGTTGCGCCCAGATATTCGCCTTTCCGCTCCCGCGTAATGACCTCATGATAAATCTGGCCGGCTGTGACATTGTTGACCTTCCCCACCAGACTGTGTGTAAAACGTTCGTAATGCCCGAGATCCAGATCGGTTTCAGCGCCGTCTTCGGTCACGTAAACTTCGCCGTGCTGGTAGGGATTCATCGTTCCCGGATCCACATTGATATAAGGGTCCAGTTTCTGCATGGCCACCTTGAGCCCCTTCGCTTCCAGAATTTTTCCAATGGAGGCTGCCGCAATTCCTTTTCCAAGTGACGAAACAACGCCGCCGGTCACAAAAATGTATTTAGGCATAATCAGGCTCCAGGTGTTTTGACCATTTTGCGAATTTCAGCTTCGACACGTTCCAGGTCCTCAGAGGTGTCCACGCTTAATGAATTATGTTGGGTTTCGACAACTCGGATTTCAAAACCTTTTTCCAGAATCCGCAGCTGCTCGAGTTTCTCCACACGCTCCAGCGTACTCTGCGGCCAATCACAGAAATGAAACAAAAAGGGCATTTGATAGGCATAAATCCCGAGATGCTTTAAAAAACTGAAAGGAACTTCGTGCGGTTCGCGGTAATACGGCAGCGGCGACCGGGAAAAATAAAGCGCATTGCCATGTTGATCCGTAATCACTTTGACGGCATTGGGATTCTCAAAGACCTCGCGGTCTTCTAACCGCACCGCCAGGGTCCCGACCTGAATGTCAGAAAAATCATCAAAGACTTCGACGAGCGCATCAATTGCCTGCGGATGAATCAAAGGCTCATCGCCCTGAATGTTCACAACAATATCAAAACCGTCTTCACGCTTTGCCGCTTCCGCCACGCGCGATGTGCCATTGGGATGATCCTTACTCGTCAGCACCGCAATCCCGCCGAAACTTTCCACGCATTCGCGAATCCGTTTATCGTCGCAGGCCACCACGACTTTATCCAGACGCTGGGCCCGGGAAGCCTTTTCCCAGACATGCTGAATCATGGGACGGCCGTCAATCGGTTTCAGCACTTTTTCCGCCAGGCGCGTCGAACCCAGACGGGCAGGAATGACTCCCAAAGCTTTTACTTTTTTAGTTTGCATGAACGTTCTCAACCGCCGCTTTCAATTCCGCCGGTTCCACAGTCGCCGTACCAAGTTTGCCAATCACAATACCGGCCGCCAGATTGGCGAGAAGCGCGGCATCCCGCATGGCGGCTCCGCTCGCCAGGGCCAGCCCAAAAACTGCAATCACCGTATCGCCCGCGCCGGACACATCGTAAACTTCACGGGCGCAGGTCGGAATTTTCGTAATCCGGCCGCCTTTTTCGAACAGCATCATTCCATCTTCACCCAGAGTCAGCAGCACGGCTTTCAACTGCATTTTTTTCAATAATGTCTTACCGACGTCGGAAACCGTCCACTGCCGGCGGCGTACGGCTCCGTTTTCAACCGCTGCAAACGCTTCCTTGCGGTTCGGGGTTATCACGGTGACCCCGGCATAAAAATTAAAATGCTTTTCTTTCGGATCCACCAGCACCGGCTTTTTGTGCTGCCGCGCCAGTTGCTTTATTTTTTTGAGTAGTGCCGGATGAATGACTCCCTTACCGTAATCTTCAATGATGACCAAATCGGAGCTGGCAATTTTGTGACTGATAAAGGCCAGCATTTTCCGGCGGTCTTCGGCACTGATCTCTTCAGTCTTTTCGCGGTCAAAGCGAACGACCTGCTGCGAATGGGCAATAATGCGCGTTTTAACGGAAGTCGGCCGGTTCCGGTCATACGTAATACCGCCGGTTTCAATGCCTTCGCGGCGCATGCTGCGCAGCAAAACCCGTCCCGCCACATCCCGGCCTACCACGCCGCAGGGATACACGGTCCCTTTCAGACTGCGGATATTGTTGGCCACGTTCAAGCTGCCGCCCGGCATATACGATTCGCGCTGGACATTCACCACCGGAACCGGCGCTTCAGGAGAAATCCGGCCGACATCTCCCCAGACAAACTGGTCGAGAATGAAATCACCGACAACCAGAATTTTCGTCCGCGAAAACCGGCCGAGCAAATCAAGGAGCCGCTTTTTTTCTGATTTTTTAAGGGAAATGGCTTCAGTCTGAGGCACGTGCGCCTATCCAAAACATAAAATTAAAAACACGGGGCGACCCATGGAAAGGTCGCCCTCCCTTTAACCCTGCAAAATGGCATAGTTTAACACCCCTCTAAAGAGGTGTCAATCCGTCAAAATCAATATAAATCGTTGTACTGCAATAAGATAAAGAGATTTTGAAGTCCAGGCAAGTGCTCCGGACTTCCCGGCCTCCATCCAGATCCCGGGCCCTTCCCGGCGCAATGTTTTGAAACCGGAATAAAGGCCGGAAAGTTTGAACCAGAAAGCCACCGGATGATCGGACGTAC
>CAZGID010000180.1:0-5220 GCA_964526065.1 uncultured bacterium
AGGGTCGTGGATTTACCGCAACCGGACGGACCGACAAAAACGAGGAATTCCTTGTCCGCAATTTCAAGGTTCACTTTGTTCACGGCATAAACGTTATCCGTATAAACTTTCGATAAATTCTTGACTACTACTGTGGCCATTCCGTTTTTCTCCTAGGCGCTAAAGTAATCCAGAAGCGAACTCAGGGTTTTCTTCAGATTCGCGCGGTGCTCGACGCGATCGATCATGCCGTGTTCGAGAAGGAACTCGGCTGTCTGAAAGCCCGTAGGAAGTTTCTGGCGGATTGTCTGTTCAATAACCCGCGGGCCGGCAAAACCGATCAGCGCTCCTATCTCCGCGATAATTACATCGCCGAGAGAAGCAAAGCTGGCCATCACGCCGCCCATGGTTGGATTGGTGAGCACCGAAATAAAAGGAAAACGGGTCTTCTGATAAAGAGAGAGAGCCAACGAGGTCTTGGCCATCTGCATCAAACTCAATGCGCCTTCATACATACGCGCGCCGCCGCCCGAACCGGACACCACAATAAGGGGCAGCTTGTTCTCCATCGCATATTCAATGAGGCGTGTGATCTTTTCGCCGACCACCGATCCCATGGATCCCATAATAAAACGTGAATCCGTCACGGCAATCGCCACCCGCCGTCCATCGATTTTCCCTTCACCCGTCAGGCAGGCTTCCTTGAGACCGGTTCTTTTCTGATCATGTTTGAGTTTTTCGCGGTAAGACTTAACGCCTTCAAATCCGAGAGGATCCAGCGTGGAAAGATTGGCATTCAGTTCATTAAAACTTTTGGGATCCAGCAGCTGCTGGATGCGTTCCTGGGCCCCAACGATAAAGTGATAATTACATTGTTTGCAGACAGAAAGGTTTTCCTTGAGGGCCTTATTGAAGAGCACATGCTGGCAGCTGGGGCACTTCGTCCACAGGCCGGCTGGAACGCTCTTCTTCTTCAAGCCGCTTGTCACCAAGGAAGGTGACAAGTCAATCGCGTCATTCCTGCCTTTCTCAGTCAAAATTGCGCGTCCTCTTTAATGATAAGGGGTTAAAAAAAAGACCACAGGCGTGGTCCTTGGCTGAACAGGCTTTTTAAAACTTTAGTATTGTAGGGACGCCCCCCACTTCTGTCAATCTCTTTCTATCCTGTTGAATGCCAAACCTTTACAACAATTGTTAAGCGTGCTATTTTTCCCGTATGGAGCCCCGTTTCATCCAGCATCAAATCCAGAAACAGATTCTGTCGCCCCAGATCCGGCAGTACCTCAAACTGCTGCAAATGCCCGCCATCGAGCTCTCCCAGGCCATTGATGCGGAAATGTCCGAAAATCCGCTGCTGGAAGAAGATACAAGGCCCGAGACCGAAGAATCCCCATCCGATTCTGCTTTGGAAAAGGAAGACCTGAAAACCGAGGAACTTCGCTTCGGCGAAGGCGGTGACCACTGGGAGGAACTGGAGACCGGTTATGATGAAAGGGACCTTTCCGAAGATCATTCGGCGGAACGGCGTAAAAAACAGGATTATCAGGAAACCCTGATCACCAAACCGGAAACCCTGGTTGACTTCCTGAACTGGCAGATCCGATTTTTGAATCTTACGCCTGAAGAAGAAAAAATGGCGGAAGACATCGTCGGAAATATTGATGAAGAAGGCTACTTCAGAGCTGAAATTCCGGATATCGCCTCCCGCTTTCAGGTTCCCGAAGCACGGATCGAAAGCCTGCTGCTGCAAATCCAGGAACTGGATCCGCCGGGCATCGGGGCCCGCAATCTTCGTGAGGCACTTTTGATACAGCTCAAAAAGGCTGGCCGCGCCACGGCGCTGGAATCGCGGATCATCGCCGAGCATCTCCCCCTTCTGGAAAAGCGCGACTGGAATCAGCTCTCGCGAATTTTATGCGTCGATCCGGGTGAAATCCGGAAGGCGGCATCCGTCATTGCCCGGCTGGAGCCGCGGCCGGGCCGGACTTTTTACAGCGAAGACTCCATGGCCGTCACACCGGATGCCACCGTTTATTTTGACGATTCCGGTAATCTGAAAGTTGATATCCATGATGAATATATTCCGGAAATCCGGATCAATAATTACTACCGGCGCCTTCTACGCCAAAAAGAAACGGATGAAAAAACCAAGGCGTTTCTTCGGGAGAAAATGCAAAATGCCGTCAACTTCATTCGCGCTTTGCAATTAAGAAAATCCACACTCCGGCAAATCACCGAAGAAATTGCGCGAGTACAGGCAGAATTCTTCGAAAAGGGCTTTTCGCACCTTCGCCCGCTCCGGCTCAAAGACGTGGCCGATGTTGTCGGGATTCATGAATCCACCGTCAGCCGCGCCATTCAAGCCAAGTACATTTCAACGCCGCAGGGCACCATTGCTTACAAAAGCTTTTTTTCTGGCCGCATGGATACGGTGGGAGGTGAAGCCGAATCCCAGAAGAGCATCATGGAAAAAATCCGCCACCTGATCGACAAGGAAGACGCTCAAAAACCGCTGAGCGACCAGGACCTTGTGGAAGTGTTGAAAAACGATGGGATCAAAATTGCCCGCCGGACGGTCGCCAAATACCGGGAGATGCTGAGGATTCTGCCTTCTCACCTTCGCCGGCAGAAATAAGGAAGGAATATGGAGCTGGTGCGCGGGATCGAACCGCGGACCTGCTGTTTACGAAACAGCTGCTCTACCAGCTGAGCTACACCAGCATCCGCGAGCTATTATAGCAGATTTTTTTTTGCTGTCTCGGATGACTTTGGCTGTTTCCCTCTCGCCTGCAGCAGAAGAAATCCGAGAATGGTTTTGGCATCCTGAATGGCGCCGGAACGGATCATCCGGGCAATTTGGGCCGACGTAAATGTTTTGACTTCGATTACTTCGTCTTCGTCTCCCTGTGTGCGGCAAGGCACCAGCCCTTCGCCCAGAAAAAGATGCATCACCTCACTGGAAATGCCCGGACTCGGATAAAACGAAACGATTTTTTTCAGCTTCCGCGGCTTATACCCGATTTCTTCGGTAAGTTCCCGGCTGGCAGCCTGACGGAGCGATTCCCCCGCTTCGCGTCCTCCCGCCGGCCATTCCCAGAGCCAGCCGCGTGCCGCAAAACGAAACTGGCGGATCAAAATATAATCCCCTTTTTTTGTTTTGGGGATAATCACCACCGAGCCTGGATGCTCAATAATCTGCCGCGAGAGAACTTGTTCTCCTTGCCGCACTTCACAATCCACCAGGTGGATGGGGCCTTTGGAAAAAACAACTTTGCACTTTTTGACCGAGAAGCGTTTTTCTTTTGATTTTTTCTTCATGAATTAAAACCGGATGCGAACCGTCTCCCCTTGTTTCATTTTAAGCAGGTTCCTCGCAGAACCGCCGGGACAGGCAATTTCCAGATAGTCACTGCTGTTCCATAAGGCCGCCGCCTTTTTTCTTGCCGTTCCATAGGTCGATTGCAAGGATCCAATCAAGCGGCGTTTTAAATAAACCCGCGCCCGCTTCCATTGCGTTTCGGCCGCCGCTTGCCGCGGAATATTGGAAATCGCATTTCCAAAATGATCAAAAAAAAGAATCTGTCCCTGAATACCGGATTTTGAAACAACCGGTGCGGGCAGCGCACTGCCGGCTTTGGCCGTTCCCGCCGGACCCAGCTTTGCAAAGACGCGGGAGCGCCAGAGATGCGCTGCCGCGGGCGCCAGAATATCACGCCCGTGAAAGGTTCTGGAGATCTTTTTGGATAAATAATACCGGGAATTGGAGAGAATCCTTAAACGGAAACGATCCTGCATCAGCGGCGAAAGCAGTCCATTATCCGGTGCAAGAAAATAACAACCGCCCGCTTCGAGCACCAGCAAGGGGCGGCGGGTACCGACTCCGGGATCGACCACACAGACAAAAATGGACCCCGGCGGAAAATAGCGCCATGAACAGCTCAGCGTCCAGGCTGCGTGCGCGACATTCTGAGGTTCAATGCCATGGGTCAGATCGATGACCGCAGCCCCGGGCGCCAGACGCGCGAGAACGCCTTTCATGATCCCCACATAGGCATCTGAAAGACCAAAATCGGTAAGAAGGACAATCGGAGGTTTTGTTTTTGACATAACGGGTGGATTATTTGGACACAGCCCGGGGCGGTGCCATAAATTCCGGCCCGATCGGCTCAGGAAGAATTTCACGAACCGCCGCTTCCATCCGCCGGATTTCATCCTCGGTCAGCTGGAAATCAAAAGCGCCCGCATTTTCCACGGCTTGCTTGCGGTTACGTGCTCCCGCCAGGGCCGAAGTAGCCGCTCCGGAACGCGCCGCCCATTGGATGGCAACCTGACCCGGCGTGGCTTGTTTCGTCTCCGCCAGAGCTGCCACAACGCGTGTGGCTTCGACATAACGCTTTAGATTCTCCGGCTGAAACTTGGGATCCACGCTTCTGACATCACCGGTTTTAAATTGTGTCTCGGCCGAAAATTTTCCGGTCAAAAGTCCCCGGCAAAGAGCACCATACCCCAGCACGGCAATGTCATGCTCGCGGCAATAGGGCAGAATCTCCGCTTCAATTCCGCGTTCATACAGATTGTACGGCGGCTGAAGGCTGTGAATCGGCGCGACCTTCCGGCATCGTTCCATTTGGTCCACATTAAAATTGCTGACGCCGATCGCCCGGATGGTTCCGTTGTGGTAGAGCCTCTCCAGCACTTCCATTGTTTTTTCAAATGGAATCGATTCATCCGGCCAGTGGATCTGATACACATCGATCACATCCGTCTGGAGCCGGCGGCGGCTCTGATCCACTTCTTCCCGAATGCGCTCAGGTGAGGAATTCCGTCGAATTTCGGTTTTGTCCGCGCAGCGATTCCACTGTAAACCAAACTTGGTGGCAATCACAACGCGTTCGCGAGCCTTTAACCGTGCAATGGTCCTGCCCACAATTTCTTCAGCACGCCCGAAGCCATACACGGGCGCCGTATCAATCAACGTCACGCCGGCCTCCAGGGAAGCTTCAATTGCCTGTTCGGCTTCCCGATCTTCAGAGTCTCCCCACATCCAGCCGCCCATCACCCAGGTTCCCAGACCGACGGCAGATACTTCCAGATCACTAGGTCCCAGCTTGCGATATTCCATTGAATTCTCTCATCCTGAAAAATACGCGCCTGACTGGATTCGAACCAGTGACCCTCTGCTTAGAAGGCAGATGCTCTATCCCCTGAGCTACAGGCGCATGTTCCTTTGTATCTAGCCCC
>CAZGID010000181.1:0-5204 GCA_964526065.1 uncultured bacterium
ATTATCCGGGAGCATAAGCCTGAGCCGGGAGAACAGGTCATCAAACCTGAAACGGCTCATGCCATGCAGCAGATTCTGCAGCGGGTGGTGGAAGAAGGTACCGGAAAGAAAGCGATTATTCCTGGTATTCCGGTTGGCGGCAAAACCGGAACGGCTCAGAAAGTGCTTCCAAATGGACGGGGATATTCCCACAGTAATTTCATTTCATCGTTTGTGGGATTTGGACCGTCGGACGGTCGTGGCCCCGCTCTTGTGATGGCCGTGATGATGGATGATCCCAAGCCACTCTACTATGGAGGAACGGTGGCGGCTCCTGTGTTTCGCGAAGTGATGGAAGCGGCGATTCTGGCTACCGGCTACGTGCCCGCTTCCGCCGCGGTTTTGGAACCCCCATCGGTGAAACTTGAAGAGATTCCAGAACATCGGCCCATAACTCTACCGGCTTCCGTTCCGGATACAATCCGGTAGTCTCGACCAGCCCGCCCGGGCAAGTCACGTTGATTTCCAGCAGCTTTCCCTGCATGATATCGATACCGGACAAATGAATGCCATTGTCGACCAGCCAGGGGATAATCTTTCCGATAACGCGTTTTTCCTGGCGGTTGAGGGTCGCCTGGTGATAAGTGCCGCCCAAGCCCAGGTTGGCCCGAAATTCTCCCGGCTTATTCCGCTTTTCACACACCGCCAGAATCTGATCCTGTAGAAGGAAAACCCGCTTTTCTCCGCGCTGCGCGACTGCAGAAATAAATTTCTGCCCCATCACAAACCGATTCCCCCGTGTTGCCTGCCGAATTTTATCGGCGGCCCGCCGGTCCGAAGCGGGGATTAAAAAGACGCCATGGCCGCCTTTTTGATCCAGCGGTTTGACCACCATGCCGGATTTAATTTTTTTCCGGAAGTTCAGAAGGTCTTGGACGCTGGCGCTGACAATCGTAGGCGGCATCTCTTTTTCGAAAAAAAGGGAAGACAGCTTTTCATTCGCATTACGGATCCCCTGGGGCAAATTTGAAATCGGCACCTGAGGGGCAATCAGTTCCAGCAAATAGGTCAGGTAAAGATAGCCGAAATCAAAAGGAGGCTCTTTGCGGATCAGGATGCAGTCAAAATCCGCGGCATTGAAATCGCGCACCCGGCTCTCCTTAAAGCCCAACCCTTGGGGGTGAGGAATGAGGCGGCGGGCCTGCGCCCGGACGGTAGGGGATTCGAACCGGATATCCGGCACATCCGCGGCCCAGACTTCATGACCGCGCTGATGCAGAATACGGGCCAAAAACAGGGTGCTGTCCCATTTCAGATAAAGCTTTTTCAGTGGATCCAGGACAATCAGGAATTTTTTCATGGCCTCGGCCGCGGTTGTTTTATTAGGGGAAAGGGAGTATTCTAGATGAAATTTACCGGGATCTGGAGGACTTTTTGAGTACGTTTCTGGGCGAAAAACCGACCCATGCTTTGGAATCCGAGAAGGAGTTGGCGCATTACTTTCAAGGGTATGCCAAGTCCCGACAGGCATTTCGTGTGGGTATCGAAGTCGAAATTCTTGCGGTGAACCGTAGCACCGGGAAGGCGCTGTCGTATGCGGGCGAACCGGGAATCCAGGCGATTCTGGAGTGGATGGCGCGCGAACGCCGCTATGAGCCCATTCGTGAAGCGGGAAATATTACCGCACTCCGCCGCGGCGGTCAGATGATCACGCTGGAGCCGGGCGGGCAAATTGAATTGAGCGCGCCGCCGACCGAAAGTGTTTTTGAAATCCAGGAACAAGTCACGGCTTTTTTTGAGGAGCTCCGCGGCGTCCGGCAAGCTTTGCCCGGTATTGAATTTTTAGCGGCCGGGATTCAGCCTTACAGCACGAATACAGAGATCAGCTGGGTCCCCAAAGAACGCTATGCCATCATGGCGGATTATTTGAAGGCGCGGGGTACGCGCTCACATGACATGATGAAGCGGACGGCCACCAATCAGGTGAATCTCGATTACACAAGCGAAGCCCATGCCATGTCTTCCTTGCGAGTCGTCCTGGGGATTACTTCGATTGTTTCGGCCATGTTTGCCAATTCCGCATTTTCGGAAGGGAAATGGAATGGCTTTGTGTCGGAACGTGTGGATATCTGGAATCATACGGATCCGGCGCGCACCGGCATGTTGTGGGATTTCTTTCGCGAAGGGTGTTCGTTTCAGGATTACGTCGATTACCTGCTGGAAATGCCCATGATGTTTCTTGTGCGGGACGGCAAGTGGATTGCGGTTCCGGGGATTACTTTTCGCCGTTTTATCCGCGACGGATTTGCGGGACATCGGGCCACCTTGGCTGATTTTGAATTGCATTTGAGTACGGCGTTTCCCGAAGCCCGGTTCAAACAGTATTTAGAAATTCGGGGAGCGGACGGCTTGCCGCCGGCCCTGATTCCCTCGCTGGCGGCTTTCTGGAAAGGGATTCTTTATGATGAACCCACGCGGGAACAGGCCTGGGAGCTGATCGCTTATGCGAGTCTGGAAGAGCATCAGCAATTACGGGCCGACGTTGCCCGGCAAGGATTGCAGGCGCGGCTGGGAAACCGCCCCGTGTTCGAATTGGCACAGGAGCTGGTTCGTCTCGCCTGTATCAGTCTGGGCCGTCAGAAAAAAGATCCGTCCCAGGGGGATGAATGCATTTATCTGGATCGCATCCGGGAACGGATTCTGGGGCCTGGTTTGAGCCCCGCCGAGAGCTTCCGCCGGCAATGGAAAGACTATCCCGCTGTCAGCCCGGCTTCCCTCATTGAATCCCTGAGCATAGGGTGATATAATCCCGCTTTCTTTTTCCTTCCGCATTTCGTTTACATCGGGGCGTAGCGTAGCCTGGTATCGCGCCACGTTCGGGACGTGGAGGCCGCAGGTTCAAATCCTGCCGCCCCGAGATTTTCTTTTTATCACTTTTCATTTGGGTGGGGTCCCCAGACCACACCGCCTTCCAATGTCCTATAATTTGCTAAGCGCTGTTGCTATCGGGAGATATTTCGATACATGCAGATGCACTTTTTAAACTTTCTTTAATTCTCCCAATCCCTTGAAATCGCTGAACTTATGGGGTATCTTTTGAAATGAATTAAGCAAATGAGTATTTAGCCAGCACTGGATTTCCGGAGGAAAAATGAGCCGGAAGTCGTCCAAAGGGGGGATACAGGTGAAATGGCTGAAGCGGTTTAAAGACCGTCCGGAAACGGACGAAACGGAAGCCAGGTTTCCGGCCGAAAAAAGAGCACATTCGCGGCGGACCTGCCAGACCGTGTTAAGACAAATTGGCTATGATCTGGATCATTGCCATTTAATTACCCGCACGGAGAATCTTTCAGAGGGCGGACTCGAATTCATTTCTCCCCACAGCTTCGAACCGAATGAAATTATCCAGTTGGCTTTGACATTGAATGGGCCGGAGCGTTCACGAGAAGTTTTCTTTCTAGGTCAAATCGTCTGGGGACGTTCCGATATGATCAATGGTGAAAAGCGGTTTCGCGCCGGAATTTCGATTCTTGTGATGGATGCCGAAGACCGGCAGCTGCTTAAAGATTATCTCGAAACGCTGGATAATAATCCGCCGCCTTCTGTTTCCAATAACTTTAACTTTTCCCTTTCCTGATCGTATTAGGCCTCCATGGAACCGGTTTCTCCTCTTCCGCTTGAAGCCTTCGAGTGCCAGCGCTGCAATGCCTGCTGTCGTCAGCCCGGATTTGTTTATCTCAAAGAGGGAGAAGCCGAGCAGATCGCCGGTTTTCTAAAGCTGGATGTTTATACCTTTACCGACCGGTATTGTGAGGTGCAGGAGAGGCAGCATCTGGTGCTCAAAAAAGAATCAGACGAGGCCTGCATTTTTTTGACGGGAGGCGGCTGCTCGGTTCATGCCGTCAAACCGGTGCAGTGCCGCGATTTTCCGAAAAAGTGGCGGACGCCGCGCAGCTTTGAATATTGCGAAGGATTAAAGAAGCTGGTTCGCGATCAGGCGGTTGCAGAATGAGAAAGCTGACGCATGAAGAATTATTGCTCCGGCAGTCGGAAATGCCGGGTTCTTCCGTGCCTATGACGGCGGTTTTAAATAATATTCGCAGCCTTTATAATGTCGGTTCCATGTTCCGGACCGCGGATGCGGCCGGGATGGAAAAGTTATGGCTTTGCGGCATTACGGGGATTCCGCCCTCGACGCGGATTTCCAAGACGGCGCTAGATGCCGAAAAGCAGGTGCCGTGGGAATTTCGGGCGAAAGCCGCGGAAGCGGTCTTGGAATTAAAATCGGCCGGCTATGAGATTGTGCTGCTGGAGCAGATGGAGCAAAGCGTTCCTTATTATGAATATGAACCTGAGCCCGGCCGTCCCGTTTGTCTGATTGTGGGCAATGAGATTTCCGGCATTTCTGATAATCTGCTGAGTCTCTCGGATCGTGCCATTGAAATCGAGATGGCGGGCCTCAAAAATTCACTGAATGTCACCGTGGCATTCGGCATTGCGGTTTACCATATCCGCCGTCGAATCCTGCAGCAAATGGAAGTCCGATGAAAGAGACAAGCCTTCAAGCATTTTCCAGTGAAATGGAGGCCGGTCTGGCGCGGAATGCGCTGGATGCGGCAGGCATCGCCGCGGTTGTGCGTTATAACGGAAAAATCTGGGATGTGGCGGTGGCTGAAGAGGATGCCGAAGCCGCCCGGCGAATTCTCTCTGGCCGGGAAGATGCGGAAGAAGATTCTTCTGGCGACGGTATTCCCGAAGAGGGCGCCTGGCAGAACGCGGAAGAAGAATTCCGGAGTCTTCGCTTGTCGGAATTACAGCATAAAGCGCGCGGAGAAAAATCAGCCGGATTGTGGGGATGGATCTTTCTGGCGGCTTCGATTGCGGTATTTTTGCTTTTGCCAAACCGTTATTTAGCGGTCCGGCTGGCACTGGGATGTCTTTTTCTTGCCGTGATCCAATGGTTTGTCTGGAAAGACGCACGAAACGCCGCTCTAACGCTTCGAAATCAGGCCCCTCAACCCCCCGACTCTGATATCCGGTAAACCCGGACGGCTAACGTTTTGACGTTTTGGAAGAGAACCTTTAGAATAAGCCCTTTGGAGATCATAAGATACATTCGAAAGTGAACCCTTTTGGACGGTTATGCCCAGACTGGCCTCTCGCCAAAAAAACAGTGCCGCCCGCCGTCAGGCATTAAAAAGCGCCATCCGCCATGCGCTGACCCC
>CAZGID010000182.1:0-5183 GCA_964526065.1 uncultured bacterium
CGGCGGTTGTGTTCTGGCCGGTGGCCGGCTTATTGCTTTTACCAATGCTTTTGGGCGCGGCTTACACGCTGGACCGTTTAATCTGGAACGGATTCATTTTGAATCTGGTGCGCCGGCGGGAAGCAATTGAGCGCTCTTCCGAAGTGCAGGCGGCTTTGCGCAATGGCCTGCGTTTCCTGCTTGTTTTTTTACGGGCGTGCTCGTGCTGTCCCTGACTTCCGTTTTTTATCCTTCCATGCCGCTGACGATTGCGATTGCGGGGCTGGTGGCCATTTCCGGGATGCTGCTCTGGGGCTCCGTCCGGCGGATGCATGACCGTTTTGAGAAAATGGTTTTCGGAATTTTTGACCGCGAGGAACCAGTGTCGCGTGAAGAAGTCAAGGCCACCCATGATGAATTGATTCGTCTGATCCGCGAAGATTATCCGTGGGAAGTGGCAACCGAGGATTTTCTGGTGCCGTGGAAGGAGTCCGGCATTCACCGCAGTCTGCGGGAACTGCATTTGCGTTCGGCGACGGGGACCAGTGTGATCGCCATCTACCGGGGGGACGACCTGATTCCGAATCCGCCGCCGGAGACGCGGATTCAGCCCGGCGATGTTTTGCTGTTGATGGGCGATCCTGCGCAGATCCGTCAGGGCGTCCGGTTTCTACAGGAAAGAATGAAAGAACCGCCGCCGGCCCGCGAAGGCGAATCCCGTCTCGAAACACGCCGGTTTGAAATCCCGCCGGGCTCCCCGCTTGCGGGACAGACGTTGAAGTCCGTCGGATTGCGTTCCCACACGCGCATTACGGTACTGAGCATTCAAAAAGGCCGCGACGTGATTCACAATCCGGATGCCGGCGTGCTGCTGGCAGCCGGCGACGGTTTGATGCTTTTTGGAATGAAGGCGCAGATTGATCAAGCGGTTGAATATCTGCGGCACTGGCATCCCTCCCTCTGATTTTTCCTGAAGCGATTCTCCGTTGCCGCCTCTGCTTACCGAGGTTCGCCCCGGCATGTCTTTTGAGCTCTTCCCTGATGGGGCCGCCGGCTTCACTCCTTTAAGATTGAAACAGGGAAGAAGGAAAAGGGGGTGTTTTATGAAAGACGGCATGATTCGTTATGCGGTGGTGGGGATGGGCCATATTGCCCAGGTCGCGGTTCTGCCCGCCTTTAAACATGCAAAAAAGAATTCCAAACTGGCCGCAATCGTCAGCGGCAGCGTTACCAAACGCAGCGCGCTGGGAAAAAAGTACGGCGTTCCCACTTATTCCTACGACAAATATGACGCCTTGATGCACAGCGGCGAAATTGATGCCGTCTACATTGCGCTTCCCAATCAATTGCACTGCGATTTTACGCTGCGCGCGGCGCGCGCGGGCGTTCACGTGCTGTGTGAAAAACCAATGGCGCCGACCCCGGCCGAATGCCGGAAGATGATTGAGACGGCGCGGGCGAGCCGCGTCAAACTGATGGTGGCGTACCGGCTTCACTTTGAGGAAGCCAATATGAAAGCCGTAGAGATGGCGCGTTCCGGCAAACTGGGACCGGTGCGGCTTTTTAATTCTGTCTTTACGATGCAGGTGCGGAAAGATAATTACCGCGTGAACCTGGACGAAGGGGACGGAGGCGGACCGCTTTATGACATTGGAATCTATTGCATTAATGCGGCCCGCTATCTTTTTCAGGCGGAACCCTATGAGGTCTGTGCGTTTCAGGAATCCAGGCCGGATACGCGCTTTGAAGACGTCGAGGAAATGATCAGCGCTGTGATGCGGTTTCCGGGGAACCGGCTGGCGGCCTTTACCTGCAGTTTCGGGATTCCGGGCACGTCTTTCTATCATGTGATCGGGGGCAAGGGGAGCCTGCGGCTGGAGCCGGCCTATGAATATGTCGGGGATCTGGTTCACTTTCTGACGCTTGACGGAAAAACACGAAAGAAAGTGTTTTCGCAGAAAGATCAGTTTGCGCCGCAGCTGCTTTACTTTTCCGACTGCATTCTGAATCATAAAAAGCCCGAGCCTTCGGGCGAAGAAGGGCTGGCGGATATCCGCATCATCGAGGCGCTGCATCATTCCGCAAAAGAAGGGCGGCCGGTTTTGCTGCATCCGCCGCGCGGCCGGAAGCAGCGTCCCGGAGAAAATCTGGTCATGACCCTGCCGGCGGTCAAAAAACCCGAAACGATCGGTGTTCATCCCGCATCGGGAGGACCGTAATCCAGGGAGGTTTTTATGCCACGAGGAAAAAAACTGCAGGGCGTCAGCAAAAAGGAACAGCGGCAGTACGAGCACATCAAGAAATCCGCCAAGGAGTCCGGCCGGTACGGCAAGCGGGCGGAGGAAGTGGCCGCGCGGACGGTGATGAAAAAGCACAAGAAAAAAGGACACAAGAAGGGCGAGTAATTCCGCGGGTTTGCAAATTGCGGAAAGTCGATGATTTTAATGGGGTTAGGTGTTACAATTTCGGCTTATGGCTGAAACCTTGAAGCTCAAAAGCCCCGCAGATTTTATCGGCAAGCAGGGAAAGGGTGTGATCAGTTTTGGCTCCGGCCAGCCCGATCTGCCGCCGCCGAAAGAAGCCTTTGACGGCATCGATCTGAAACGCGATTTGCGTTACGGCCTCATTCAGGGCGAACTCGCCCTGCGCGAAGCGCTGACGGGCGAATATCCCGGTTCCACCGCCGAAAACTTTGTCATCACCAACGGTGCGTCCGAGGCGCTGGATCTCATTTTCCGCAGCTGGGGGCAGGGCGGCAAAGTGCTGGTGCCGCGTCCCTACTATTATTCCTATCCGCCGATCATTGAACTCGGCGGCATGCAGCCGGTTTACACCGACCTGGTTGACGGCCGCATTGATCTGGATGATTTCCGCAAGAAAGTGAAGGGCTGCAAGGCGGTGCTGATCAATTCGCCGTCCAATCCCACGGGCTGTGTGGAAGATATCGGAACCTTGCGTGAAATCGAAAAGATCACGCAGGAACTTGGCATTTATGTGGTGTCGGATGAAGTCTACAAAGACCTGATTTACGAACGCGAGAATTATCATATTCAGGGCGATCACGTGATTACGGTGAACTCGTTCTCGAAAACATACTGCATGTGCGGCGTCCGGGTGGGGTATTTGTGGAGTTCCGATAAATCCATTGTCGATGCGATCTGTGAAATCAAAACGCATTCTTCCATGAATACGAATCTGGTGGGGCAGGACATGGCGCTGTCGGCCATGAAGACACCGAAGTCGTATATCGAAAAGCAGCAGCAGATCTGGCGCGAGCGCCGCGATTTTATTTACAAGGGGCTCTCGGATCTCGGTTTCGATCTCTGGAAACCCGAAGGCGCTTTCTACGTGCTGCCCAAATGCAAAAATGCCCGCGAATTTCTCACCGTGCTGTATCAGGATTTTAAAGTGATCACTTACCTGGGCGACTGGTTCGGCGCGCCCGACCACATCCGTCTCAGTTATGCACTCGACATCAAATTAATTGAAGAAGGCCTCAATCGCATCCGCGAGGCGATGAAACGAGTTAAGGTCCTATAAAGATTCCGTCCGCGTGGACGGAATTCATATTTGCCTAGGGAAAACGTCCGATAACCAATTCGGTCCACGCGGACCGAATTCAAACAACCTCTCAGGAGAATCCCATGAAAACCTTGAAGTTTTTGATTCTGTTGCTGATTTTAGGCGGCACATTCGGCCGGCCGGTTCAGGCGGAAGAGGAAATGCCGGCCGGGATGGATCCGATGATGATGGAAAAAATGCAGACGTTGATGGCGCCGAACGAAAAGCATGCGGCGCTGGCGGCGTTTGAAGGGGAATGGGAATACGACGGATATTTCTGGATGACTCCGGATGCCGAGCCGCAGGAAATGGTGGGCATGGCGAAAAATGAAATGAGTTTCGGCGGGCGGTTTCTGAAACAGGAATTTGAAGGGCCGTGGATGGGGGAAATGTTCAAGGGCCTCGGCTACACGGGCTACGACAATGTCAAAGGGGAATATGTCACAGTCTGGCTCGACAATATGATGACCGGAGTGATGACGTTCTCGGGTTCTTTTAATGAAGCCACGCAGACGCTGGCGCAGGAAGGCAAGAACTCGTGCCCGATGACGGGGAAAACGGACCAGCGCGGCCGCTCGGAATGGAAAGTCATTGATGCCGATCACAATGTCTACACGAGTTACGGCTACACGGAAGACGGCAACGAATTCAAGGCGATGGAAATTCACTACACGCGCGATGCATAAAGAATTTCTGCAGGCCGCAATCGAAGAAGCCCGGCACGGACTGGCCGAGGGCGGAATCCCGATTGGGTCCGTGCTGGTGAAAGATGGGAAAGTCATCGGACGCGGCCACAACCGGCGGGTTCAGAAGAAATCGGCGATTCTGCATGCCGAAATGGATTGTCTTGAAAATGCCGGCCGGCTTTCGGCCGCCGACTACCGCCGGTGCGTGATTTATTCCACGCTCTCACCCTGTGACATGTGCACCGGCACGATTTTGCTCTACAAGATTCCCGTGGTGGTGATCGGCGAAAACGAAACCTTCCGCGGCCCCGAAGATTATTCCCGCAGCCGGGGCGTTGAACTGATTAATCTGGAATCGGATGAATGCAAAACGCTGATGCGCGATTTCATCCGCGCGCGGCCGGATCTCTGGAACGAGGATATCGGCGAGCCATGAACCCGGATGCCAAAATGATTGCCATGCCGCCGCTTTTGTACGGCACGGCCTGGAAGGAAGAGGCCACGGCGGGACTGGTGCGCGAAGCGGTGATTGCGGGATTCCGCGGGATTGACACCGCCAACCAGAAGAAACATTACCGCGAAGATTTTGTGGGCGACGCGCTGCTGGAATTGCGTGCGGCCGGAATTCCCCGCGAAGAATTATTTCTGCAGACGAAATACACTTACCCGCGCGGTCAGGATCACCGCATGCCGTACGACCCCGAGGCGCCGTTTGCCGCCCAGGTGAAGGCCTCATTTGAAAGTTCACTCGCGCAGCTTCACACGGATTATCTGGATGCTTATCTGTTGCACGGCCCCAGCTCTTCGGAATGCCTCACGGATTCCGATTGGGAAGTTTGGGGTGAGATGGAATCTCTTCATGAAGCGGGCCGGGTGCGCCTGATCGGGGTCAGCAATGTCAGCCTTTATCATTTGAAGGAACTGGTGGAAAAAGCGCGCATCAAGCCGGCGATTGTG
>CAZGID010000183.1:0-5180 GCA_964526065.1 uncultured bacterium
TCTTCCCCGTTGCGGATTTCCGCCAAGTCATCGACCGTCAATGGCAGTTCCTGGCTGATGATACCATCCCTGGGCGAGCGCCACGAGCAGCCGGCACAGAATGTGGCCAGCACCACGAAGATGCTGATTTTCCCCGTCCATGCGATGCAGGCGCCCTGGTATTTCATGCTGATCCTCCAAATAAAAGATACCCGACTCTCGGGCCGATTTCAAATTAGGACGTAACATAACCTCTTATTTAAAAAAGACTTATAAAGTTTGTATAATCTTAAACTTATTATTGAATATTCTGAACTTCAGCGCGAGGGAATTTCGACAAAACGAAGAAAGCAGGAAAGCAGGCGCTGTAAATTATCCTCATACCGGCCGCGGATTTGCGCATAATCCGCCTGCAGCGCCTCCAGGGAAAGTGGCGCCAGCATGGCATCCTGGGCTTGCCAATCCCGCAGTAAAGCCTCCGTGACCTCAAAATGGCCCTGAAAACCATAAGACCTCTGGCCAACTCGAAAGACCTGAATCGGCGAAGTGCCGTTTCCCTCTCCCAGCAGGACGGCCCCTGCCGGCAGTTGGACCGTTTCCCCATGGAGTTGAAATACGGGCAATACAGGACCCAGTTCCTGAAACAAAGCATCTTCCTGACCAGCCGCCGTCAACCGCACTTCATAAAAGCCGCCCTCCGGCTTTCGGAATCCGGCTTCCTGGGCCGGCGCCCGAAGCACGGCGCCCCCCATGGCCTTGGCCAAAATCTGCATGCCCAGACAAATGCCCAGATAGGGTTTTCCGCTTTGAACCCAGTCGCGGACATAACGGCATTCCGCCTGCATTTTTGGGGTGGTGTCATTGGCGCTGTCCGGCCCGCCCATCACGATCAAGGCCTGAAAATCAGCGGGATCAGGGAGCGGTTCCCCCCGATCCAGATTGACGAGCACAAATGTCCGGCCGGCAGATTGAAGAAAATCGGCGATGGCTCCGGGACCTTCGCGCGTCACATTTTGCAGAATCAAAACTGAAGGGACTGTCACTCGTCAAAAATATTCCTGAAAAAATCCGTCATGATCCGCCAGGAACGCTTGTCAGCTTTTTCGTCGTAAGCTTTCCCGGTCGATGGATCATCCCCGGCCGACGGCACCGTAAAGCTGTGCGCGGCCCCGCCGAACGTGACCATCCACCAGTCCGCACCCGACTGCTCCATTTCCTGCTTGAACGCCTGCAAGTCTTCCGCACTCGTATGCGGATCTGCAGCGCCGTGAAACACCAGCACCCGCGACTGGATCTCGCCTTCCCGGGCCGGCACCGGCGTCCCCAGGCCGCCATGAAAACTCACGACGGCATCCAGATCCTTGCCCGCCCGCGCCAGTTCCAATACGGTGGTCCCGCCGAAACAATAACCAATAGCGGCCACCCGTTCGGTGTCCACACGCTCAACTTTCTGCAGCTCTTTCAACCCGGCCGCGGCACGGCTGCGCATCAAGTCACGGTCCTGGCGGAACATGCCCGACAACCGGGCCGCTTCCTGATGATCCTTGGCATAAATTCCTTTTCCATACATATCCACGGCGAAGGCCACATAACCTTCTTCCGCCAGCTGACGCGCCCGCATTTGCACGTAGTCTCCGAAGCCCTTCCATTCGTGAACAATCAAAACGCCGGGACGCTTTCCTTCAACGGCATCATCGTAGGCCAGAAATCCCATCAGGACTTGTCCGTCATGTTCATACTCAATAAAAGAAGTCTGCACCGCCGCGAACGCGACCGGTGACAAAAGGGTCAAAAACAAAAAGGGAAAAATGGCGAGCCGTTTCATATTCTCCTCCTTGGTTCAGATTTCATACTACTCAGGATGCGGACAGGCTTCAAGCCTGCTGCGGTCAGGGAAAGGACGAAAACAGACGCCGTTCAGGCGACTTTACTGGCAGAGAACTGGTCGCGAATGTGGTCCCGGAAGTACATTCCGTGGGAAGGCGCTTCCAGGAATGCCGCGTGCACCCCGGACGGAACATTCTCGTAGTGGTAAACATTTCCGCTGCGAAAAGCGATTTCGAGCAGCGCACGTTTCGAATCATATCCAACAATGGCAATATCCCGTGAACGAACCGCTTGTCTTTCCATACATTCCTCCTCTTACAGGGCCGGCACCGGCGCCTTGAGCAGCGCCGCATTGGTATCGGCAGGGCGATTCTGCGGCGTTTTACTTTCTTCCAGTTTCTTTTCGAGTTTTTTAGAGTCGAGAACAAATCCGCGGCCGAGCCAGTCAGAAACCAGATTCTGCATGACGAGTTCCAGCTTGGTCATCGCCACCACTTTGGCGGCCTGTTCTTCATCCAGAGCCTGCTGCATGCGGTCCAACTGCTCGTTCAAACGCTGCAGATGCTCCTGATAATGTCCGGCGCGCATTTCCGCGACGCGGGCCACAACTTCCAGCTGAATCATTTTTTCCTGTGTCTTTTCCGTCACCCGCCAGCCGGTCCATAATGCCGACACGGTGCTGCCGACAATTAATCCAAAAAGCAGAAACCCCGCACCGGAAAGCGCCACTCCCCGCTTGAATTCCTGATGAAAGCCCATGGCCGCCGTCATCCGCTGTTCGCGTTCGGCTTCCAGATCCGCCCGGACCGCTTCTACTTTTCTCTGCAGCGCCGCGGCCTGATCGCGATACCCTAATGCCCGGCTCTCGGCATATTTCAGACGGCTTTCCATGGCCATGCGCTCACTGAGCTGACGGCGCCTTTCAAAAGTCTCTGCTCCAAACCAGCAAAGGGCTCCAACCGTAATGGCGAGGAAGAGAAGTGCGAGCGTGCTCATAAGGACGTCCTTTCGTGGATTTATGAAGACAATGAAAACCCTTCTTTATATCGACGAAATTCCGGGAAGGTTTACTGCGAAGAAAAATGCAGGTCAGGCCTTGCGGCCGCCATCGGCCTGATTGAGCATGGCCAGCTTTTCGAGAAAAACATCCCGCATCAGCCGTTCGGAGCCGTCCGGATAACGGAAATAGATCGGGTTGCCCTCTCCGGTGCGATAGGCATGTTCATGAATCCAGGCCGCTGCATCCCGGATATCAGCCGCATTCCGTGCCAGATAATAACGTCCGTTCCGCCAGCTCCACTCCGCGCTGTATTCGCGGCCGTCATAAATTACGGTAAATTCAGCATTCCGGTAGGTATCGAGAACCTGCATCAGCTTGGAGAGTTCGGGATTGGCCGCCTGCCCGTCTTGCCCGGAAAGCCCTTGAATCTGCTGTTCAAACCCTTCCGATCCGGCCTGCATCCAGAGACTGATTTCCGGCATGTAACGCGTCACGAGCCACCCCATGGAAAAGAAAAAAAGAAGCAGGAAAACGCCTTTGCGCCAGTTGAACCCCTGAACCAATTCCACGACTATCCTCCCTTGCCATCTCCTCCGGACGGGCGTCCGGCGGATATTTATATATCGGCATCGAAAGGAAAAAATGAAATCAGGGCCGGAAGTCTTCGAGGACTTCCTCCAGCTCCTGATTGAGGGCCGCCAGAGAAACCTGCATACCGTCTACACTTACAGTAATGCGGAGAAAATCGGTCTGGTTTTCACGGGAACGGATCCAGTGATGAATCCGGCGGGCTTGTTCAACAGAAGGACCGCTGAAAAACGAGCGGATTTCTTCACGCAGATCTTCTTCACCCCGAAGTGAACGGCCGCCGGCTTTATTTTGCACACCTTGAAGTGCCAGTTCCATTTCCTGCAAACACGCCACGATGGCAGAAAAGGCGCTGTTCATGACCCCGGATTGGGCTCCGGCGTTCTTTCGGCGGGCAGTTCACGCTGATTGAAATATTCCGTCACGGATTGAATTTTTCCGTTTTCAATCCTCAGAATTTCTACCGTGTGAAGTGATATTTCATCGTTGTAGCTGAACAAACGCATCACCGCATAGCCGTCCTGAATAAACATATCTTCGACGACGGCCTTGCGCCCCGGCATTTCCTCGGCTTCCATCTGCCACCGGGCTTCAAAAACGTCTTTGCCTTCATAGCGAATACTCATGGCCTGATGCTCGATTACAACATCGTCGGCCAGCAATTCACGCATCTGATTCAGATCCCGGCGCGCATGGGCTTCATAATATTGAACCGCGATATCCCGGGTTTCGGCATCGCGTGCCGCGCCGACGATTTCCACGTCCACCGGCCATTCCGGCGTCACCGAGCCATAGCCCGCATATAACCCTTCCGCCAGTTTGTGAAAAATATCGGGATTCGTGTAATCGCGCAGCGACTGGATTTTGTTATCTTCGACTTCGATAAATAAAATGCCGGCACGTGCGCTGGCTTTCGCGCCCTGGGTTTCTTCCGGCATTCTTCCCCAAAAAACATATTCGGCAATCAAACCGCGTTCGGTCCCAAATACCCGCCGCAACCCGAAGCGTGCATCGGGAATCCGGTCACGTGCCTCCTGCCATTTCTGAATCAGTGCATCCACATTCTCAGCCGTGCTTTCCCCTTCGCCCATAAAATAAATTTTAGCTTCGGGAGCAAACTGATCACGCAGGGCTTCGAAATCCCCTTGATTAAAGGAACGCACCAGACTTTCCGCCAATGCGTGCGCCTCCAGTGATTCCATGGCCTGAACCGGCCGGACATCCCACCACAAGAAACTCAAAGCGGCAAACCCAAGGATCCATTTCATAGAAAATCTCCCGTTTTTTGAAATTATAGGACCATCTTGAAATGAAAACAACCGTGCTATAATAACGGCCTTTTTATCCAGAACTTCTGCCCCGCGCTCATTCTTTGACCTTTTAGGGGAAATATAGTTAAATACGTGCGCCATGAGAGTTTCCATACCGAACGAAATCACAGAACGTGAAAAACGCGTCGCCGCCATCCCGGAAACCGTCCGCAAAATGACGGAAGCCGGGCTTCAGGTGCAGGTGGAAGCCGGCGCCGGCATTCCGGCCGGTTTTTCCGACGCTTCTTATGAAGAAGCGGGCGCCACCCTGGTGCGGGATAAAAAGAGCCTTTATCAAAACGCCGAAATCATCCTCAAAGTCCAGGCCCCCGACGATAAGGAAATCGGCCTCTTTCCGGAAAATTCCATGCTGGTCGGCCTGCTGTATTCGCGTCACCATCCCGAACTCGTTGAAAAACTGAATCGCCGTAAAGTCACGGCTTTCTCGCTGGATGGCATTCCCCGCATTGCACGCG
>CAZGID010000184.1:0-5165 GCA_964526065.1 uncultured bacterium
GGGGAAGAAAATCATAAACGCGTACTCGAAACCTACTGGCTTTACAGCAGCCCGAAACTCGAAGCGTATCTGAATCTGATTGCCGCGAATGTCGCAGAAGTTTCAACGCGCCCGCATCTGCCCTACAAGGTCTATATTCTGGATACGGATTCGGTGAATATTTTTGGCGGTCCGGGCGGATTCATTTACATGACACGCGGCCTGCTGGAGTTTGTCTCTTCGGAGGCGGAAATTGCCGGCATCATTGCGCATGAAATCGGCCATATTTCTCATTACGATTATGCGCATATTCCACAAGCCTCCAAAATGCAGCTGCTGTACCGCGGGATGTTGAAAGGCACGGAACTGGCCAAGGACAGTATCGGGACCTACGGGACGGCCGCGCATTATGGTGTCAAGTATATGGGGAAGGCGGCACCGTCGATTGCCCGCCGGTTTGGAAAAGATGAAGAAGTCGAAGCCGATAAGCGTGCCGTGGAATATTTGATTGCGGCCGGTTATGACCCGCGCGGCTTCGACCAGTTCATGGACCGGCTGGCGAAAGTGCCGATGGACGATGTGGTCCGGTTTGTGGACTATATGAATGTGCACCCGCCGTTTCAAGTGCGGCGCGAAATGCTGAACGAAGAAATCCAGGAGGCCGACCTGATTCCCGGTGAAATCGACATGCAAATGGACACGCTGAATGAAGTGCGGCAAATGGCCTTTAATCAGCCGGAACAGCTGGAAGTTTCCACCCCGCCCAAAAGCGGATCGATTCTTTTTGAAACAAGCTTCGGTCTGGCGCATTCCCAACCCGCGCAGATGAATGCAACGCTTCAGGCGCGCAGCGAAAAGCTTTCCTCCAAAAGGCGTCCGGTTCTGGCTTGAAAAAAGATTTAGAAAAACCCCGCAATGTCCGTTATCATGAGCGGCAATTATGAAAATTACGGAACTCTATCGCAAAAAAAATCCGGTTTTTTCTTTCGAGTTTTTTCCTCCCAAGACGCCGGAGAGTGAAGAAAAACTCTACGAAACCATTGCTTTTCTGAAGCCGCTCGCGCCTTCTTTTGTGTCCGTCACCTACGGGGCGATGGGGACCACCCGTGACAACACCTTGCGGATTGTTTCGCGCATTCGCAATGAAATCGGGATTGAGGCGGCCGCGCATTTGACCTGCGTCGGGCATACACAGGAAGAAATCGCGAAGGTGCTGGCCGAGCTGCAGAAGCGGGGAATCGAAAACATCGTGGCGCTGCGCGGCGATCCGCCGAAGGGGGAGCAGGAATTCAAGCCCGTGCCGGGCGGTTTCCGGTATGCTTCCGAGCTGGTGCGCTACATCCGCTCCGAGCAAGCTTTCGCGAATCATTTTGCGCTGGCGGTGGCCGGCTACCCGGAAGGGCATCAGGAGTGCAAGGATCTCAAGCTCAGTCTGGACCACCTCAAACTCAAAGTCGACCAGGGGGCCGATGTCATCATTACCCAGTTGTTCTTCGATAACCGGGACTATTTTGACTTCGTGGAACGGGCCCGGGCGGCCGGAATCGGGCTTCCCATTGTGCCTGGAATTATGCCAGTGACCCACGGTCCCCAGATCCAGAAGTTCGCCAGTATGTGCGGGGCCCGCATTCCCGACGAGATGGAAAAAGCGATCGAAAAATACGGGGAAGACCGGGCGTCCGTCGAGGCCTTCGGCACCGATTTCGCCACCCGCCAGTGTGAGAACCTGCTGGCAGAAGGGGCGCCGGGCATCCATTTTTATACCCTCAACCGGTCCCAGGCGACCCGCCAGATTTATGCCAATCTTGGCCTGGCCCGGCCCGAAACGTCGGGCGGGGAACCCTCCGGAAGACGCTAAAATCTTCCAGAGCAAGGTTTTGCGCATAAAAAAAGACTTGAGCCCCCTAGGTGTTTTGTTATAATACGCGTCTATCTTTCCGCTATCGGTTGTCTTCCTGCGCAATAACGGACGAGATGGAATCCACAACAACGAAGGCAGGCCCCGCGGTTTTTGCTTGTCCGGATGCTGAAGATTGCAGGCGTTTTCACGCAGTTATGCTTCGGTAAGGTCCGAACGGGCGGCGGTTCCAGCCCAAAACAGAATAAAGGAGAAGTTTGTGCCTCAGGTAAACATCAAGAAGCTGCTCGAAGCCGGTGTCCACTTCGGTCACCAGACCCAGCGTTGGAATCCCAAAATGAAGAAGTTCATTTTCGGGGAACGCAACGGGATTTATATCATCAATCTCGAAATTACCCTGGCCTGCCTCGACAAAGCCCTCGGCTTTCTGCGGGACACTGCCGCATCCGGAAAAGAAATCCTCTGGATCGGAACCAAGAAACAGGCCCAGGAATCTCTCCAGGAAAATGCAAAGCGCTGCGGCATGCCGTTTGTGAATCAGCGCTGGCTCGGCGGGATGCTCACCAATTTTGAAACGGTGCGCCGCTCCATCAAGCGGATGGAATTGATTGACAAGATGGAGTCCGACGGCAGCTTTCAGTTCATTACGAAGAAAGAAAGAAATTCCCTCATCAAGGAACGTGAAAAACTGCAGAAAGTGCTTTCCGGCGTGAAGGATATGAAGCGCCTTCCCGGAGCTGTGTTTGTCATTGATTCCAAGAATGAGGAAATCGGCGTGCGTGAAGCGCGCAAACTCGGCATTCCGGTTGTCGGCGTGCTGGATACCAATTGCGACCCGGACATGGTGGATTATCCGCTGCCGGGGAACGACGATGCCATCCGTTCCGTCCGCTTGTTCTGTGAGCTGGCTGCCGGAGCGATTGAAGAAGGCCACAAGCAGATGGAGCAGTCCCGGCCGCAGGCCGAGGAAGCCCAAACGCAGGAAGCGCCTGCCGCAACCGAAGAAAAAGCGGCGCCTTCTGAAGAAGCGGCGGAAGAGCGCAAACTGGCCGGCCATGGCGCCGCCAAGGGAAGCGCCTCATCTGAAGAAAAAAATCCGGAATAAATATTTTGGGAAGGGAAGAAAAAATGTCGAACAAGTTGAAAGAAGCAAAATCCGATCTGATTAAACTCCGCGAAATGACAGGCGCCGGCATGATGGATTGCCAGAAAGCGCTCAAGGAAGCCAACGGGGATTTCAAGCAGGCGCAGGAAATCATTCGCAAGCGCGGCCTGGATATCGCCAAGAAAAAGTCCTCCCGCGAAGCGAAGGAAGGCCAGATTATTTCCTACATTCACGGTGCCGGCAAACTTGGCGTACTGCTGGAAATTAACTGCGAAAGTGATTTCGTGGCCCGCAATGATGTGTTCCAGGATTTCGCGCGTGACATTGCCATGCAGGTGGCGGCAGCGCATCCGCTGTATGTCTCAGTCGAGCAGATTCCCGCGGATGAGCTGGAGCGTGAGAAAGCAGTGCATCTGGAATCGGTGAAAGACAAGCCGGCCCAGGTGCAGGAAAAAATTCTGGAGGGTAAGCTTCAGAAGCGTTTTGAAGACATCTGTCTTCTGAACCAGAAATTCGTGAAGGATGATTCCCAGACGATTCAGGATTACCTGAACGCGACCATTGCCAAAATCGGCGAGAACATTATTATTCGCCGGTTTGTCCGGTTTGAACTGGGCGGCTCGTTTTAAGCCCGTCCTAACGTTGTTTCTTTGATGAAGAAGAAGCCGATCTACAAGCGTGTCCTGTTAAAACTCTCCGGAGAAGCTCTCCAGGGGTCCCTCGGTTACGGAATCGATCCCAAGGTCGCTAAATCCATTGCCGAGCAGATCCAGGAAATTCACGACCTGGGCTGTTCGGTGGCCTGCGTCGTCGGCGCCGGCAATATCTTCCGCGGTCTTCAGGCTTCCAAGCAGGGCATGGACCGTGCGACGGCCGATTACATCGGCATGCTCGCGACCATCATCAATTCCATGGTGCTGCAGGACCAGCTCGAAAAGCTGGGCGTTCCCACCCGCGTTCAATCGGCCATCGAAGTCAAGGAACTGGCGGAGCCTTATATCCGTCGCCGTGCCGTCCGGCATCTGGAAAAAAAGCGCGTTGTCATTTTTGCGGCCGGAACCGGCAATCCCTATTTCACCACGGATACGGCGGCCACGCTGCGGGCGATTGAAATCGGCGCCGAAGTGATTCTGAAAGCGACTAAAGTGGACGGCGTCTACGACCGCGACCCGGTCAAACACAAGAACGCCAAGAAGTACGAAGAACTGACTTATATTGACGTGTTGAAACGCGGCCTGAAGGTGATGGATTCAACTGCCATCTCCCTTTGCATGGATAACGAACTTCCCATCATTGTGTTCAACATGAAGGAGAAGGGGAATATCCGCCGGGTTGTGGAAAAAAAGAAAATCGGAACGTGCATTCATTCCTAAAAGGAGGCGGTTATGGCGGAAGTACTGGATGTCGACAAGGCAATGGCCGAAATGAAAAAGAAAATGGAAAAGGCCGTCGAGGCGACGCGCAAGGAATTCAAAAACATGCGCACCGGCCGCGCTTCCATCGCGCTGGTCGAAGGCATGCAGGTGGAATATTACAACACGCCCACGGCGCTCAAGGGCCTGGCGAATATTTCGACGCCCGATGCCCGCACGATTGCCATTCAACCGTGGGATGCCTCGGTCATCAACGATATTGAGAAAGCGATTCTGAAATCCGACCTCGGGCTGACGCCGATTAATGACGGCAAGATTATCCGGATGCAGATTCCGCCCCTCACGGATGAGCGCCGCGAAGATTTAACGCGGGTCGTTCGCAAAGTGGCCGAAGAAGGCCGCGTGGCCGTCCGCAATGCGCGCCACGAGGGGATTGACCAGGTCAAGAAGCTCGAAACGAACAAAGCAATTCCCCAAGACAAGTCGCACGCCGTGCAGAAGGACATTCAGAAGGTAACGGACAAGCATATTGCCGAAATCGACGAAGCCCTGAAGCACAAAGAGCAGGAAATTCATACAATCTGATTTGTTTGAGCCCGTAGCTCAGTCGGTAGAGCACCGCCCTTTTAAGGCGGGTGTCGATGGTTCGAATCCATCCGGGCTCACACTGAATCCTTTGATTCAGTACAGCGCCGGCACTTTTTAGGAAGGCCGTGTCCGGCGCCGCATCATCAAATAAACGCTTTGCATTGCCGTACCGATCTTTTATAATCTGCCTCGCACGTCAGTCATTCCTTCAACGCGTCCCCATCGTCTAGCTTGGCCTAGGACAGCAGATTTTCATTCTGGC
>CAZGID010000185.1:0-5142 GCA_964526065.1 uncultured bacterium
ACGTTCTGATCACTTAGAGTGATTTTTTTAATGATACGGCGACCACCGAGATCTACACGGATACCCGTGAAGCGCAAGCCAAGGGACATGTCTACATCTTTACCGGGGGAACCCTGATAGCTGAAGGGAACGAAGCCTACTTTAATTTTGAGGAACATTCGGGCAGCTTTCCGGATGGCCGATATTTTGCAGCTCCCTGGTTCATTATGGGCGATGAAATGCAGCAAATTTCAAAAGGATTGATCGAGATCAAGAATGCCAGAATTACATCCTGTGAATATGAAAAGCCGCATTATGAAATCCGTGCCAGCCGCGCCACGGTACGGAGAAAAGACAAAATGACCGCGTGGAATGTGCGAATTTATGCTCTCGATAAACCGATTTTCTGGATTCCCTATCTATTGATTCCATTAGGCCAGAACAACCTGCCGTTTAACCTTTCCCTCGGTCATAACGACGAAGATGGCTACTACATCGAAGCGACTAAAGGGGTGGCCATCTCCGAACATCTGCAGGGCAAAGTGCTGGCCGACTGGCGTTCCAAACGCGGGTTTGGCGCCGGCGGTGTACTCGATTATGACTACGGAAAAGTTGCGCGAGGGAATGTGATCGGTTATCTGACCCAGGATGAGAATGCCCCCGATGTGACGCAGTCCGATCCTTTTTTTCAGCGGGTCGACCGCAACCGCGGCCGTTTTACCTGGCGCCATCGCGCGGATCTGGATCCGTATTCGTTCCTGGTCGGCCGTTACCATGACATGACGGATGAATATGTGCTGCAGGACTTTTTTGAAAAGGAATTCCGTTCTGAAATTGAACAGAGCACATTCGTGACCCTGACGAAAAATACCGAGCATTGGGGGTCCATGATTCACGTGCAGAAGCGATTGAATGATTTTGAAAGAACCGTCGAGCGGCTTCCCGAAGTCCGTTTCGACTGGAAGAATCAGCCTTTTTTCCATCCCAACCTGTATTACGAAAACCAGATCAGTATCGCCAATCTCAGCAAGCGCTTTGGCCGTTCGCTGACGCGGGAAGATGTGTTTCGCACGGACAATGTGCATCAGTGGTTCCTGCCCATGAACTGGGGCCAGATCAAATGGACGCCGTATGGATTTTTACGTGGTACGCATTACAGCCGCGAGCGGTTTGATACCGATGATGAATTCCGTTTTACGGCGGGATATGGCTTTGACCTCCGCACGCAGTTTTACCGGACTTATGACGTAACGGCAGATGTCATGGGTGTCGAAATCAACAAACTGCGCCATGTTTTTGAACCGGTCTTCCGGTTTGATTCCGTACCGCTGAATACGCTCAGCAATGAACGTCTGCATCAGTTCGACAGCATTGATGCGATTGATAATCAGCATGTATTCACAATCGGAATGGAAAACCGCATCCAGACCAAGCGCGTCGTAGACGGAAAAATGAAACGCGTCGATATCGTCAGTCTGAATACGTTTCTCAATTATTCGCTTAATGCCGATGAACCCAGTTCTGCCAGTGCATTCAAGAGCCTGGATCAGGAAATCGTTTTGCGTCCCTACCAGTGGCTGCAGTATGAAACACGCATGCGGTTCAGTATGGAGGAAACGGAGCTGGAGTCTCTTAATCAGGATTTGATTATCCGCCGCGAACCGTTCCGTTTTCTGATGGGGCATCGTTATGTCCGGGATCCGCGTGTTTTCCAGGCGGGGTTTACGACTGACCGGCTGGATACGAGCCATCAGTTTGTGTTCGAAGGGGAGTGGCAGGTTAATGACCTGTGGACTTTGCACGGGCATGTGCGCTTCGATGCGGATGAAATGGAACTGGAAGAATGGCAGGTAGGCGCCACGCGCGATCTGCACGATTTTATCCTGGATTTCGGCTACAACGTCCGCAATTCCGCCCGCACCCCGGGAAATAACAACGAGGTCTACTTTAATTTTGCCATGAAACAATTTCCGCTTTTCAATCTGCGTTCCGGACAGGGAAGAGCGACGTTTGCGGATCCCCGCATCGGGGAGACCGTGGCGGGAGCCAATCAGTATGGCGGCCGCCAGCACTATTTTGAAGAACCAGTTGCAACGGTTTCTTACTAAAGAACCGTTCTGAAAGTCAGGAGTCAAATCAAATGAAAATTGCCATCATAGGATCAGGATACGTTGGTTTAGTCACGGGTACGTGCTTCGCCCATTTGGGAAATGAAGTGATGTGTGTCGACAATGACCTTAAGAAGCTGGCCATGCTGAAAAAAGGCCAGGTGCCCATTTATGAACCGGGCCTTGAAGAAATGATCCGCAAGAACGTGAAGGAGAAGCGTTTGACGTTTTCTTCTTCTATTGTGCAGGCGGTCAATCATGCCGAAGTGTTGTTTATCTGTGTGAATACCCCGCCCAAGGATAATGGCGAAGCGGATCTTTCCTATGTGGAGAAGGTTTCCGAAGACATTGCCAAGCACATGAAAGGGTACCGGTTGATCGTTGAAAAAAGTACCGTGCCGGTTCAGACGGGGGAATGGGTTCAAAAGACGATCCGGCAGAACCGCCGCTCGGGCGTTTCATTTGATGTGGCGTCCAATCCGGAATTCCTGCGGGAAGGTTCCGCCATCAATGATTTTATTCATCCGGACCGCGTGGTGCTGGGAGTGCAATCCAAAAAGGCAGAGAAGATTCTGCGTACGTTGTACGAGCCGCTCAAAGCCCCCATTCTTGTCACCGACATCAAGAGCGCCGAGTTGATCAAGCACGCCTCGAATTCATTTCTGGCCACCAAGATTTCGTTTATCAATGCCGTTTCCCGGATCTGTGATTCAGTTGGCGCTGATATTGAACAGGTCGCCAAAGGCATGGGCCTGGATCCGCGCATCGGCCCGAGCTTTCTGAAAGCCGGTATCGGATTTGGCGGCTTTTGTTTCCCCAAAGACCTTTCTGCGTTCCTCCGGATGAGTGAAAAAGTCGGTACGCGGTTTGAACTTCTCAATGAAGTTCTAGCCATCAATGAGGAACAGAAGCGGTATTTTGTTCAGAAAATCGAAAGCAATCTCTGGAATCTCAAGAGCAAGAATATCGGGGTTCTCGGACTGGCTTTCAAGGCCAACACCGATGACATGCGTTTCGCCCCTTCCATCAATATTATCGAAGCCCTGCAGCGTGAAGGCGTTAAAATCCGTGCCTACGATCCCCAGGCGGCAGAGAAAGCGCGCAGTATTTTTACCGGTATCCGCTATGTTAAAACTCCCTATGAAGCCGCCCGGAATGCCGACGCTTTACTCGTCCTGACAGAGTGGGGAGAATTTACCAATCTGGATTTGAAGCGGCTGAAGCGTTTGATGAAACAACCCGTAATTTTTGATGGCCGGAATATCTTTGATCCTCAGGAACTGGACCGCCAGGGTTTTCGCTACTTCGGCATGGGCCGGGGCAAATAACGATTCGCTTCCGCAAACAGGCTACCCAGGATGAAAATTCTCATTACGGGTGCGGGCGGCATGTTGGGGAATGATCTGGCGCGCTGCCTCGACCAGGATTTTGAAGTCTATGGCGTCGGGCGCAGTCCGGCCGAGCATCTGACCATTCCGTATTATCAGATTAATCTTCTGGATGAGAAAAAACTGATCGAACTGGCCGAAGAGATTCGGCCGGATCTTGTTTTTCATGCGGCTGCTATGACGCGCGTGGATGCCTGCGAAACGGAACGCGACAAAGCCTATGAGGACAATGTTCGCGCGACGCAGCACCTGGTCCGGGCGGCCAACCGGTCGGGCGCGCATGTGCTTTTAACCAGTACGGATTACGTTTTTGACGGCCGGAAATCAGGCGAATATCGGGAGGATGATGCGGTTTCGCCGGTGAATGCCTACGGCGAAAGCAAACTGCAGGCGGAAGTATGGCTGCGCGAGCATGCCGAGCGTTATTCGATTTTTCGCATGTCCTGGCTTTACGGCCGGCAGGGGCGATCGTTTCCGCGCACAATGCTGGAAAAAGCGGGAAGTCAGGCAACACTGGACGTAGTTCAGGACCA
This sequence comes from uncultured bacterium, assembly GCA_964526065.1. Lineage (GTDB taxonomy): Bacteria > Omnitrophota > Omnitrophia > Omnitrophales > Aquincolibacteriaceae > CAZGID01. The sequence goes on from CAZGID010000185.1 coordinate 4,009, forward strand.
GAGAGGCCGTCCTACTTATACGCTTGATCTGGCGGAAGGTTTTCGTAGATTATTCCGTGAAGGCAGCGCGGTTCTGAACCGGCTGCAAGGGCAGATTTTTCATGTGGGTAATTCCGGAGCTGCCAGCTGGGCGGAATTTGCGGTAGAGATTTTTCGCTGTGCGGGGTTGGATCCCTCACGCATCCGTTTTGTCGATAGCAGTGCGTTTCCGACGCCGGCAAAGCGGCCCTCGAATTCAATTCTGGCGCTCGAGAAAGCCGGAAAAGTGCTTGGGTATGAGCTGCGGTCCTGGAAAGAGGCGATTGCTGATTTTGTGAAAGAATTAAAGGAGACATCATTTCATGAGTGAGAACCGGATGAAACAATTAAGCCGGAAGATTTCCAAACGCGAAGCCCGGATCGCGATTATCGGTTTAGGTTATGTGGGACTTCCCATTGCCTGTGAATTTGCGGGAAAAGGGTTCCGCGTTTGCGGCATTGATCTGGATGAAAAGAAGGTCGAGAGCATCCGAGCCGGCCGCTCTTATATCAATGATATCCCGTCATCCCGGATCGCGCCGCTGGTGAAAAAAAAGAAACTTGCCGCCTTTTCCGATTATGCCTGCCTGGAAGAAGAAGCCGTCGATATTGTCATTATCTGTGTTCCGACGCCGCTGAACCGTTATCGCGACCCGGACGTTTCGTTTATCGTTTCGGCCGTGGAGGAAATTCAGAAACGCTTTGATACCATCGGCCTGACGATTCTCGAAAGCACCACCTATCCGGGAACGACGGAAGAAGTGGTGTTGCCGGCGCTGGAGAAATCCGGCCGGAAAATCGGCAAGGACTTCTTTCTTTGCTTTTCTCCGGAGCGGATTGATCCGGGTAACCAGCAGTTTCCGCCGCACAAGATTCCGAAAGTGGTGGGCGGCGTGACACCGGCCTGTTCAAAGCTGGCCGCGCAGTTGTATCAGCAAATTGTGCCGCAGGTAGTAACCGTCAGCTCGCCGCGGACCGCGGAAATGACAAAGCTCCTGGAAAATACGTTTCGCATCGTCAATATCGGGCTGGTCAATGAACTGGCGCTGGCGGCCGAAAGCCTTAATGTGAACATTTGGGAAGCGATTGATGCCGCTAAAACCAAGCCGTTCGGGT
>CAZGID010000186.1:0-5105 GCA_964526065.1 uncultured bacterium
CGCAAATCCAGATAAACGGTTTCACCCCGGCATTGCCGGCACTGCAAATAAACCGGCTGCGGCCCCAGCACAAAGGAGACAAACCCATCCGCACCCACCGATGTCTGATAAAATCCGTCCGCAATACCGCCCGATTGCGGCAAATCCTCCAGATCAATCCGGTCAAAATCAAGCACCCGCCTCCAGCCTGTTCCGGATTGATAATTTTCTTTCTGCGCCTCTTCCAGAGAAATCCGGATCAGCGGTTCGCCTTCTATGTCTCCTTCTTTTCCCGCACGGCCGATGCTGAATCCATCGCCGTCAATGATCACCAGCAGCACGGTTCCGTCCGCAACCGGCTGTTCCCCTTCAAATATATATTTATAGTTCATTCCGGGAATTCGCAGCCCGTTGCGGTATGTACCGGCCCAAACCAGTTGCCGGTCTTCAAAAGATTTCCACGGTTGTCTTTTGGAAACGAGCAGGTTTTCAGCAGGAAATCGACCCGCCGCATAAAAAGATCCGGTTTCGCGGGAGCGCACGACGGCCTCTGCACTATCCGGTTCGGGAAAGCGCCTTGCTGCCGGCACCACTAAAGGCTCGCCGCTGTCCTTCACATTCCCGTGCTTCGCCGTAAAATCTTCCTGCCAGCGTGCAAAATCTTCGCCGGCTTCCGGCACTTCGCCTGTTTGCCATTCCGTCAAAAAAGCTCTCAGTGCCTCCGGGTCCCGAACCGCCACGCCATCCGGATAAATATCCAGAAAACTCAGCAACCGGCGGTAAAGCCATTCATTATTCCAGGACCGGTAACGGCGCGCCGGACCGCTCCAGTGCAGGGCAAGAAAGGTATCCAGTAAAACCGTCATAACTTCGGCATTCAAACGCTCACCCGGCTCAAGATTCTCAAGCTGTCCCGCCACGCGCATTAAGGGACTGTCCGGATGACGGAAAAGGACGTAATACCAGAACAACTGCTCTTCGCCTTCCGCAAGGTTTTCTCCGGCCAGGAAGGATTCGTAAGAGGGGTAATGCCTGCCGATCATTTTCCAATAGACCATCTCGGATGAAGCCTGGTAGGACAAAATATTTTCCACCAGCACGTTTAAATCAGCGCCTTCAGGATAAAAAAATTCGCGTTCATGCGGCGCACGCACGGCCATGTCCGGTTCGCGGACACGGGGAAGCAATTGCAAACGCAGCGGCAAAATCAGTTCCATCATTTTTTTCAAAACTTTTTCTTCCTTCGGCACCTGCATTTCGTCCACATTGAGCCAGAAAAGAAGATCGCCCCAGATATGCTGCCGGTCGCGCTGAATCTGCAGCCCGTCGTGCTGTCCCTCGCCGCGAGATATCACCCGATAGGCCGGTGCCCGCGGTAAATTCTGCATGCCGCTGACCGGTGCGCCTTGGCGGGTAACAAGTTGAAGCGCCGCATCCCGGTCCTCAGCAGAAATTTCACCGGCTGCCATTCCCGGCGAAATAACCGGATGGCCGGCCGCATACGCCTGCGCTGTTAATCCGCGCCAGTTATAACCGGCCCCTTGTTTCAGAATGTCATGCAACTCACCGTAAAGCGGCTGTCCCCAGCCGGGCACCCAGACCGGATCTCTTTCGAAATCCAGACTTGAATCAAAAGGAACCCGCTCCATCCATAACTGCCGCCACGCCGGTGTGAGCCGCATGGCCTCGCGCATCCGCCGCATCTGATTTTCGATTTCGCGGTGCATTTCTTCAATCGAGGTCATGCCCGTCAAATGAGCATGCGTGGCATAACCCGGCGACGTAACCGGCTTCAACCATCCCCGGCGCAAAATTTCCTGCATCGCCTTGCGGGCCACGGAATGAGAATCCGGCGCCACAAATGTGTCGCGATTCAGCAAGGGAGATCCGGTAATCGACAGCGGCCGGCTGGCTCTACCGTCGGCCAGCGCCTTAATGGCCGGTTCATAATGTTCCTTTACTAAAATTTCCGAAACCATATCCGAAACGGCTCCGTCCAGGCCGGGCGGAATCGCGAGACGCAAATCCCCCTGCCCCTCATACCATTGAGGCGCTATATCGCCTTCACTGCGGGCCCGCATTTTCTGATAACTCCGGTGGTAATGCCGGTTGATTTCATCCGTCATCTTGACCAGCTGCTCTTCCATGTTCGTCAAATAGACCCGGACATAGGTAAAAAATTGATAGCGGTAAATATTGAAGGTCAGAAATGGATAGATAATTTCAAAGTAAGCCTGAAAACGCAGCGGGTCCGCATCGATTGCTTCTTGCGGATTGTCTCCAAGCGGCGGCAGCTCATGCCATCCCCGTTTCATCAGCACCTGGGTCAGAAAACCGGCCTCGGCAAGAACTGGAAACGGCTTGTCTACTTCTCCCTGAGAAGCCCACTGATTTTGATGATTCAGCCAGAAATCAAACAGCTGCCGCGTTTCGAAATAAGGCATGCCCTGGCGGAAAGCGGTAAAACGATTGATTGCAGAACTAAAAAACGCATCGTCGGTAAGATGCAGAAATTCATCGAGACGCGCCGCCAGCTTTTCTCCGCCCGCGTCATCATAGAGAGTTTCCGCCAGTGAAACCGGCCATTGAAACGCGTCCCCCGCCCGAAGGTCTTCCTCGGCCAGCCGGAAAAGCACCTGGGCTGCCAGTTCCGGATCGGCAAAGAAGCCCGCTCCCAGATGAATTCCGTCTTGCGATCGCCCGGCAAAATAATAATCCCCTTCGCCCCAGCGGCGCTCATCGAACAAGCGGATTTTCCCCTCCCTGACCAGCGTTTCAAGATGGTCCATCACGGTCTGAACGGATTCGGACAAGAGTTCCGATTGCACTTGCCCGATACGCGACCGCAAATTGTCCATCAGCGGCTCTAATTTCTCCGGAGAGACTTTTTGAAACTGGCGCGCCTGAAGCTGATTCGCCGCTTCTCCGCGCTGCCAGAAAGATTTCAGGCGGTCAGCCGCTTCCGGATCTGCGGCCGAGAGAACGCGCACGGCAAACGGCCGGTCTTTTTCCGGAATTTCGCCGTTTCTCATATTCTCCAGAATGGTGCCTGCCATCCGCAGCCGGTCTTCTTTGGGCAACCGGTCAAAGATACTGGCATAGGCCTCGATCCAGATAAATTCATTCCACGCCCCCGATTGGTCCAGGCGGGATGGCGCCAGGGCAACGGCCATGGATCGGCGGGCGCCCTCGCCTTCTCCGCCAACATGCTGCACCAGCGCCCGGTGCATCGCAACGGCCCCCTGCACGACAGGACTGATCTCGAGTTCCTCCGCATAATTGAGAATTTTTTCGGCCTGCTCCAGATCTCCCTGAGACATGGCAATCAGGGCCTGCAGCATGCGGTGTGCCGCTTCGGTATCCGGCTCTACTTCTTCCTCTTGAATCGTCTCGTGATTGTCGACGAGCAAAGCTTCGATATGACTTACAATCTGGGCGGCAAGCCCGTCTTCGTCTTCACGACCGCCGCGCACAAAACTGTCCAGCATCTGCCACAAAGGTTCTATCGCCTGAATTCGCGACAGAACTTTCTCAGCGGGCTTCCGGCCATCCGGCACAGGAACTTCCGCTTCCGCCATTCGCTTGACCAAATTTTCAAAATATTCCTTCTCATCCATATGCCAGGCCATCAGAGCAAGCCGCGGCAAGAATGAAGGGCGAAGCCGGCCAATGTCCTGCTTCATCACGGCATTCATCCAATCACGCATCGCACGGCGCCATTTTGGATTCCTGGGAATTTGCTGCCGGTCCGTGATATTGAGGTGATAAAAAGAAAGGATGCCGGATTCGATCAAGGGAGCGATATTCGATTCATTCAAAACCGGACGGCGGCCGGACGCCAACTGATCCAATTCCGCAGCAACCCTTTCAAGACTTTCGCTCCAGACATCGATCGCTTCCTCGGCTTCTTCTTTCTTCCCCTTGCGTGAAAGCTCGGATGCATGCAGCGCAATTACTTTGTGCGCCTGAATCGTCGCCGACATAAAAAAATCAAAGACATATCTTTTTTCTTCCGGTAACTGCAATCCGGATTTTCCAGCGCGAAACTGCGCTTTGTAGGCCTCATAGAACCGGCGGTGCATATCACTGGAAATTTCCGTTGCATCCAGCTGCCGCGCAATGGCCGTAAGCGCATAGAGCACAAGGAAACGGCGCGGATTATCGCCGTAGCGCTGCAACACGGCTCCATAGTTCTCAAAGAACCGGCTCAAAAAATCCTGCAGGCGGCGTTTAAATTCCGGATCGCGCTCGCTGTATCTTGCCGCATAATCGGATAGAACAATCAGCGCGTCATAGTAAAAATCGACAGGCAGTCGCCCTTGAGAAAAGTAAATTTCATGAATCCGGCTGTTCAGCCGCTCAATGATCCGGAAAGCAGCATCCGCATCCATTCCTCCACTGACGAAATAGGCATCAAAGACGCGGCTGAACGCCAAATGAATCTCCACGGCAACCTCCTGTGTAACCGCCGTCGCCATGGACATATAGAGCTGAACAAAGTCTTCTAGGTTCGCCGCCTGCCCCGCCTCTCTTACCAGATAATCCCTTACTATTCCGGCGAGAACCGCATCATATTCCTCAATCTCAGAAGCCAAAAACATCAAATCGGGACGAAACTCTCCGCCGTTTTTTTCCAGGAAAACCGCCAGAAACCGTTGAATGCGCACCTCAAACGTCTCCAGGCTTAATCCCGTATGCAGCCGCGCCAGCAGGGAAGCCCGTATCCAGGTGAATAACTGCCGCGGATCGGGCTCAAAGGCCATCATCACACGAAGCAGTAACTCAAAGTCATCGGGATCTTCCGGCCAGTCTTCCGGATCCCGCACCAGAATCTTGAGATAGTCAAGAAACTCGCGGTTTTCTATCCCGGTATTCCAAAGCGTATGCAGTTCTTCTTCTATCCCTTTTTCCTTGGGGATCATGCGCAGGATTTTCAGAAAACGGTCCAGATGGTTTGCAATCTCGCCTGCCTGTCCGGTCCGCTGCAAGGTGAGAAAATGTTCCAGCGAAACGATCAAGGACAACTGCCAGTCGCCCGCGGCCTGAAATTCATCCACCATGGCGTTGAGCAGTTTGGCCGAACGACGGTCATTCTGCCAAACCCGTCTCACGAGAAGTTGATAACG
>CAZGID010000187.1:0-5031 GCA_964526065.1 uncultured bacterium
GTGCGGCGCATTGGTGCCGCCGCGATTCCGGAAGATGCCCGGCCTTCTGTGAGCGAGATCCGTCAATTAACGCGGGATTCCCAGGTGAACTGTATTTGTCGCGAAACGGAAAAGAAAATGATCGCCGAAATCGACAAGGCTCGCAAAAATAAGGATTCGCTTGGCGGGCAATATGAAATCCGGGTGACGGGTTTGCCCATCGGGCTGGGTTCTTATGTACATTATGAGCGAAAGCTCGACGGCCGGCTGGCGCAGATTCTCATGAGCAAGCAATCGGTCAAAGCGGTGGAAATCGGAGATGGAACGCATTTGGGCGAAATTTTTGGTTCCGAAGCGCACGATGAGATCTTTGCGGATAGTCACGGGGGATTTCTTCACAAAACCAATCATGCCGGTGGTCTGGAGGGCGGCATGACAAACGGAGCGGACATCATCGTGCGTGCCACGATGAAGCCGATTTCAACGCTGGCCCGCCCGCTTGCCTCGGTGAATTTGAAAACACGCCAGCCGGAAACGGCTGATTTCGAACGTTCGGATGTTTGTGCGGTTCCGGCGGGCAGTGTAATTGCGGCAATGCTGGTGGCATTTGTTGTTGCGGATGCATTTCTGGAAAAATTCGGCGGCGATTCCATGAAAGAGATCCGCCGCAACTATGAAGGCTACCAGAAGCAAATCCGTGGGTAATTTTTATCTCATTGGGATGATGGGCGCCGGAAAAACCGAAACGGGAAAGCATTTGGCCCGTTTTTTGGGAATCGCATTTGTCGATCTCGACCGCCGGATCGAAGAATCGGAGAAGGCCACGATTCCGGAATTGTTTGACCGCCGCGGCGAAGTTTATTTTCGGGAAGCCGAAGCGGCGGCACTGGATCAAGTAGCTGCCCTGCAGCCTACTGTGGTGGCGACCGGCGGCGGTATTGTATTAAAACCGGAAAATCGCAAACGGATGCGGGATTCCGGGGAAGTGATTTATTTACGTGCGTCTCTTGAAAGTTTGTGGGAACGGACGAAGGGACGGGGCGGCCGGCCGCTGCTGGAAGGACCGGAACCGCGTGAGAAATTAAAACGCATTTTTCTGGACCGGAAAGCCTTATATGAAGGGGCTGCCAGCCGGATCCTGGATACGGACGGGAAAACGCCTTCGGCGGTGGCGCAGGAAATTATGGAGCAGATGAAAAACCGATGAAATCGATTCAGGTTAAAAGTTCCAAGGGGAATTATCCGGTTTATGTGGGCGAGCAACTCCTGTCGAAGGTCGGACAGCTGATCGCGGGCGTTTGGCAGCGCCAGGGCAGAAGTCTGAAGGCCGGAAGGAAAGTTTTGATCGTAACGCAGAAGAATATATCTGAAAAGTATCTCGCCAGGCTTTACGGATCCTTGAACCGGCACGGATTGCGAACGGTGCTGCATCTGGTTCCGGATGGAGAAAAAGCAAAATCAGAAAAAGAACTCTTTCGTATGTACCGCGTGATGCTGGCACAAGAGTTTGAACGGGGAGATGCGGTTCTTGCTTTTGGTGGCGGAGTGGTCGGCGATTTATCCGGATTCTGTGCTTCGACCTATATGCGGGGAATTTCCTTTATCAATGTCGCCACGACGCTGTTGGCGCAGGTCGACAGCGCCATTGGAGGCAAGACGGGCATTAATCTCGAGGAAGGAAAAAACCTGGTCGGAACATTCTATCCTCCGGATCTGGTGATTTCCGATATCCGGGTTTTGAAATCTTTGCCGGAACGCGTTTTTCGGGCCTCTTTGGCGGAAGTTGTGAAATACGGCGTCATCCGGGACGCGTCACTTTTTCGCCTGCTCGAGTCAAAAGCAGAAGCGGTTTTGGGCCGCAAACCGGAAGTTTTGGCGCGTATTGTTGCCGCCTGCTCAGCCATCAAGGCGCAGGTGGTCAGCGCAGATGAACGGGAAAAAACAGGTGAGCGGATGATTCTCAATTACGGTCATACCTTCGGACATGCCTTTGAGCAAGTGACGCGCTACCGCCGCCTGCTGCACGGAGAAGCGGTGTCTATCGGGATGGTGGTCGCTTCCCGGCTCGCGACTCAACTGGGCTGTATGTCCGCGGCTGAAGATGCCCGTCAGCGGCGGCTTCTTGAAAAACTTAAGCTTCCCGTATCTTTGGCTCCCTTGAAGGTGTCCGTAAATGCCGTCTTGACCGCCATGCTGCGGGACAAGAAAAGAGAGGCGGGTAAATTGCGTTTTATTCTCCCCAAAAAAATCGGGCAAGTTGAAATCCGGAACGGTTTGGAACAAAACCGTCTTCGGCAGATTCTGCTCGAATCCGGTGCGAGGGTCTCGTGAAGAAGGATTTTTTTAAATTCTTTTTAGGGATTTCCATCGGGTATCTGTTTGTCCAGCTGCTGGGTTTTGTTCACCAGCGGTTTCTCTGGACGCTCTTCTATTAATCCACTTTCTCCCGTCGAAGGAGGAAAGCATGGATAGTCAAAAAGAACGCCTCGCCCGGATTCTGCTCAACCGTCTTGCGATGGGATCGCGCGCAATCTATGAATGTCTGGAAAAAAAAGAAAGTGCGGTTTCTTTAATCCGACGTATCCGGGATGAAAATTTTCTCGGCAAATCCGAAGCGCTGAAGACGCTGTTGCGCGACTGGACGCCGGAGGCGGAGGCCGAAAAATGCCAGACGCAACAAATCCGGATTTTGATTCCTTCGGACCCGGATTATCCTGCCATGCTGAATTTCCTGCCGGATCCGCCGCTGGTTTTGTATCTTCGCGGTAGTCTGACTGAAACCGACCGGCATGCTGTGGCGGTTGTCGGGGCTCGTGCGGCCAGCCTCTATGGGCTGACGCAGGCCCGGCGTTTCTGCCGGGATCTGGCGGCGCAAGGGATGACCGTGATATCGGGACTTGCCCGCGGCATTGATCAGGCGGCGCATGAGGGAGCGCTGGAAATTCCGTATGGCCGCACGGTCGCGGTTTTGGGCAGCGGCATGGACCGCGTTTATCCCGCTGAGAACGCGGACCTTTTGAACCGTACGGCCGAGCGCGGAGCGGTTCTGAGTGAATATGCTTTGGGAACGCCGCCGCTGTCCCAGAATTTTCCCCGGCGCAACCGGATTATTTCCGGCCTCAGTCTCGGGGTGTTGGTGGTGGAGGCTCATGCGCGCAGCGGTTCTCTGATCACGGCGCGCATGGCTCTGGAACAGGGACGGGAGGTTTTTGCGGTCCCGGGTCCGGTGGACCGGCCGGGATTCCGTGGCAACCATGGACTCATTAAGGAAGGGGCTTGGCTGGCGGAAGATGCTTTGGATGTCTTACGCATTCTGCGCGGCGCTTTGCCCGGAATGCTTCCGGTCTCGTCCCATGAGCCGGAAACGGCTGAAGCGGTACCGGAACTGGCGGTGCCAGAAAAGCCGTTACCGAAGAATTTACCCGCGGATGCTGTCCATTTGATCCATTTATTGGAACAGCAGCCATCGACCATGGATCAGCTTCTTGAAACAGGACAATGGGCGCCGGCGGAACTCGCCGGGCGATTGATGGAGCTGGAAATGGAGGGATGTATCCGGAAATGCCGGGACGGAACTTTCAAACCAGTAGGATGACATGAAAAACAAGGCGGGGAGGACGGTTGATTAAAGTTTTAGGTGCCCTTGTCGAAAACAGATATAATGTGATAATCTTTATTAGGCATTGTATAACACTATATAATCAAACCACATAAAGAGTAGCGTACGAAAGGAGCCAATCATGGCAGAGGAAATGAATGTAACCGGAGGGCCTCAGTCCCCTGCAGTGGCACCTAAAGGAAAGCGTTTTGCTTCGGGTGTCATTGATCTCGTAATTATTCCGATTATTCTCGGCGTCATCGTCGGGCTTTTGCTTCTGGCCGTGCCGGATGGCGTGAGAAGCATTGTGCTTGTGATTGTGAACATCGCCTGGTTGGTTTTCCGTGATGCCGTTTATTCTCCGGGACGTGCCATGGTGGGTGCCCGTTTGATCAGTCTGACGGGGGATAAGGTGACCGTGGGACAGGCTATTGTCCGCAATATTCTGCTGATTATTCCGTTTGTGCTTGTAATCGGGTATATCGTGGAAATCATTGCGATTCTGTCTCAGGGCGAACGCGTGGCCGATCGTTGGGCCAAGACGCGCGTCGTCAGCGCCTGAACCTGAGTTTTTACGAAAAGCCCCCCTTCCTGACGGACGGGGGGCTTTTTTTGTTTTCAGCAGGCGGGCCCATTTCAGTCCGGTTGCTTCTTCCTGCTGATAATGGTAGGGTATGTATGAGCATTTGAAAGGATCAGGCTTCATGGCTGCGAGAAAAAGACGAAAACAATCTCCTAAAAAGAAGAAGCCCGCCAAGGCGAAGGCCGGAAATCGGGCCCCTCAGGAAAAATCGCTGACGCTTTACGAGCAGCAAATTCTCACCAAAAAACAGGTAGAAAAGCTCGGCAAGCAGGTCGATAAACTGCAGGAACGTCTGGAAGACGCTGAAATCCATATTAATCTTCTAACCCGATTGATTACAACGCTTTGCGTTGAAAAACTCGGAATGCGGGTCGGAGTATTAAAGAGGCTGTTGAAACGCATTGAAAAAGAAGCCATACGCGATTCCCAGATCCTCCATCTGGAATCTCTCTACAATCTTCCGCACACGCCGGGCCGTAAGCCGCCGGCGTATCCCCAGCCCCCTCGAGACCCTTGGGAAGATATTTCGTAACTCTTTGTATCAAAAAGAGTTAAAGGAATTCTTTATACGTCCGATAAAACTCTGGCATTTACATCCTAAAGAATTTGTTTAGAATATCCGGCCGGAGGTTGCCATGCAGGTTCTTATCAATGGAAAAAGCCGCACGATTGAAGCAGGGACCAGCCTGCGCGTTCTATTAGAGAATCTTGAAGTCAATCCTTATACCGTCGTGGTAGAGCGCAATGAGACGGTGGTCAAACGGGCGGCCCTTGAAGTGACGGCGCTCGCCGAGGGTGACAAGATCGAAATTGTACGAATTATCGGCGGCGGCAGTCCCAAAGCCTCCACCGCCAGAAAATCCAAAAAGTC
>CAZGID010000188.1:0-4885 GCA_964526065.1 uncultured bacterium
CTAACCGGGATGCCGGGGCGATGGCGATTTGCCTGCTTGCTTTATTTTATTTCAGTTTAACGACTTTTTATTTTACGTATTTCTTTGCCGGCCGGGTCGTGCATTACGGAATTCCCGATGTCTGGAAACTATGGCATATACGGGTGGCCCTTCGAGTGCTGCTTCACTGGGCGGGCTGGCTCGGCGTGGTCGGGATATTGGCTGGCCGGGCTTGGGGAAGAAGCGTACTGCTGGTCGCTACCGGAGGCATTTTCGGTCTTTCCCTGATCGTATTATTGAAGCGTTTCTTTCAATATGGAGCGATGGCGTCGGGAAAAATCTCACTTCTTCAGTTGCTGGAAGGTTTGTATGACACAAGTCCTTACCAGATTTTTAGTTTTTTTCTGATGGCCTTTTTCTTTATTTTTTTTCGTGCGGCGGAAAACACGAATGCCCGGTGAGGAGAATTTGAGTGGCACGGATTCTTGTGGTGGATGATGATCCTAATATCTGTGACATGCTGAAGCGTGGAATGCCGCAGTATGAATGGATTCGTGCAAGTAATGGCGCTGAGGGATTGAATCGATACCGGGATGCAAATCCGGATCTTATGATCACGGATACGCTCATGCCGGAAATGTCGGGACATCAACTGGTTGAACAGATCCGACTTGAAAGCAAAGAGCGCATGCCGATTCTGGTGATTTCTGCCAAACCTTCCATGGCCCAGTTTTTCGAACATTCTGAAATCAGCGGTTTTATAAGCAAACCGCTGGATCTCGGCGTGATTCGGGATCGAATCCATCAACTGCTGCCAGCCGGTTCCGAAGATGAGGCAACCGCAGGAGACACACCGGGGACATTTTCGGCTGAAGAAAAGTCCCGCCCCACCTTTATTTTGGCGGGGGTTGATGAATATATCCTGAAGAAAGTACGGATTTATCTCGATTCCGTAGGCTTTGAGGTGCTTCTGGCGCACGATGAAGCAGAGGCGATTGAAATGGGACGCAAACACCCGTCAGCCCGGTTGATGATTCAGTTCTGGGAAGAATTTTCAAAATTTGATGCGCCTAAAATTGTGGAATCGTTGCCGCAAAGCAAAAATCTCATTTACTTTTTTTGTAAAGAAAGCGTCTGCCTTGAGGCGATGCGATATATCCCGGTAAAACGGATTGTGGGTTTTAAGGAAAGCTCCGATTTGCTCAGTAAAATGGACGATCTTCTGTTCTCCAATGCCTGAACCCGCACAGGGCCCTCTTAAAATTCTCATTGCCGATGACGAAGCCGATATCCGGCTTGCCATTGCCAAACATCTTAAAAGAGCACGCTATACAGTTCTGGAGGCTGCGGATGGTATCGAGGCTCTGGAGATTGCTGCGCGTGAATATCCTCACTTAGTGATTCTCGATGAATTGATGCCCGGCCTGACCGGATATGAAGTTTTGCGCCAGCTAAGGGAATCTTCTGAATTGCCAATTCCGATTATCGTGCTTTCGGTCAAGCAAAGCATGCAGTATCTTTTTGAAGAAATGAATGTTCTGGCTTGTCTGCCGAAGCCGCCGGATTTGAAATTGCTTCTTGAAAAGGTGATGGCTGCAATCGGGCGTCCGGTGGATGCTCCGGAACCGCCTGCGGAGCAGGCCCCGCCACCTCCGGAGGCGGCGGAAGCCGAAGATCCCAATCGTGTGACCATGGTCGGAGGGTTTGGTTTTTACAGCCCGCAAATGTTTAAAGAACGGGTTCGACCCAATACCGTCCAAAAAATTGAGGAAAAGAAAGGGCAGGGCAATGTGGTGCTTCTGGCCGGATCCCAGCCGACGGTGATTGGAAAATTAAGCGGGTTTTTAAAATCTCAGGGATATGCGGTGATGACGGCGAATGAGACGCAGGAGACCATCAAAAAAGCAGTGCAAGGTAATCCGGCGCTGATTTTGATTGAGCTCTCGGACATGCCGTCACGTTTTGACACGAACCGCGTTTATCAGGAATGCAAAGGCAACGATGAGATCCGCACGATTCCTCTGGCGGCTTATTGTTATGAAGGCGTTGATTTCGAAGAAATTACGCAGGTGCCGATGGACCGCATTCTGGTTTATTCCGAGTTTGATTTATCCGATTTAAAACAGTATATCCGTGCATTTTTTAAGCAGTTCGAAACCTCGGGAGAAGCTGATGAGCCGCCGGCATAATTTGGTTCACCTGTTTGTCGTGTCTGGGATGCTGATGTCTTTTGTTCCTTCCTTAGGGGCGGCCGTGATCGAAGGGCGGGTGGAGCTTCCTCCGCCGGAGAGAGGCGGTATTCCTCCCTCAGCCAATCGTTATGAAACACTGATTCAGAAAGAAGTGGGGCCGCCGGGCGCCCCGGTGGCGGTGGTTTATCTGGAGGGAGATTTTGGGAATCCTGCTCCGGATGCCTCTGGACAAGCCGAAATGGCACAACAAAACTATCGTTTCCGCCCTTCGGTTTTGCCTGTGAAAGCGGGAACGCGCGTGACATTTCCGAATCTGGATGAGGATTATCACAGTATTTTTTCGTATTCCAAAGCCAAGCGGTTCGACCTGGGCCGGTACCGGAAGGGGGAAGATCCTCCCGCGGTGGTGTTTGACCAGGCCGGTGAGATCCGGACGTATTGTGAAATTCATGAGCACATGGAAGGAACGATTCTTGTGCTCGATACGCCGTTTTTTACGACGACTGATTCCGAAGGCCATTACCGTCTAGAAAACATTCCTCCGGGGCATTACCTCCTCAAGGTCTGGCTGGAAGAAGGCAAAACACAAGAACGCTCCGTGTCCGTCGAAGAGAGTCAAACCGTGCATCTTGATTTTCCCGCATCATGAACTTTCGCATTAAGCTGCTTCTGGCCATGCTGCTCGTGGTTGCCGCCATCACGGGCGCGACTGTCTTTGTCACCCAGCATCGCATGCGTCTGACCTACGACGGTATCATCGGGGATATGTTCGAATCCCAGATGAGGATTTTTCAGGAAAAGCAGAAGGCCCGTCTGGACACCTTGCGAAGTGAAGTGGCGCGTGTGGCCGGTTCCGTCCGGGTTTTTGCGGCCATTGAAGAAGGTGATGCCGAAATTATTTATCAAACGGCGGAAGATGAATTGAGAACGCTGAGCCGGCCCCCCGCTTTTTTTCGCTTTCTGAATGCCGGAGGGGAAATAATTCCGCCGCCGGATCGGGCTGATAATGGGGGACATCTTGATGCACGGCTTGAAGCCGCAGCCCATTTGATTCGCGAAGAGGGCCGGAATCCCTCTCAGGTCGGGTATCTGGCGGGAGAGAAAGAGGCGCTTCTCTATGAGGTGGTCATGATGCCTGTCCGCCGACGCAGCCGGGATGACATGGCCGGATTTCTTGCTGCCGGATTTCCCATGGAAATCCAGCCCGCATTGCAGGCTTCACCGGTTCAGAGTGCAATCTGGGTGCAAAATAAGCTTTATGGCCACGCCGAATTATCGGGGATGGAAAATGTCGTGGGAGATATGCTGAGCCATCATCCGGAAGAAGCCCCGGAACGTTTTGAGCTGAAAGTGAAGGGACATCCCTTCCGTGCAGATTATAACCGCATTAATCCTGATCCCGGCTTTCCGCCAGCCTATCAGCTTACTTTATATTCGCTTGAGAAGATGCAGGCGCAGGAAAGAAACTTGATCGCCTGTCTCAGTGCCTTAGCTGTGGCGGCGCTGGCCGGAGCGCTGCTTCTCAGCTTTTTGCTGGCTCACAATCTCAGTATTCCGATTCGCGAACTCTCCCGGGCTACCGATGAAGTCCGGGAGGGAAATTACAATGTGCGCGTTCGTCCCCGGTCCGGCGATGAGCTCGGCCGCCTCGCCGAATCATTTAATCAGATGACGGAAGGAATCGCGCTTAAAGAGAAATACCGGACCACGCTGGGAATGGTGGCCGATAAAAGCGTTGCTGAAGAATTGATGCAGGGCCGCGCGGCATTGGGCGGTGAAATTCGACAGGTTTCAGTTTTATTTTGTGATATTCGTAAATTTACTGAGAAAACCCAGGGGCTGGATCCGTCGGAACTGGTCACACGGGTAAACGACCACATGACGGCTTTGACACGTGTTGTTCATGAAAGGAAAGGCGTGGTCGACAAGTTTGTAGGCGACCAGATCATGGCGCTTTTTGGTGTACCAAAGGCCTACGGTGGTGAAGCGGAGCAGGCGGTACGCTGTGCGTGGAATATGATTCGGGAACGGCGGCAATTAAATGAGACGTCCGCGTTTCAATGGGAAATCGGTACAGGCATTGCATCTGGAACCTCGGTGGCAGGGTGCATGGGTTCGCATGACCGCATGAATTACACGGTTTTGGGTGAGCGCGTGAATCTAGCCGCGCGTCTTTGTGCTCAGGCGGCGCCCGGGCAAATTTTGATTGATGCGTCGACGCGTGAACAATTGGGGGCGGGTTTCGACGTGGCGGCTCTGGAACCGATGGCCTTAAAAGGTTTCCGGGATCCGGTGCCGGTGTTTGAGGTTCGAGGGATCCCCGAGGAAGAAAGATAGGCATCCTGTGAAAAGACTCATCTCTTTCCTTCTTTTCTTTTTATTGACCGGGACGGCTCAGGCGGACCCTGCGAGCGATCTGCTTCGCGGACTGGATGAAAATTTGTATCTTGAATCCGGAGAAGGTTTTTTCAGGACGGATCTGAGTGGATTGCTCGATCTGGAAACCTATTACATTGATCAAAGACCGCCCGGACTTTTATTCGGTGACGACAGTTTTTTTGCCCCGCGTCTTTCTCTTTTTCTGGATACCCGGTTGGGAAAACATTTATACAGCCTCGTTCAGGTGCGGCTGGATCGCGGCTTTGATCCGCGGGCCAAAAACCAGGACATGCGGCTGGATGAATATTTGCTGCGTTACACGCCCTGGGAACGGC
>CAZGID010000189.1:0-4768 GCA_964526065.1 uncultured bacterium
GGACCATGCTCAATATTCTTTCTTTCTGGCTGCAGTCCGGTGCGGACGGTTTTCGTCTGGATGCCGTGCCGTACTTGTTTGAACGCGAAGGGACGAATTGTGAGAATCTGGCGGAAACACATGCTTATCTAAAATCCTTGCGCCGCCGCCTGGACAAAAAATTCAAGAACCGGATTTTCCTGGCGGAAGCCAATCAATGGCCCCCCGATGTGCGGCCTTATTTCGGCGACGGCGATGAATGCCACATGGCTTTTCATTTTCCGGTGATGCCGCGTATTTTTATGGCAATTCGCAAGGAAGACAATACGCCCATCATCGACATCATGAATCAGACGCCGGCCATTCCGGATAATTGTCAGTGGGCGCTGTTTCTTCGCAATCATGACGAGCTGACGCTTGAAATGGTAACCGCCGAAGAACGCGATTACATGTACAAGGAGTATGCGAGCGATCCCAAGGCCAAACTCAATCTCGGGATCCGCCGCCGTCTGGCACCGCTGATGAGCGGCGGACGCCGCCAGATGGAGCTTTTGACGAGCCTACTCTTCAGTCTTCCGGGAAGCCCTATCATTTATTATGGGGATGAACTGGGGATGGGCGACAATATCTATCTCGGCGACCGCAATGGGGTGAGAACGCCCATGCAATGGACGGGCGACCGGAATGCGGGTTTTTCCACGGCGGATGCCGCGCGGCTGTATGCGCCGTTAATCGTGGACCCGGTTTATGGCTACCAGGCCGTCAATGTGGAAGCGCAGCAGCGGACACCCACTTCGTTTTTGAACTGGACGAAACGTATGATTCGCGTGCGGAAGGCCTGCCGGGCCTTTGGAAGAGGCACGCTGGAATTTCTTTATCCTGAAAACCGCAAGGTGCTGGCTTATATCCGGCAGTTTGAGGATGAGACTCTGTTGATAGTCAACAATCTTTCCCGTTACGTCCAGCCGGTTGAACTGGATATGAAAAAATATGACGGTTGGGTGCCCCATGAGTTGATGGGGAATGTCCGTTTTCCGGCGATTGGCGAACTGCCTTATTTCCTGACATTCGGGCCGCATGGCTTTTACTGGTTCCGGTTGATGCCGCCGGAAAACACGAAACAGAATCCAGTGCCGGAATCGCCGGTGCCGTCCAGCCCGGCTTAATAAAACGAGAATATCATGCAGCTGCTTCAGGACCCTTCACTTCATACATGGCTGGATGCCGTCCGCCGCCTGGCCGATTCCTCGCTGGCGGGAAAAATGGCAGAAGCACGCTGGTTCCGTTCCAAAGACCGGAAAATCCGCGGGATAGAACTGGCCGACGGATCAGCCGTAAAATCAGAAAACGGTCTCTATTTTCTTCTTCTCTTTAGCGTCCATTTTGAGAGCGGCAGCCCGGAACTCTACTTCTGGCCCTGGACGGGCTGGAAAGCCGCCGAATGTCCTGCCACGCCGCTGTTTGTCATTTCATCCGAGCCTGAAGGGGATTTGAGCTTTACGGATTCTCTTGCTGAAGAAGCTTTCCGAAAGTGGTTTTCCCGGACTTTCCGGGAAGAAGACCGGATTCCGCTTTTAAGCGGAGAGATTCAGTTTCACCGTCATGTGTCTTTGCCGGACTTTGGGGCTTTGGATTTGCATACCTTTCGCCCGCTGGGGGCCGAGCAAAGCAACAGTTCCTTTGTGATTCGCCATGAAAATATTTTAAAAATTTACCGCAAGCTGGATGCCGAGATTAACCCGGAAGTCGAAATGCTGGCATTTCTGAATGAACACGGGTTCAAGGCAATTCCGGAATTAAGAGGCGATGCAGTTTACCGCCAAAACACCGGAGAACAAAGTTCGCTGGCCATGTTACAGAGTTTTGTCAGCACGACCGGGGACGGCTGGCGGTTTGCCGTTCAAAATCTGGCATCGTTTTATCAGACTTTTGTGCCCGAACTGACGGATGGCGACGTCCGCACCAAAAAAGCCGAGATCGACCGGTTCCTTGAACCGGTTCGCAGCCGGATGGCGGCGCTTGGGGAATTGACCTCCGGCATGCATGCCGCCCTGGCGTCCGATTCAACGAATGATAATTTTTCATCTGAATTTCTGACAAAAGACGATATTATGCGCTGGCGGCAGGATTATGAAGCGCTGCTGGCGCTGGCGATGAAAAGCTTGCGCCAAAAAGAAGGGCAGGCCGGCACGAAACCGGCGGTAAAAGAAGTTATTCGTAAGCTGCTGCCGATGGAGCCGGTTTTACAGAAGCGTTCAGAATCGCTGCAATTGCCTGCGGTTCGTGTGCCCAAGATCCGGTTTCATGGTGATTACCATTTGGGACAGGCGGCGCTCGCGGCCGAAGGCTGGATTCTTTTTGATTTTGAAGGTGAGCCGTTACGCGATATCCACGAAAGAAAGCGGAAGGCTTGCCCGTTGCGTGATGTGGCTGGAATGGTCAGATCCTTTCATTATGCGGCGCATGTCAGTGCCCATGATTTCCTGGCAGCTCATCCCGAAGCGGCCGAAACCGTTAACTGGTTGAAGCGGCTTTGGGAAAAAATGGCAAGAAAGGCTTTTTTGTCCGCTTATTTTGAAGCTGCTGGAAGGGCGAAGGTCGCGTTTTTATCTGCCGATAATGCAGTGAATGAAACGCTTCTCAATTTTTTTGAACTGGAGAAAGCCGTTTACGAATTGAACTACGAGCTTAATAACCGCCCGGAGTGGATTTTTGTTCCCGCCGACGGGCTTAGCCGCTTACTGGATGCCCAGGCGGATTCGCAGGAGGAGAAATGACGAAGTCGAAGTTAAAAGATCCTTGGGAAGAAATGCAGCCCGATATGTCCAAACAGGCCGTCCAGAAGTCGTTTCTTCACAATCTGCATTATGTTCTGGGAAAAGACCGGTATACCACGACCTATCATGATCTTTTTATGGCACTTTCCCTGGCTATCCGGGATCGCATTGTGGATCGCTGGATCCGGACGCAGCAGAACTTTCATAAAAACAATGTAAAGCGGGTTTATTACCTTTCGATGGAATTTTTGATCGGGCGGCTTCTGGCGAATCACATTCTGAATCTGGGACTCGAAAAGGAAGTGGCGCAGGCTTTAAAAGATCTTGAGCTGGATTATGATCAATTGGTGGAAGAAGAACCGGATGCCGGCCTGGGGAACGGCGGTCTGGGGCGGCTGGCGGCGTGCTTTCTGGATTCCATGGCGACGCTGGGCATTCCGGCGCATGGATACGGCATTCGCTATGACTATGGCATTTTTCAGCAGAAGATCATGAATGGGTATCAGCTTGAAGCGCCTGAGGAGTGGCTGAAGCGGGGGAATCCATGGGAATTCCAGCGGCCGGAGTATGCGGTGACGGTTCAGTTTTACGGGCATGTGTACCATGGTCATGGGCCTGACGGCCGCTTGCGGGCGGAGTGGATCGACACCCAGGACGTAGTTGCGATGCCGTATGACATTCCGGTGCCGGGTGCCCGCAATGATGTGGTGAATACCCTCCGGCTTTGGTCGGCGCGCAGTTCAGAAGAATTTGATCTCGGCTATTTTCAGTCCGGGGATTATGAAAAAGCCGTTTATGAAAAAATGTATTCGGAGAATATCTCGCGCGTTCTTTATCCCAACGATTCCAATGCGCTAGGTAAGGAATTACGGCTGAAACAGGAATACTTTTTTACGTGTGCTTCGATCGCTGACATTATCCGCCGGTTCAAAGCGGAGAATACGGATTTCCGGATGCTTCCGGATAAGGCTGTCATCCAGCTTAATGACACGCATCCCGCGCTCGCGGTTGCCGAGTTGATGCGGGTTTTGATCGATCTGGAAGGACTGGATTGGGACACCGCATGGGATGTGACGGTGCGGACGTTTGCTTACACGAATCACACGGTGATGCCGGAAGCGCTCGAGACTTGGCCAGTGACGCTGTTTGAACGCCTGCTTCCGCGCCACATGGAGATAATTTTTGAGATCAATGCGCGTTTTCTGCGGGAAGTGGCCAACCGTTATCCGGGGAATACGGAAAAGCTTCGCGATCTTTCTTTGATCGATGAAAGCAATCCCAAACGGGTGCGCATGGCCTACCTGGCGATTATCGGATCACATTCGGTTAACGGCGTCTCGGCGCTGCACTCCAATATTTTGAAGACGGATATCTTTCGCGATTTTTACGAACTTTATCCCGAGCGGTTCAATAACAAAACGAATGGAATAACGCACCGCCGCTGGTTGATGAACTCCAATCCGGGCTTGTCGGATTTACTGGCTTCGGCCGCCGGGGAGCAGTGGCACACGGACCTTGCGTCCCTGAAAAAAATTATTCCCATGGAAAAAGACCGCTCCTTTGTCGAAAAGTGGCAGGAGGTCAAGAATCGGAACAAGGTGAGCCTTTCCAATTACATCTTCCGGCAGTACGGCCTGCGCGTGGATCCGGCTTCTCTTTTTGATGTCCAGATCAAGCGTATTCACGAATATAAGCGGCAGGTCTTGTTCGGCTTTTACATTCTTCAGGAATACCTGAAGTTCAAGGCGGGGCATACCAAGGCCCATCCGCGGACATTTATTGTCGCTGGCAAGGCGGCGCCCGGTTATTTTATGGCGAAGCTGATTATCAAATTCATTAACAGCATTGCGGAGGTGGTCAATCGGGACCGTTCCCTGCGGAACCATTTCAAGGTGATATTCCTTGAAAATTACCGCGTCTCGCTTGCCGAGAAAATCTTTCCAGCCAGCGATCTGTCTGAACAGATTTCCACGGCCGGTATGGAAGCGTCCGGCACTGGCAATATGAAACTG
>CAZGID010000190.1:0-4748 GCA_964526065.1 uncultured bacterium
TCTCTTTTTCCAGCGCCTCATAAAAATCCTGATTCCTGTCCTGTTTACGCAGCCGCGCCATAATCACGTACTCCACGCCGGCCGCCCGCAGCATCGGAAGGTCATGCGGCAGACGCGGATATGAAAAAAGAAAAGCGCCTTCGGGATGCGGCTCATCCAACAGTTCGAATAAATGATACGACGGTTCTTGTTTCGCCCGCTGCAGCATAAATTCGAGTTTGACGGCTTTCGCCCCCGCATGAAAGGTTTCATCCAGGGTATCGCGGCGCGCTTCCAGCTGGGCCGGCGCCATCAGCAGCCGCGGCATATAAAACGGAATCTCGATCGCCACGCGGCTGGATGCCGGGATGTGTTCCTGCATCCATTTCCGGGCCAGCGTGCGGGTATCGTCTGCCAGCAGCACGCGGTCCAGCAAAACCGAATGCGCCAGCGACGGCAGCATCATGAGTGCGGTCAAAACCAAAACCGCGCGCGCCGGACGGCGGAACGCCGCGGCCGCCAGACCGATAAACTCTGCGACAAAATAAAGCAGCGGCGGAATCAGGGGCAGGCCGTAGCGGGCATAGGGCTGTCCCCAAAGGCACAGTACCCCATAATAAGACAGCACAAACACGGCAAGCATGCGCGGCGCACGGTCTTTACGAAAACCCAGCAGCACCATCCCCGCCAGCGCGGCTCCCACCAGCAGCATGCCCATCCCGCCCCGCAGCGAATAGGTCAGATGATGCAGCCAGTCGACCCCCGTATTTGCCGCGGCTTGCGAACGGATTTCATGGATAAAGAACTGAAAATCCAGCATCGTGTACGGATTGAGCAGCAGATAAACCAGAATCGAAACCAGCCCCGCTCCCACCCACCGCAGCGGCAGGATCCTGCCCAGCTTCGGATTCCACGAAGCATACAAATACGGCACCGCCAGCACCGCACCATTGTACTTGAATGCCGCGGCGACCCCGATCAGGGCCCCGGCCGCCAGATGCACGCGCCAGCGTTCATCTCCGCGCGCGAGGCGGACCAGCGGAAAAAAAACAGCGAGCATCACGAGCACGAGCGGGATATCCGGATACACATAATGGGACTGGCGCACATGCAGAAAAGAAACCGCCAGCAGGGCCGCGCCCGTGAGCGCAGTTTCACGGAACGCACTCAACCGACGGATCAGGTGATAAAAAACAAAAATGGAAACCGTACCCGGCAGGACACCGAAAAAGAAACGGGCAATCAGGTAAAAAACGGAAGGATCCCTGTAAAACTGAAACTGAAACGCCTGCACATCGGGGAACCATCCGGCCAATTGTCCCAGCAAAAAATAAATCCCGTAAAGCGGGAACAGCAGGTAGCTGACCAGAGGCGGAATCTTGAAGAAATGCGGATTCAAATCCCCCGTTCCGTACGCCAGGGCGTGATTCACCACAATGGGTTCATCCGCGTGATAGAGAAACGGCAGGCCGAAATCGATACCGGTCAGGCGCAGGGCAAAACCCAGAACTAAAAGAGAAAAGAGAGGATGACGGACGTGGCGAAGAACGCCGTTCACTTCACGGCACCTGCCGTCCGGGATTCACCGCGATGCAGCCACCGGATACGGGCCAGATCCATGAACATATTCAACGGATCACTGAGAAGACTGACGCGGCTGCGCGCCGAATTTTTCCAGGAAACCGGCTTTTCCAGAAGCCGGTACCCAAGGCGCTGGGCCAGAAAAACAATTTCGGCATCAAAACTGAACCGGTCCAGTTTCTGCCGGCGGAACAAATCACGGGCCGCTTCCCGGCGAAAACATTTGAAGCCGCACTGGGAATCCTGAATTCCCTTGAAGGCCAGCAGGCGGGCGAGAAAATTGTAGATACGTCCCATCCATTCCCGAAAAAAAGGCTGATGTTCGACAATATCCGCGCCTTGCATCGCACGCGACCCGATCACCACGTCATAATCTTTTTGCAGGGCGGCAATAAACCCCGTCACTTCCTGAATCGGGGTCGACATATCGGCATCCGTAAAAAGCAGCATTTCGCCGCGGGCTTCGAGCATTCCGCGCCGCACGGCCGCGCCCTTGCCTTGATTGGGCACATTCTTTAAAACCTGATATTCAGGAAAAGAAGTCAATTCCTGTTCCGCGATAGCGGAGGTATTGTCCGCACTGCCGTCATCAATCACCAGAATCTCGGAACGGTAGGTTTGAGCCCGGAGAAAAGCGATGATCTCCTGAAGCGTTTTGGCGAGGCGGGGCCCCTCATTGTAGGCGGGAATCACGACCGAAAGGTAAATATCACTCATCCAATAATTCCTTACTCCGTCCCGGTTCCCTGCAAGCGTCCGAGACGCTCCAGATCCGCATCGAGCATCATTTCGATCAATTGGTCCAGATTGACCTGGGGCTTCCATCCCAGCTTGCGCCGGGCCACCGAACTGTCGCCGCAAAGCGTATGCACTTCGGCCGGACGGTAAAGCGCCGGATCAATCACCACATATTTTTTCCAGTCCAGGCCGACATGGCGGAACGCCTTTTCGACAAAATACTGCACCGAATGCGACTGGCCGGTGGCAATCACATAATCTTCCGGGCTCTTCTGCTGCAGCATCAGCCACATGGCCCGCACATAATCCCCCGCGAATCCCCAGTCCCGCTTGGCCTTCAAATTGCCGAGGCGGAGTTCCCGTGAATATCCCAGTTTGATCCGCGCCACACCGTCGGTAATTTTGCGCGAGACGAATTCCAGTCCACGCCGGGGGGATTCATGATTAAACAAAATGCCGGAGACGGCAAACATGTTATAACTTTCGCGGTAATTCACCGTGATCCAGTGACCGTAGAGTTTGGCCACGCCGTAAGGGCTGCGCGGATGATAAGGCGTCTTCATGGTCTGCGGTGTATGTGCCACAAGACCGAACATTTCACTTGAAGAAGCCTGATAAAAGCGGATTTTCGAATCCACCAGGCGGATCGCATCCAGAAGCCGGACGACGCCGAGCCCCGTAAATTCTCCCGTCAGTACCGGCTGTTCAAACGAGGCCGGCACGAAGGACTGGGCCGCCAGATTGTAAACCTCCGCGGGCCGGATTTTCTTGATCAAATTGATCAACGAGACCTGATCCAGCAGATCCCCATGAACGAGCTCGACCCGATTCATGATCGGCTGAATCCGTTCGAAGGTTTCGGTGCTGGAACGGCGCACCATGCCGTATACCTTGTAGCCTTCTTCCAGCAGCAATTCTGCCAGATAGGAACCGTCCTGTCCCGTAATCCCCGTAACGAATGCCTTTTTCACTTTTTTGCTTTTCACTTTCCATCCCCTATTTCTGAGAGGTGCGATTTGAAATATTCAATGGTCTTTTGCAGTCCCTGTCGCAACGGAACCTGCGGCTCCCAGCCCAGTTCGCGGCGGATCTGCGAAATATCCGGCTGGCGGACTTTCGGATCGTCTGCCGGAAGCGGCCGGTATTCAATCGTGCTCTTGCTTCCGGTCAGTTCAATAATTTCACGTGCCAGTTCCAGAATTGTCATTTCGTTCGGGTTTCCCACATTGACGGGATCATTCAATTTTGAAAATACCACCCGCAGAATCCCTTCCACCAGATCGTCCACATAACAAAAACTCCGGGTCTGGGCGCCGTTGCCGAATACCGGCAGCGGCTGACCGGTCAACGCGCCGGCAATAAAGGCCGGAATGGCGCGGCCATCCTGCAGCCGCATCCGCGGGCCATAGGTGTTGAAGATACGAATAATCGCCGTATTCACCTGATGGGTGCGGTGATAGGCCATGGTGATGGCTTCGGCGAACCGCTTGGCTTCATCATACACGCCGCGCGGCCCGACGGGATTCACATTCCCCCAGTAATCTTCTTTCTGGGGATGCACCAGCGGGTCACCGTAAACTTCCGAGGTGGAGGCCAGCAGAAAGCGGGCCTTTTTGGCTTTCGCCAGTCCCAGCGAATTGTGGCTGCCCAGGGCGCCGACTTTGAGTGTCGCAATCGGATGCGTTAAATAATCGACCGGACTGGCCGGCGACGCAAAATGAAGCACATACTGGACCGGGTCCGCAAAAACGATTTCCCGGCTGACATTATGATGGATCAGCTCAAAGCGTTTTTCGCTTTTCAGATGCGCAATATTGGCTTCGCTGCCCGTAATCATATTATCAAGAGCCACGACCCGGAACCCGCGGGCAATAAACGCATCACAGAGATGGGAGCCCAGAAATCCTGCGCCGCCGGTAATTAAAACGGTTTCCTGGGGCATTACAACCTCACAATATGCCGGCCCGGATACCCGTTAAAGAAATTCCGGGTATCAAAAATTAACCGGCTGTTATCAACGATCAGTTTCTTTTTGAACTGCGTGTGGCCGGTGGTCAAAATCACCAGATCCTGACGGCGCAGACTCGCGGCTGTCAAAGGCTCTGATTTCAGCGACAGCCCGTCCTCTTTGAAAACCAGCACGAAAGGATCATGATACCCCACTTTCGCTCCCAGTTCTTTCAACGACTCCAGAATATCAATGGCCGGCGATTCCCGCGTATCGGCGATATCTTTCTTGTAACTGAGGCCGAGCACCAGCACGCGGGAACGCGCAATGGCCTTGCCCAGATGCTGGTTGAGCGCGTAAACGGCTTTTGAAACGATATGCTGCGGCATGCTCGTGTTCATGCGGCGCGCCAGATCAATAAAATGAAGATCCAGACCGTGCATTTTGGCCTTCCAGGATAAATACATCGGATCCACACCGATACAATGTCCGCCGATGCCGG
>CAZGID010000191.1:0-4745 GCA_964526065.1 uncultured bacterium
TAATCCAGCGTATGAAAATAATCCATGCGATCTTCCTCGGTAAAAGGATAAGGAATCCCCTCCCATTGCGGGTAGATGGCAACCGGCGCTCTGGTATGAAGAAACGATTTCAAAGCGGTCCAATCCTGCGGATTGGCCGGGTGCGGGCGTATCAGCAATCCCACATCATTCAGCGACGGCTGACGCCGAATAGCCTCCGCCCAATCAACAATAAAATCAAATTCCTGCTTTGCGATAAAACGCGATGAACAAGCATAAACCAGAAACCGGCTGCACTTTTCAAACCCCAGCTTTTTTATAAAATCCTGTTTTGAAAGTGCGGGACGTTTCTCAAACCATTTGTCGAAGGTCTGTGCGCCTGTGACATGAATTTTAGCAGGAGGAATCTGATGGTACTCAATCGCTTCGTCCTTTTGGAAGTCATTCCATACAAGCACTGCATCCGCAGGGCCTTGAATCAAGCCTTTGTTGGTCAAATTATCCCAGCTCGCCACGCAAATCGCGCTGGGAATTTCCAGTGCCGTCGAGGCCTTAGCAAAATCAACAAAACCGGCATTCGAATCCACCAGCGGTGTAAACAAAACCAGATCCGGATGGTGACTCTCCACATACGCACGCGCCTTGGGTGAAACCGGAATATGCCGTTCAATTCCTTTTAAAAAGCAAATCATTCTTTCGGCCGTTACCCATGGCAACAAAATATAAAAAACGCGTTGAAGAAACCGTGGAACGCGGCGGCGAGCACGTTCTCTCAGTTTTTCTGCCGACAAATAATCCCGGTGGTAGTAGCGGAGCCAATCTACCAGCCGGCGATTCAAATCCGAGAACGCCCCCCAAAATCCATAGCGCGCGGTATCAGGAAAGAAGTCATAACTCGTACCCGGAATCGAAAAAACCCGTTCCATTCGTTCCGCGTCAAACGGCTTTCGATGACGGTTGTCAAAAGCGAAATGAATCTGGTGGCCGCGACGGCTCAGTATCTCAAGGGCCTCCTCATAATGGGCAATATAGGAATAGTAACGCATAAAAAAAAGAATCTTCATATACGGCGCTCCGCCTTACGAGCTTTGCAATGCGCCCGCCACCGCTTGTAATGATCCCGGCTGAAGTGAAAACAAAAGCGCCCTGTATACCAAAGGCCGTCCAGCAGGACCACCCTCAACCGACCTCGCCCGGCCGTAGTCGCTCTTTTTACCAGCATCCAGTGCCTCGCTCTTTCCAAAGCAGGCGAAAGATATTGGTTCTTCCACCCTTTCAATTGCTTTACGACGGCACTGCGAAATGTTTTCCACACCGCCCGCAGCTGATGTCCGGACACCATTCCCGCATATTTCAATAAACCGGCAAAAACATACAATTTTCGATACCACGGAACGATTCTGGATTTCAAAACGATAGCTGTCATGGCTGCCAGGATATGCGCAAAAAGAAACCGGTAGGCCTTACCGTTTTTCTTACGAAAAACAGCTTCATCCGGATAACGTTCTTTAACCGACATGGCATTCAATCCATGAAGATGAAGAACTTTATCGACACAGCGAATCCGGGTTGCCAGGCAAATCATCGCCATAAAAACACGGTCCCAGCATGGAATATCAGGAAAATAAGGAACAGCCTTCCGCAAAAAAGACGTCCGAAACATTCCGTAAATAAAAAGATTATATTTCAGCGGGGAGGTCACTTTAAGCAGCACCGAAAGCGCCGGCTTGCCATTCGGCGAATGCCTTCCCCGGAAGCGTTTGGTATCACGCCGCTGGCCATCTTCATAAATACGGTCAAAAGCCGTCATCGCCAGCCCGGTATCGGGATGGCTTTCTAATTCATCCACCAGGGCCCGGGTAAATCCTGGCTTCCACAAGTCATCCACCCCGGCCCAAAAAAAATAATTACCACTCGCCAGCTCCAGCGTTTTTTTGAAATTCTGTTGCACACCTTTATTGGAACTTTGGCGAAAGTAGCGGATAAATGGAAAACGACTGGCAAAATCCCGACAGATTTCCGACGTCCGGTCGGAGGATGCATTATCGGAAATGATGATTTCCAGATACGGATAATCCTGCTCCACCAGCGATTGCAAACAGCGGGCAATAAAACGCTCGCCGTTATAGACAGGCACACCAATGCTGACCAACTGCAGCTTGCGGATCTGCCCCATGGACGTGGGGGGCGTACACTCAGCGGACAGTTCTTGCATAAGCAGGAAAAATCTCTTTAAGCGTTTGACAAACATAACGAACATCTTCGCAGGTCAGCTTCAGAGCACTGGGAAGATTAATGCCGCATGGCGAAATGGCATAGCTGTTTTTATTCAGGCGGCGGGCGGTCTCCGCTTCCGGACGATTTTGATAAGCTTCCAGAGAGCTCAAAGGATAAAAAAAAGCACGGGTCGTAATACGTTTTCCCGCCAGTTGATGAATCAATTCCTCTTTCTTCAACCCCCATCGTTCATCCCAGGTCATGGTGACCATCCAGTAACTGTTCCGCGTCCCCTTTACTTCTGCATTTAACCGGATGCCTTCCACATCTTTCAATTCTTCCCGGTACCAAGAAAAAATCTCACGTTTGCGCGCCACCAGCTCGTGAACTCGCTCCAGTTGGGCGGTACCCAGCGCCGCCTGCAATCCAGACATCCGGTACTTGAACGCCACTTCCCGATTGCGAAATGTTTTATCCCAGGGATCTCTGCCATGGTCCCGCAAAAAAACGACCCGCTCATATAAATTGGCATCATCCGTTACCAGCATTCCGCCTTCCCCCGTCGTCAGCGTCTTTGTCCCATGAAAACTGAAAACGCCGGCATTGCCAAGCGCCCCGGCCTTTTTTCCGTGATATTCGGAGCCAATGGATTCCGCCGCATCCTCAAGTATCCGGATACCGTGCTCCGCCGCAATTGTCCGGATCCGGTCCGCATCATAAACATGACCGTACAAATCCACAGGAATCACAGCGCGCGTGCGCTGGGTAATCCGGGCCCGGAATGATTCCGGACAGAGACAATGCGTCTCGGGATCAATATCTGCAAAAACCGCTGTGGCTCCCACATAATCAATGGGCGCCGAGCTGCCAATCCAGGTGACATCCGGAACGATGACTTCATCCCCCGGCTCAATCCCCCAGGCGGCCAGCGCCAGATGAATTCCCGAAGTGCAGGAAGGCAATGCCGCGGCATAACGAACACCCAGATAGTCCGCCAGCGTCTTTTCAAAACGACGCTGCCACATATCCCAGTTTTCATACCACCCGTTCGTGACGGCATCGGTCACATAATCGATTTCTTTCTGACTGATCCACGGTCCCGCAATCGGAATAAAGTCCCGCTGCATCATACACTTTCCTCCGGCACAAGCTTCAGCGCTCTCGACCTAGGGATCGTGCAGCTTTCGCAATGCTTCAGGCTGAGAATTTTCCCTTCTTCCATCACCCGGCGGTAGCGCGAAAAAATCTTGTTATTGTAAATGTCGATGGGATCCAACTCAAAAACGTTGCCGTGATCAAAAAAGCCATTATCATCCGCGCAGCATAAGGCAACACTGCCATCCGAATAAATAAACATGCGTTCAAAAACGTCTGAACAAACGAGACCATCCAGGGGAAGATTGTCATTAAGATCCTGGTTCTCATAATTCTCGATTTTGTCGCCCCAGTTGTGAATTTCGAACTTCACAATCTCATCGCGCCGGGCCGTATCAATACGCTCTGCCCAATAAGCTCGATAGACCGGCCATTCGTCGCGGTTGAGTTGCTGCCGGATAAAGCGAATCATCACCCGCGTGCCATAATTGCCCTCATTGCGCAACCGGATGAAACGTTCTACATTGGCGACCAGCACATCAAAATCGGTTCTCGGACGAATGGCTTCATGGGTTTCTTTCCGGATGCCGTCAATACTGCAAATAATGGTATCCAGCCCGGCTGCGAGCAGCTCTTTCGCCATCCGTTCGTCGAGATGCGTGCAGTTGGACGCAAATCCGACCCCCTGAAAGCCAAGCTCCTTTGCCATCCGGACTTTTGCGGGCAATTCACGGTCGAGCAGGGGTTCTGCGAATCCATGCAAGGTGAGAAACTGAATTTTTTCCTTATGGGGCTGAAACTTGATCAACAACGAACGCAGTTGATCCTGAGTCATTGTATTGACTTTGCGCGTCCAGGTTTCAATGGTACACATCGGACAGCGCGCCGAACAAACCCCATTGATCGTTTCGATTTGCACATGTTTCGGGATCACTTTTTCCATGAAGACTCCTTCGCAGTTTCACCTGTCTTGCGCCGCATGACGGCCATCCGGATCGGGCTGAATTGCCCCGTCCAGGGAAGATCCACAGCGAGACGGTGAATGGCGTGCCGGTAATCCGGCTTTTCACCATTCAGTTTACAGGAAGCCGAATAAACCACGCGAGTGGCAAAATAATAACTACTGGCAAAATCCAGAAACTCGACAGCATCAAACCAGGAGGAGGCCGCTTCACAAAATCCGGGCTCGGTAAAAAAAAGGTTGTGCCAGCGGACCGGAATTTCGGGCACACCGACCCGAGCGCGAGCCTGATTCATATTTTCTTGCCCCTCCATGAAGTTTTCGATGGCAATATAAACGCCGCCCGGATGAACGCAGCCGGCAAATATCTCCATGGCCTGTTTCTGGCTTTCAAAAGTATCCAGATTGATCAGACAGCGTCCTGTAATCAGCACATCAAATTGCCCGTCTGGATAACGTTCCTGCAGCTGAAAAATATCGACAACATCAAATT
>CAZGID010000192.1:0-4736 GCA_964526065.1 uncultured bacterium
ATACGGATTGGCAGACAGTGCGACCTGTCGTCTGGCCGGCACTGACATTATCTCTGCTGGGAACTCTGACAACGGCAACCTTTATCGGGTTCTTTACCGTTTATGTGTTGAAGTTTTCTCTGCTCGAAGGGTTTTTGCTGGGCGCGGTTGTTTCTTCGACGGATGCGGCTGCAGTCTTTTCAATTCTCAGGTCCCGGAGTATCAGCCTGAAAAAGAGGCTTAAACCGCTTCTGGAGTTCGAATCGGGAAGTAATGACCCTATGGCCGTGTTTATGACCATGGGGATTATCTCGATCATTGAGAGCCCTCAATTTGATGCGGCATCCCTGGGTTGGTTCTTTGCCAAACAGATGATTTTGGGGGCGCTGGCCGGATTTGTGATGAGCCGTATCATTACAGCGGTTATAAACCGTTTAAATCTGGAGTATGAAGGGCTCTATCCCGTCCTCACGACATCTTTGGTTTTGTTTACCTACGCATTAGCTTCCTTTTTCGATGGCAATGGATTCCTGGCCGTTTATCTTGCGGGTCTCTTGCTGTCGAAGCGAAGCTTTTTCTATAAAAAGAACCTTCTCCGTTTTCATGACGGACTGGCCTGGCTGATGCAAATTGCCATGTTTTTGACACTCGGGCTTCTTGTTTTTCCGAGTCAGTTGATTCCGGTTATTATTCCGGGGATTTTGGTTTCCCTTTTTCTGATGTTTATCGCGCGGCCTTTGAGCATTCATTTGTGCCTTCTGCCGTTTAAATTTTCAATGAATGAAAAACATATGATCTCATGGGTGGGCCTCCGCGGAGCCGCTCCTATTATTTTGGCGACCTTTGTGCTGATGGCGGACACTCCGAACGCCTTGACCATCTTTAACATTGTATTTTTCGTAGTGATTACTTCCGTGCTTCTGCAGGGAACGACACTTTCACGGGTTGCCAAGCTGTTGAAAGTCGATGCCCCGCTACAGCAAAAAAGACATTACCCGATCGAATTCGAGCAGAGAGAAGGCATTGACGCGGAACTCATCGAGCTGATGGTTCCTTATAACGGGGAAGCCGTGGGTAAGCCTATTTATGAGTTGAACCTTCCTCCAGACTGCCTGATTACTCTTGTTTGCCGGAATGAAAAATTTGTGATGGCAAGCGGAAAAACGGTATTAGAGGGCGGAGATGTTTTGCTTGCCCTTGTAAATAAGGAGAGCCTGAAAAAGCTGCAAGAGATTTTAAACAAAGTAAAGCAAGAGGACGGTGACAAGCCTGCAGCCATAGGAACATGAGTGACAGAAGAGGTAGTTAAGAAGAGCCCTTCCATACCTGCTGGCTTTCCCTGCGGCCAATGACCACTTCCGACGAGAATGATTCGCAGTTATTGGAGAGAAGGCAGTACTTCTCTTGATGCGAATCATAGAGGCGTTGGAGAGCTCGGGTAGCAATTTTAATTGCGAAGTAAGAGCGGG
The DNA here is from genome assembly GCA_964526065.1 of uncultured bacterium. Lineage (GTDB taxonomy): Bacteria > Omnitrophota > Omnitrophia > Omnitrophales > Aquincolibacteriaceae > CAZGID01. The sequence goes on from CAZGID010000192.1 coordinate 1,449, forward strand.
AAGATGCAATAGCTAACAATAATTAGTGAAATTAGTTAGAGCAACAGATCAGCAATGTGGACAATGTGTGTACAATATGCTATCTTTTTTAGTGTCCGCTAAGGAGGTGACATACGATGGCTCTAAAACAGAAAGATGACCGAATAGATTTAAGAGTTAAAAAAACGCAAAAGAACTATCTCGTTTATGCTGCAACATTGCGTGATATGAAGCTCTCCGCATTTGTTCTTGATTGTGCCATGCGAGAGGCCGAAGAGATCGTGAACCAGAATGTTCACTTCGCATTGCCTGAAAAGCAATGGAAAGCCTTTTGCGAAGCTCTGGATAGACCGGCCAAAGAGATCCCACAGTTGAAAAAGCTTTTTGCGAAACCCAGTATCTTCGATGAGCAAAAAGCCGCCTCTTGAACCGCCCGTCCTCCTGAGTCGCTCTCACGAAGTAGGGGAGTTTGATTGCGAGGCAGAATCGCTGAATATCTACCTGAAGAAATTTGCCTACAGCAACAATCAAAGCGGCTCTGCAAGAACCTACGCTGCTTTAAGAGGTAAACGTGTGGCCGGGTATTATACGCTCGCGCCTGGTTCTGTGACGAAGGAAGAAGTGCCTCAAAGAGTCGGCCAAGGCTTAGCGCGTCATCCGGTTCCGATTATCCTTCTCGCAAGGCTTGCTGTTGACAAATTAGAACAAGGACAGGGGCTTGGCAGTGAATTATTGCGAGATGCGTTGCCGCGTGTTGTTGCTGCCTCGGATATCATCGGCGGGCGAGCTCTTCTTGTCCATGCTAAAGACGAAAGTGCCAAGTCTTTTTATCAGCATTTCGGCTTCGAGCCATCTCCTGTTGATCCCTTCCATTTGTATCTTCTGTTAAAGGACATCCGAAAAACATTAGGAATTGTATAAGCATATTGTCCGCGTCTCTGGATATCTTGGTTGTAAATACCGATTCCGGAATTAAGCTCTTATTGCATTCATAATAGCAGCGGATAAACTGAGATAAAACTGTCATGGAGGATGCTATGAAAAAAACGGCGCAATCGGATTAGCAAATGGGAAGTACGAATTGTCCCGCCCGAGATGTATCCTAACCTAAAGATTAATCCCACCAATCACTGGACCGAGATGCCCGATGCAGAGAGGTTAAAGTATTTTATTCAAACGATGGGCCGGATTTGGTCTGAAACGGTCCGGGACCAATTGAAGAAACAACGAGAAGAGGAAGATAATCCCGGTAAAGATCGTCCGCCGACTAGCTGATGTTGAGCTTTTTGTTCACACTTTTTGAACGTTTTCCCTGGGACGGGAATATTGATTACGCAGTTTGTTATCATCCAAATTTATTCTTGTCCCAGGGAAAGCACTCACTTTCCGCTACACTCGCTGTTACTCTCGCGAATACATTTTAACCGTGCATTCGCTAGCAGGGCTGGACAATAGGATATGATTTTCTAGCTTTTGTATTCGCAAGAAAAAATTGGGGTGAGCGACGGGGCTTGAACCCGCGACAACCAGATCCACAATCTGGGGCTCTACCAACTGAGCTACGCCCACCATAAGAGGACAAATATTATAGGACGAGTGAACAGCGACGCTTATTATACAGAGAATGACCTTGTGAGAAAAGGGGGGAATGTTATAATATTTGCCCTTTCTCAAAAGAGTGTAAAATCAGGCAAGGTCGAGTGATGGCAGTACGTAAGAAGGTCACAACAGCAAAGAAAAGCGCGAAAAAAAAGGCTTCCCCAGCCTCAACGCGCAAGAGCACATCGGCTAAGCCCCGCAAGCGCGTAACCAAAAAAGTCGTTCCCGCTAAAAAGAAAGCCCGCAAGCCGCGCGTTGTTGCCGGGAAGCGTCCGGCAAAGATTCGTCCCAAGCGCACCGGTGGAAGAAAAAAGAAAGTGGTGGCGGCCCGCGCAGTTGTATCTTCCAATGGCCGCGGGGCTTCGGTGCTGCCGCGCATTATTTACCGGGCCGAGCCGGTGAACGAACTTCCTTATTCCTATAACGAAACGCGGCTGGTGCTTTTGGTGCGCGATCCGTGGTGGGCTTTTGGGTACTGGGATTTTTCGGGGGATACGTGGCACTGGATTCAGGATATGCGTCACCGCAAGACGGGACTGCGCAGTGTGTTGCGCGTGCATAACCTGGATGAGAAAAGTTTTTATGACATTGAAGTTCAGCTGGAGACGAAGAACTGGTATTTGCATCTCGGTCTGCCCGACACGTCATTTGAAGCGGAACTCGGGATGATTGATGCATCGGGACGGTTTTATCTGATTGCGCGAAGTAACCGGATTTATACTCCCAAAGATGGCCCCTCCAATGTGGTGGATGAAGCCTGGAAACCGGACCAGTTCGAGGAAATCTACCGTCTCTCCGGCGGTGGCAAGACCGGGCACGGCTCCGAAATTTTTTCCCACTTCCTGAAGCAGAAAATCTGAAGTTTCGGGATTACTGAAAGAAGAGAAAGTGAAAAAAGGGTATCTTTTACTCACATTGCATGCGCACTTGCCGTTTGTCCGGCATCCGGAGCATGAGGACTTTCTCGAAGAACGCTGGTTGTATGAAGCCATCACGGAAACCTATATCCCGCTGATTGATATGCTGGACCGCTTTCTTGAAGAGCAGGTCCCGTGCCGCCTGACGATGTCGGTGACGCCGACTCTGGCCAGCATGCTGGGCGACGAACTGCTGCAGACGCGTTACATGCGCCATCTGGAGCGGTTGATTGAGCTGACTGAAAAAGAACTCGAACGCTCGCGCGGCGATGAAGGGCTTCACCGTCTGGCGCGGATGTACCACGACCGGTTTTTGCGCTGCCGTCATGTGTTTGAAGAAAAGTACGGCCGCAATCTGCTGCACGCTTTCCGCAAGTTTCTCGAATCCGGAATCCTGGAAATCATTACGTGTGGTGCGACGCATGGCTTTTTCCCCTTGATGGAAACCGTGCGGCATTCCATCCGCGCGCAAGTGGCCACCGCCTGTGATCATTACGAAGCCACGTTCGGCCGCCGGCCGAAGGGCATCTGGCTGCCGGAATGCGGTTACTTTCCCGGTTACGACAAGATTCTGAAAGATAACGGACTGCAATATTTCTTTGTCGATTCGCACGGCATTCTGCACGCCAAGCCGCGGCCCAAGTACGGCGTTTTTGCCCCGTTGCGGACGCCGAACGGCGTCTATGCGTTTGGCCGCGACCTGGAATCATCCAAGCAGGTCTGGAGCGCCATTGAAGGGTATCCGGGCGATTTCAATTACCGCGAATATTACCGCGACATCGGTTTCGATCTG
>CAZGID010000193.1:0-4735 GCA_964526065.1 uncultured bacterium
AAAGGCTCCCTTTTTGTCCGAAGGCACCATGATGTCCAGCTTGTTAAAGGCCGATCCGGACTGCTTAGTGCCGTCGTCAAAACCCGTCGGATTTGTCCCCGCCGTTTTAAGCGTGGCATGACTCCAGTTCCCGCCGGTGGATGTCTGGTATTTCACAAACACCCACACGGCGTCGTTGTTGATGGAATCCTTCCAGGCATTACTCCAGGAAAGATCGAATTCAATGTCGATCGTGTCCTCGTCTTCATCGTGATCGACAAGTGACACATTTTCGACGGAAACATTATTGGCCGTTGCGGCCGCAGGAAGCATCACGAGGAAAAAGAAAAGCGGAATCAGGTTGCGAAACCATTTTGAATTTGGAAGGAAGAGACTGAGGCTGCGAAAAGGAGAAGAGAAACGAGCAGAAATAAAAAGACCGAAGGCCTCTTGCTTACAGCGAACGTTCATATTCCTTGAGCCAAGCGTATAGATGCAGGAAAAATGATAAAGTTCCCCGCACCAACTTGGCAACCAAACCGTCATATCTCCTCCGAGACTTAAACTTTGGCTTTGCGCCCCTGCCTTTCGACAGGTTTGCCCTTTTCAAGTTGGTCTTGAACTTTTCAAAATTGACTTGCTAGATTTTTCGCAACCTTTTGTCCATTAATGCATTAGACGCATAAAGTATAGCACATTCATAACTTGCAAGAGCTCAAACTAAAAAAATTGCACTCTTTATTGCACCTTCTTTCATTTATTGCGGGGCTATATTTCTATAAGCTGTTTAATTATAATGGGATACAAGTTATTAAGGAATCAAAAAAAAGCCGTAGCAATATGTACTAAAATCAATACATTTATGATTTTAGTACGAAAGAAATGTGGGGGAATTTCCTAGCTTGGAAATCGGGGAATTCGAGGATTATTTGCGACTCTGATATTCGTTGTAATCAATTCGCAAAGGGTCAGTCGGAACGAGCTTTTTCATCAGGCCAAGAGCCATCACCCGCTCCCGGATTTTGAGCGCCTCCTCATCGACCGGCTTGACATCCAGATAGCGCTCATAGTGATACCGGGCCTGCACATGATCATGCAAATAATAGTCAAAGATGATAGCCAGATTATGGTGGGCCCAGCCATGGGAGGGGTTCCAATCCAGCACCTTCTTGTACTGCTTTACAGCCCCCTCGTAATTTTTCACTTCGTAAAAACTATTACCAAGAATGAAATAAGCCTCTACCAACTCATCATTCATGACACGCTTCTGCTCTTCAAGATTCGCGATGATGCCGAGAAGCTCATCCGCTTTCTTAGAGGCATCACGAATCAAATTTTCATACTCCGCCCGCTCTTCTTCAAGAATGGCCCGGTCCAGGATTTCCTTCAGATCCGTAAGCCGGTCTCTTTCCGTTTCAATCTGCTGCTCTTTCTCAATGACGGTTTGATAGAGCGTCTCTTTCTCTTCCTGCAATTGCTGCATCAAAACCTGCTGCTTTTCATCTTCTGCAGCAAGCCGTTTTTGGGCCAATTCATTCTCTTCTATCGTTTTCTCAAGCGTGCGGACACGGCTTTTAAGCACGTTATTTTCAACCGTCATTCGCTCAAAAGCCTCCTGCACCGTCTCCATATTCTCTCTAAGCTTTCGATTTTCAAGAAGCGCATCGTTCATTGTTTCCAGCAGTTCTTCCATCTGCTGATCCTGAGCCACTCCGCTGACAGATAAACCGCACAGGCATCCCGCTAGACTGAATACAAAGACGAATCCAAACCGCCTCACGGCTTCGCACTCCCCATTGCTGACAATTTTTGATCCGGCCAGATCCCTTTGGGCGATAAAGCACTTTCACCCTCCGCAGCGGCCGAGACAGGGAGCCCTGCATCGGCATCACGCGGCATTGCGGGCCCGTTTCCCTTCAGCGTTTCGGCCCGCTTCCACAAGCCGCTCCCCTTAATCTCAATTGGCTCATCCAGCACGTCCCGGCTGCCATTGACAATTTTTGGAGTAATAATAATGGCGATTTCTGACTTCTGATATTCTTCATTCCGGTTCTGAAACATCTGCCCGACCACAGGAATGTCCATCAGAACGGGAATCCCTTGATTCGTCTCATTGAAGTCGTCGCGAATCAAACCGCCAAGCACGACGCTCACACCGTCTTTAACAATGACAGTCGATTCAACAAATGTGGTATTCACAATCGGAATCCGGTTATTGGTCGGCGTCACCAGCGTATTGATCTGGCTGGAGATTTCAGGACGGATTTTAATCGTAATAAAACCATCCTCATTGATGACAGGAGTCACAATCAAACTTAGTCCAACATCAATAAACTTGATCTCTTCACTCACCGATGTATTATTCCCGGTTCCCGTCGTCGTCGTAATGACATAAGGAATACGATCTCCGATATTGATGCGCGCCTCCTCGCGATTAAGCACCATAATGCGCGGGTTAGCCAGAACCTTGGTATTCTGAACTTCTTTAAGCGCCTTAACCTCAATCTGAAAGTCATCTGCCGTCAATTCACCAATTCCGATTTTTCCGACCGTTCCAATATTACTGCCCACCGGCGCAAAGGCCGCAGGAGATATCGCACTGTCGATCGGGAAACTTCCCGCGAAATTCAGATTGCGCAATGCCGTATTATTGGTCTCTTTCAGAAACGCCTTTTCCCAATCGACACCAAAATCATACTTAGGGTTGAGCGTCAACTGCAGGATTCTCACTTCCAGCAAAATCCCCGGCGTCTGCTTATCCAGACTTTTCACCAACTGCACCACCTCATCAAGCCGCTCCGGATACGCGCTCACCACCACTTGATTTGAACGCTCATCCGCAAAAACTGTCCCAACTGATTTTGCATCGACCTGCAGCTTTAGCTGAGCCTCTACCTGCTTGGCATCGGCATATTGGAGTTCGACAACCGCCGTTTTCAGCTTTCGTTCCATATCTGAAAGCAGCAATCTCATCTCATCCAGTTTCTCCGGGACGTCAATCACAATCACCGTACCCGTTTCTTCATCAATAATCACTTTGCCAATTGCACTCTGCGCCGCCTCAAGCACCGAGGCAACATAGCTCGGCTTCACATATTTAAGACTCGTCGTCATAATACGGCGTTTGTCATTAAAGCTTTTTCCATACTGCTGCACATATTCATCCTCAGTCATCACATAGATAATGTCGTTTTTAATTTCATACGCCAGCTGGTTTGAAATCACAATGATATCCAGCGCATCCTGAATTTTGACATTGCGGAGCACCAGGGTCGACCGGCCCTGAACATTCTTACTGGTGACAATATTCAAACCGCCCTGAATGGCAAGAAACTTGAGGATATCGACAACATTGATATCCCGCAGATCGAGAAAGATTTTTTTATCCAACCCGGCAGGCTCTTCCATATCGCCGAATTCTTCCATCTCACTAGAAACGTTCGGGTAGATTTCCACGTCATCGTCGACCTGGGCCTGCAGCGGCAGCCCCCCTGCCGGCCATAACAACACACCAGCCAAAACCAACATTGGAATTGCACGTTTCACAAAAGGCCCCATCACCGAATCTCCACCGTTTCATCCCGGTACCGCAGCACAACCGTATCTGGCCGAATTTCATCAACTTTCAAACCCGAAATAGAATCTCCAACTTTAAGAAATGTGGTAATGTCCTTTTCCAGATCTTCAAGCATCACAAAATTCTTGCGCGCATCCGTTGGATGCACAGATATGCCCGTCAAACGCAAATTCTCCGTCATTTCAAGAATTTTCAAAGTCATCGCATTCGTAACCGGCTGTTCTTCCGCCCGCGCCTGAAAAGGAGCGAAAACATTTCGAGTTCCCAATCCATCCATGAACGAAAGACCCAACTCCGCTTCTTCGGTTACAGTCATTTCAGAAGCGGTCGATCGGGGTATCGACAGCTTTTTTTCATAGTCAATCCCGAGCAGACGCATATCATAAAAAATGGCAATCAAGAGAACAATCCCCATGCCGGACAGCAAAAGCTTGAGAACATGATTAACCTTTCCCAGGCGGATTTGAGACTTCTGCTGCTTGAATGTCGCCAGCAGAGAACCCCATCCAGTCGTAAGTCTTCCGCGAATCGCCTCAGGCGAAAGAAACTCGCGCAAATCCACCGGTCGTTTCGCTGTCTTGACCGGAGCATCACCGGCGCCTTTCTCTTCTTCCTCAATCAGCTTGAGCAGGCGCTGCTCCGGAGTCAGTGAGGAATCTGGGTCAGCCATCCTGCGTGCACATCCTCATCTAGAATTTCCCGGACCAACCCTTCGTCCACCGCCCATTTCCGTTTGATCACCAGATGCTTAAGCGCCCGGTGACAGAGCGAAGTAATTTTTCGGGGATAACCGCGCGACGTTTTGTGAATCAGCTCAATAGCACCGTCAAGAAAGAGCCGCGCATCAGACTGATAACCCGCCTGGCGGATTCGAAATTCGATCATATCCCGAGTTTCCTTTACGCCCAGCGGATTCAGCACAAACCGGAAGCTGATACGGTCCAGAAAATTCGGCATACTGATAATCTTGGAGTGAAGCTCGAGCTGCCCCAGCAAGACCAGTTGCAGCAGCTTGTTTTCATTCGTTTCATAGTTAAGCAAAACGCGCAACATTTCCATGGATGGCTCCGTAAGCTTCTGGGCCTCATCCACGATCAGCACCACGGTCTTGTTTTCAATGATGCTTTTCTGATAAAGAAACTTTTCAAGCGATTCCTTCAAGTCCAGCACCGTCACTTG
>CAZGID010000194.1:0-4719 GCA_964526065.1 uncultured bacterium
TTGAAGGAAACTTGCGGCAGGAAGTTGACCTGGTTTGCGGTATTCCGCAGGACAAAGGAAAAGAGCTCGTCAAAGAGCTGAAACAGGCGTTTCCGAAGGGGATTCAGGTGGCGATCCAGGGCGAGCAGCTTCGGGTGACTTCCAAGAGTAAAGATGACCTTCAAGCCGTCATTTCCCATCTCCGCAAAAGCGACATCAGTTTACCGCTTCAATTTACTAACTACCGTTAAAAAAAGCAGTTAGGATAAATTGGAAACCGTCCGATAAAATACCCGTGGGTCGACTTGTATTCCGTGAAACCATATGTTATAGTTATTTCGGAAGTGATAATTCGTGTGCCCAATTAGATTTAGAGATAATAAAAGTTCTTAACAAAGTCGGTTGGGCAAAAGGAGAATAAGCTCATGGATAAAGAGCGCAGAAAATTCAAAAGATTTGATGCTTATATGAGCGTCAAATTTAAGGCTTCTGAAAAGGATCAGGTTCATGGTGTTAGTCTCAGTAAGGATCTTTCCCGCGAAGGTTTGATGATGAATTCCAATCACAATGTCAAAACGGGAACCATTGTGGATCTTGAGATTGATATTCCTGATGATCCCAAGCCGGTTCGGACGACGGGCAAAGTGGTTTGGTCACGTCCTTCGCATGGAAAAAACCAGGGATTTGATCAGGGTGTTCGTTTTCTGATGATGGATCCGGTGGACAAATTCCGCGTTTTGGATTTTGCCTATAATCATTGGCTTGAAACTAAAGTGAATGATTTTGTCGATCCTGAGGAAGTTACGGAAATCGAATAGCTTCGCCTGCTCAGCCCCGCAGGAGTAGCATGAAGGCTGCAGCAATTCTCGCCATTGATCAGGGAACAACCGGTTCCCGCGTGATTCTTTATAATCAGAATGGGAAAGTGCTCTCGAGCGCTTATCGGGAGCATAAGCAGTATTTTCCAAAACCGGGTTGGGTTGAACATGACCCCATGGAGATACTGCGAAACCTGTTCGCCATTACCCGGGAAGCTTTACAGAAAGCCCGCCTCGTGCCGACTGCTATTGCTGCAATCGGCATCACAAATCAGCGAGAAACGTCCGTTATCTGGAATCCAAAGACCGGACGTCCCGTTTATCCCGCCATTGTCTGGCAAGATCGGCGCACGGCATCAATGATGGATGAAATGCGCGGCCGAGGGATCGAGGCGGATATTCGACGTCGTACCGGACTTGTCCTTGATCCTTATTTTTCTGCCAGCAAGATTGCATGGGTTCTGAAACATCGTTCGGCGCTTCGCCGGCAGCGGCTCTGTTTTGGAACGATGGACTCATGGCTGCTTTGGCAGTTGACTGGCGAACACAAAACCGATTTTACGAATGCCTCCCGTACACTGCTGTTTAATATCCAGTCAAAACGCTGGGACCCCGTTTTGCTAAAGCATTTTCGTATTCCTGAATCATGGCTTCCGCAAGCGTTGCCTTCTGCAAGTCTTTTCGGAAAAACCCGTAAGGCAGGTCCTTTTGCGGCCGGGATACCAGTGCAGGCTATTTTGGGCGATCAACAGGCGGCCCTTTTCGGACAGTCCTGCTACCGCAAGGGGGAAATGAAAAACACATATGGAACCGGCTGTTTCGTGGTTGTGAATCTTGGCGGACGCTCCGTAAAAACCCCCTCCGGTGTACTGCAAACAATTGCTTGCGATTCGGAAGGAAAACCGGTTTATGCGCTCGAAGGCTCCATCTTTATGGGGGGCGCGGTTCTCCAATGGCTGCGGGATAAAATGGTTTTCTTTGCTAAGGCGGCTGATTCCGAAGCGATTGCCCGGCGAGCTGAATCGAAAAGCGGGGTCGTGTTTGTGCCTGCTTTTGTGGGACTTGGGTCGCCTTACTGGAATTCTCAGGTGAGAGGGATGATTGCCGGACTCACGCGCGGGACTCGCAGGGAAGAAATAACCCTGGCAGCGCTTGAGTCGATTGCCCATCAAACGGATGACGTTGTGGAACTTTTTAAGAAATATGCCGGACAAACCAGCCGGGTGCTGAAGGTCGACGGCGGGGCTACGAGTAACCGCTTTTTAATGCAGTACCAGGCAGATGTTTTAAACCGGGAGGTGTGGGTCTCCGATATTCAGGAATCCACCGCATGGGGCGTGGCCAAGCTGGCAGGCAAAAGTTCAGGGTATTGGCCTGATCTGTCTCCATTGGATCGAAATCGCCGCTACCGTAAGTTCCGTCCCGAAATGAAGCCAACCGATCGTTCCTCCGTGCGCATGCGATGGAAGCAAGCGGTCCGTATGCTGTTGAACGGAAATCTTTCCGTTTCCTGCTAAAAAAATCGCCATTCTTGCCGATACTTTCACATCATGGCTATATTCAGCTTCAGGCGAAAAATTGATGTTTCGAAAGAATTCTCACTCAAAGACATTCCACTTTTTGCATCTCTGACACCTTCCGAACAAAAGTTGATCAAAAAAAAGGCCCGGCTGGTTGAGTTCAAGCGGGGGGATATGGTTTACAAACAAGGGACCCCTTCCGAGGCGCTTTATGTTGTTATTTCCGGCCGCTTCCGGATGTATGAAGAAACGGCATCCCCGGGAGGAGAAACGCTTTTTTTCCTTTATCGCGGTGAACACTTTGGGGAAGCTTCTCTGTTAGCTAAACAAAACCATTCCGTTTCAGTGGAAGCGAAACGGGATGGATTGATTCTCCGGCTGGAGCGGGATGATTTCCTTAAATTTGTAACGGATATGCCTGTTTTATCCCAGCATTTGAACCGTTCACTGGGGCACCGGCTAATGAAAAGCGAAGATGCCAATGCTCCGCGCCGCGAAGTTAAGGTGGCGGCGCTCTATGACCATTCAATGGAAGAAGATGGCGCCATGTTCTGGATGGATCTTTCCGGCAGATTGGGTAAAGAAACAACAAAGAAAGTCATTATTGTCGATTTTGCTGAAAAAGTATCCGGTGCAATCCGCCAGGAATTCGGGAAGCAGACGATTAAGTCGTTTCATTTGGGGCAAATGAATCCTACCTCGCAGCAAGAGGTGGAAAGTGCCCTTGTTGAACATCCAACGGGATTTTCCTACATTCATGTCCCGTGCCGGGAAGCGGCGGAAGGCGGAGAACGCAGGCTTGGCGGCTTATTGACTTTTTTGACGTACCGGTTCGATTTCGTCATGCTGAAGCTGGTGCGCGATATCAGCAATCTGACTTCCCAGATGTTAAAACGAACGGATTTTGTTTACGTGTACTGCCCGCCGGAGGCGGAAACGCTCTCAGGCTGTTCGGAGATTCTCGGGGATCTTCAGCAGAGATTTGGGTTTGGGGAGCCTGACATCCGTTTGATCGTTCCGGAAAACGGCGTTAAAGACAGTATTACGCATGACGAAAAGGAGCGCCTTCTCGGGAGGACGATTTTTTCCGTGCTTCCTTCACGCCATGAAAAGGCTGACCGGTATCAAGGCGCCGTGCGTTTTATCAGCCGTGAATTAGCGGGGAAACTGATCGGCATCGCGCTAGGCAGCGGAGCAGCCTACGGTCTTGCTCATATTGGGGTAATAAAGATCCTGGAACGGGAAAAAATACCGATCGATGTGATTTCCGGGTCAAGTATCGGTGCTTTGATCGGAGCTTACTGGGCGGCGGGCTTTAATTCCGATGATATGGCGCGTGTTGCTCGAAGCATCAACCGCCTTAACGCTTTTTTTAAGCTGGTTGGATTTCGAGATTTATCCCTTGCGCATCACGGTTTTATTAAAGGGAATCAGGTAACAAGATTTATGGAATCCTATTTTGGAAATCTTTCTTTTCAGGATCTCCGGACACCGCTTCGTATTGTCGCCACGAATCTTTTCGATTCGGAGGAAGTTGTTTTTGAGGGTGGGCGGGTCGTCGATGCGCTTCGGGCCAGTATTTCCATTCCAGGTATTTTTCGCCCTTTTTCATACCGCGGGGAACATCTCATTGATGGAGGTGTGATTGATCCGCTACCTGTCAGTGTGCTTTCCCGGATGGGGGTCAAAAAAATCATCGCCGTTAATGTGCTTTCCAGCCCGAAAGACCGGCAGAGCAAAGCGCGTGCTAAACGCAAGGTGGAATTTGAGGAGATGCGGGCATTGGCGACCGAGCAGGGATTGAGCCGGACGTTTAAAGGCTCGCTAAAAAAAATTCACCGGCAGCATTCCGTGAACATTTTTAACGTGATCATGAATACAATTCAGTTCATGGAATACGAGCTGGCATTGGCATCAGCGGCGGAGGCCGACGTGCTCATTCACCCCCAGGTTGAAGAGGGGCACTGGGCTCAGTTTTATACCCCGGACAAATTCATAAAGGCTGGTGAGCAAAGGACTTTGGAGAAATTAGACGAAATCCGTCAGCTCCTGGCCGAATAAGATGGGGTTTTTTAAAAGGATGAATTATGCATTTTTGATATCGTATGCTATCCTATTTTATATATCTTTGAACTGATCTATTTATCCAGAAAGCAGCTCTTGAACCTGAGAAACTGTCCAACCCAGGCAATGTGATCCTATGAACTCAATGATTGCACGTTCCCTCCTTTTGATTTTGAGTTGTTCTCTATCGCTTGGTTTAAGCTGGCCGTGGCAGGAAAATCCGCAGGAACCCAATAATGGGATTCGAAAGGGTAAGCAAAATATGGCGGTTGGGGCTCAGAATTCCGTATTTGAAATGGAAAAGATTAGTGATTTGGATGGCGCTCGTAGGCCGGTCT
>CAZGID010000195.1:0-4629 GCA_964526065.1 uncultured bacterium
TAACCAGCCGCTCATGGATATTCCGCAATCCGATACCCAGCCCTTCTTCCGCCTGACCGGAGCGTGCAGGCCGTTCGTCCAGAACGGTTCCCGGATCCATGCCGATCCCGTCATCAAAAATTTCCGCCTCCACCTGGTTTTTATCCGATGACAGGCAAATCTGCACGGTTCCCCCGCTTTCTTTTTTTGAGATTCCGTGACGCACGGCATTCTCCACCAGCGGCTGAAGAATCAGCAGCGGAATTTTGAGATTCCAGTCCGCTTCCTCAAGCGCAATTTTTTTCTCCACTTTCAGTCTTTCCTCGAAACGTGCTTTTTCGATTTCCAGATAGGCATCGATAAATTCAAGTTCCTCACGCAGGGTCACTTTTTCATCCTGGCGCACGGCACGGCGCAGGCATTCGGCCAGGCGAAGCACAAGGCGCCGAGCGTCCGCCGCCTTTTCCCGACTGCAAATGGCGGCGATGGTGTTCAAGGCGTTGAAAAGAAAGTGCGGGCTCATCTGGGCCTGCAGCAGCATCACGCGTGTCTTGAGGTATTCATTCTCCAGTTCCCGCTTGCGCTGGCGGTGAATCACATCGGCCGCGGTTTTGAAGAAAAGCAGCACGGCACCGCCTTCCAGCAGGGCGAGACTCATCACGGTAAAGACAAAATAAAACCACGGCATGAAGCGGGCCAGCGGCACATAGATCACAAGGCCGTGCATCAGCCCCACCGCCGCCCCCGCCGCAAAGGCGGTTTTGCTGGCAGTCTCAACGTGCCGGATCCGGCGGGCAAAAAATCCGCACAGCAACCCCGCCGCGAGGGCAAACAGCACGTAGGCGCAGGCGTCAGGTTTCAGCAGCCAGCGAAAAACGCCGATCAACGAACCGCTCAGGAGACCAACCCAGAATCCGCCCAAAAGCGCACTGAGCGTAACAAAGACAATCTGAATATCAAAATAGCCCCAGGCCGATTCCCCGTAACGCGCCAGATCAAAGAATGAAAGCAGTATCGCCAGACTGCTGAAAATCAGCGCCACATACAGGCGGCCGATCAGTGAGAAGCGGTGTTCCGAGAGGGCGCGGTTGAAATACGGCCAGCGGGCAAAAAGATAGGCAAAGAGCAGGACATAAACAAATTTCTGGAATAAATCGAGATAAAGCTCCATCCAGACAAATTTTTCGCGCGTCTGAATGGAAACGGGTTTGCGGGTTTTGAGCAGATCCAGGTCTTTTTCAATCCCGGTGAGAATTTCACCGGCCTTTTCGAAATCATTTTCCAGCAGGGCGCGGCTGGTCTGGCGGATACGCGGGATAATATTGAAAACATCTTCGGCGTAGACATTCAGCTCTTCCATCTGGCTGACGGCCTGGCCGTAACGGGCCAGTACTTCTTCCTTGAGATCCGCGGCGGCCGCCGGCAATGCCGTCAGACAGAATCCGAACGCGGCAAGAAGAAACACGTAGACGACAGATCGAAAGATGCTTCGCATGCAATGTCCTGGAGGTTAAAGGGAATTCCGGGTTACTTCTGGGCGATCAGTTCCAGACGCGCGCCGCGGCCGTCATCCAGAAGCGGCATGAAACCCGACTCAAACTCCTGCCCCATATATCGAACTTTCAGGGCGGTGTCCTTAGCTTCACGGTTGATGTCCTCGATTTTACGGCGGGTCTCTTCATAGCGGCGCAGATCGTTGGAATCCACGTGGGAGAGATAAAACAGAATCCGGTGCAGCGGGTGCATGTCCTTGGGCGGATTCAGAAAGTAATGAATCGCGGCCAAAGCCCCGTCGAGTGTGACCGATTCGAGCACCTGCGACTCTCCGGTTTCGGGCATCGGCGGCTCGGGCTTCTGAAGCAGATCCGGAGTTAATTCCATGGCCGCGACCAGGTTGCCGGGCATCATCGTTTCCTGATCCACTTTTTCTTTCACGTCCTCAATTTTGCTTTTCAGAAACAGCACGGCGGTTTCAAATGACGCGGTAATCAGCTCCGGAAACGTCAGCGAGCGTTCCAGCCCGGCGAAATCTGCCACCGTTTGATTTTGTTCAGGACCGGAGATCACCGGCCCGATCACCCGCTTTGTGAGGGTCACCTCTTGAGTCGAACGATCTTCATCTTTGCTTGCGATGATTCTTCCTGAATCGCGAACCGGTTTCATAAAATCCGCAATCCGTTCAATCGCCGGCTGCGCATCGACCACCCGGCCCTCGATGGCAACGGTCATGGTTTGCACATACCGCTTCTCTTCTTCACTGAGTTCCGGAGCGGCGTGGACCACTTCCTCGATTTCAGCCGTGGCACGGCCCAGCGGGGACGCTTCAAAACCAAGGGTCATCATGACGGGTTCTTCAGGCTGCGGGGCTGAAAGGGGCTGCGTTTCGGCAGCACGGACGGTGTGGATGACATGGCCGTCGGGTGCATATTCGACTTCACTGCCAAAAGCGGGCGGCACCAATGTGAGACAAACCAGCGCCATGAGCGCGCCCGCAGGAATCCGGAATCGCATTCGCCTTTCCCCTCTCAAAAATAATGGAGTTTTTAAGACTCTTTAAAAGGATACGGGATGAATGGCGGGAAATCAAATGGCCGGAAAGGCCCTTAGCGGCGGGAAAACAGCTGCCGCAAGCCCTTTTCGAAGACCTTCACGGCGCGGGCCAGATCCCGGGGGGTATGGGCGGCCGAGACAAAATTCGCCTCGAACTGGGAAGGGGCCAGATAAATCCCCTCAGCCAGGGCATGGCGGAAAAACCGGGCATACTGGGTGGTATCCGATTTCCTGGCGGAGGCATAATCCGTGACGGGATGCGGCGTGAAGAAGATCGTAAACATGGACCCAAGGGCATTGAGCGTCACCGGCCACCCGTTTTTCTCGATGCGCTGCTGCAGGGTTTCTAGAAAATCGGCGGCCTTCAGATTCAGATCCTCCAGCGTCTTCTTTTTACTCACGGTCTCGAGCATCCACAGTCCGGCAGAAACCGCCGCGGGATTTCCTGAGAGGGTTCCCGCCTGATACACCGGTCCGGCCGGCGCGAGCTGATCCATCACATCCCGGCGCCCGGCAAAAGCCGCGATGGGAAAACCGCCGCCGAGATTTTTGCGGAGCGTCACCAGATCCGGCTTCACCCCAAAGAACGGCCCCGCCCCGCCCGGCGTAATCCGGAAGCCCGTGATAACTTCATCAAAAATAAGCAGCGCGCCGGAGCGTTTGGTGAAAAGCCGTGCGAGCGCCAGATATTCCGGCGTCGGTAAAACAACGCCCATATTCGCCGGCACCGGCTCCAGAATCATGGCCGCCAGATGACGGCCTTCCCGCACAAATATTTTTTCCAGCGCGCGAATATCATTGAGCGGCACGGTTAAGGTTAATTTCGCCAGCGCCTTCGGCACGCCGGCGGAATCCGGCAGACTGAATGTCGCCGCACCCGAACCGGCTTTCACCAGCAAACTGTCCACGTGACCGTGATACCCGCCGTCAATTTTCAGAATTTTGTCGCGGCCCGTAAAACCGCGCGCCAGCCGGATCGCACTCATCACCGCTTCCGTTCCGGAATTAACCAGGCGGACTTTTTCGGCGGCGGGTACCAGCTGCGTAATTTTTTTGGCCAGCTGAACTTCGCGGGCCGTGGCCGTGCCGAAACTGGTTCCGCCCGAAAGCGTCTTGCGCAGAGTCCGCTCCAGGGCGGGCGGCATATGCCCGAACAAAAGCGGCCCCCAGGAGCTGCAGAAATCCAGATAGCGGCGTCCGTCTTCGTCATAAAGCCAGGCCCCGCGGCCGCGGCGCATGAAAACGGGATTGCCGCCGACCGCGCGGAAGGCGCGGACAGGTGAATTGACGCCGGAAGGAATGAAGCGCTGGGCTTCGCGGTAGAGGGCCGCCGAATGCGGCCGGTTAGCTTTCGATGCTTTCATACTGCTGTTTCAACGCATCCACAACGGCGGCATCGGCAAGCGTCGTGGTGTCGCCAAGCGCCTTGCCGTCGGCGATGTCACGCAGGAGCCGGCGCATGATTTTTCCGGAACGGGTTTTGGGGAGATCGGCGGCAAAAAGAATTTCTTCGGGCCGTGCAATCGGTCCGATTTTGGCCGCCACGTGATCGCGCAGTTTCTTTTGAAGTGTTTCTGGATTTTCTTTCTTGCCTGCTTCTTTGAGCGTCACAAACGCCACGATCGCCTGGCCCTTGATCTCATGCGCGCGCGCCACCACGGCGGCTTCGGCGACAGCATGATAGTCGACCAGCGCGCTTTCCACTTCGGCGGTGCCGATGCGGTGACCGGCCACATTCATCACGTCGTCCACACGGCCGAGAAACCAGAAGTAACCGTCGGCATCGAGCTTGACGCCATCGCCGGGAAAATAAATGTCTTTCCATTTCGACCAGTAGGTCTGGCGGAAACGTTCGTCGTCATTCAAAATCGTGCGCAGCATGGAAGGCCAGGGCCGAGTAATGGCCGCATAACCGCCGCCTTTTTCCACGCGATTGCCGTCGCCGTCCAGCACTCCGGCCTGGATGCCGGGAAAGGGACGCGTCGCCGAACCGGGTTTGGTGCGCGTCAAACCGGGCAGCGGTGTAATCATAATGGCACCGGTTTCCGTCTGCCACCAAGTATCCACCACCGGACACCGGCCGCGGCCGATATTTTCGTG
>CAZGID010000196.1:0-4582 GCA_964526065.1 uncultured bacterium
GGCCTTTTGGTGGATGGCCCGCATGCTTGGTTTGCCGGTTCTGGCGGCTTTTATGGGGTGTCTGGCACTGCTTCTTTCACCGGTTTTCTTGCAGCGGGGCTGCCTGGGCTGGTATGACACGGACCCTTATAATTATTTATTTCCTATCCTGATCCTCGGATTCTTTTTTGGGGCAATGCGCCAGCCTAAGCTTCTGTTTCGATTCGGCCTGGGCGCCGGCTTTTTGACCGGGCTGTATTCGTTGTTTTGGAGCGGCTGGCCCTTCATATGGCTTCTGTTGTCGGCTGTTTGTGTGGTCTCCTATTTTTTAAGCCGGTTCCGCATGGAGTGGGGCGAACCCCTCTGCGGTAAATTCCTTTTAATTTACATTGCCGCATCCCTGGCATTTTTGGCGATTGCAATGACTCCTGTGGGATTTATTCGTTCGATTTGGGATGCCCTGCGGATTCTTCCCGAGTATGCGGCTCATAACCGGAGTCTGTGGCCTAATGTTTTTGTCGCTGTGGGAGAGACGAAATCAATTGATGTTTTAAAGCTGATTTATTTATCCGGTAATTTCGCCATATTTATTCTTGCCGTGACCGGTGTGGTGGGATTATTAATCACGGCATGGCGGTCGCAGGATCGTTCTCTTCGCTTGAATTGGACGGCGTGGGGGATCATCACTTTGCCTTTATTCGCCCTGGCGCTTAAAACTGAAAGGTTCTCTCTGCTTTTTTCGCTCCCGCTCGCGGTTTGGGCCGCTTACGGAATGGAGTTTGTGATGGAAACGGTTTCTATTGCTGTCAGGCGTATGCGTCCGAACGCAGGCTGGACTCAGTGGAGTCGGAATATTGCGGCGGCACTCGTGATGATGATTGTGATTCCCGCTCAGGTGATATTTG
Organism: uncultured bacterium; assembly: GCA_964526065.1. Lineage (GTDB taxonomy): Bacteria > Omnitrophota > Omnitrophia > Omnitrophales > Aquincolibacteriaceae > CAZGID01. The sequence continues at coordinate 885 of CAZGID010000196.1, forward strand.
CACACGCCGTTTCAATGAAAATGGAACCGATCATGAATGATGCCTGGTTTCGCAGTCTGGTCACTCTGCGGGAAAAGACACCCGAAGATGCGGTGGTATACAGCTGGTGGCCACCGGGGCATTTCATCACATCAGTGGCCAGACGGGCTGTGTTCACGGATGGAGCCAGTCAGCATCTCCCCGAGACCTACTGGATGGCGCGGCTATTTATGGCGGAAGACGAACGCGAGGCTTATGGGATTATGCGAATGCTTTATGCCGGCGGGAATGCGGCTGTGGAATGGCTGCGTTCTCAGGGATGGAATTTGCCGGATTCTATCAAGCTAATTGGAGAACTGATTTTGAGAGATCGTGATGACGCCCTCAGGATTCTACAAGAGAGGGGAATCGCCGAAGGGAATTCGCTTTTGAAGTTAACGCATGGCGAAGGAAGGCCGGGACCGGCCAGTTTGTTCCTTTATAACGACATGATGGAGAAGGCTTTAGCTGTTTCTGTCATGGGAAGATGGGATTTTGACCGCGCTGCAGAACTCTTCCATGGAAAGGGGAAAAAGCCGGTGCGTTACTTAGATACACTTTCTATGATTTCGTCCGGATTTTTAAAGTATGAGCCCGAATCGATTGAATCCCGCCGGGAGGGGGGTCGTCTTTTCTTTAATAATGGGCTGGAGGTGGATCTGGAAAGCGGGCAATCCGTCATTACGAAAAGTGGAAAGATGCCGATTGCGGGCAGTCCTGAGATTTTATTTATCTTTGATGGGACAGAGTTAAAGGAAATTGCGCCTCCGGGTTCCCGGTTAAATATTTCGGCGCTTGTTTTTGAGCGCGATGGAAAATATGTCTCGGTGCTTGCGGACAAAAGCCTGATACGATCCTTTTTCTTCCGATTATATTATCTGCAAGGTGCCGGAATTGATTTTGTGAAGCCGCTTTTTCATCATTATGATTCCGAAACGCGCACGCGATTAATGGCGTATGAATGTCTTTGGCCATCTTGATTGTTGTCAAGGAAAAACAGGATGCATGTAGGGAAAACTTTGACAGATTTCTCTTGCTTTCTCATCTTAAAAAAGTAATATAGTCCCCGCGATTGTTAGGGCATGGACAAAGCGTTGATTTCTTTTTAATTAAACTTGTATTCCGTATTAATTTTGTCTGATTACCTCGCTTTTCCCGCCCTCGCTGTAGCGGTCATTGAATAATTTCCCACGAAAAGTTTTTCTCTAGCGACATAAAGGGGCCGTCGCCTTTTATGGCACATGTCGAACCTATTTATTTTGACCGCAGCCGGATTCGGATGCATGTAGAGCAGCGGGTTCGGGCGCTTCAAAAAGGTTTCCGCCAGAACATTGGGTTGATTGGACGCGAAGGACTCGGAAAAACTCACCTGCTTTCTTCTCTCCGAACCTATTTAAGGGAATCTTGCCCGGAAGTCCTTGTGGCGGCCGTCGAAATGGAGTTTCTGCGCTTTGATCAGTTTGCGAATCGCTGGATCGGCTCCGTTTTAAGCGCTCTCTTTCCTGATGATTCCGATTGTCTTGCAGAAGATCTCAACCGGCTTCTGGACCGGGCTGCGGCAATTGTCCCCCAATCCGTAGAGAAAGCTGTGCGCCTTCAGAAGACCATATTCCGGGGCGAATGGAACAGTGCAGCCATCCGCGAGTTGTTCGCATTTTCTGGGTTTGTGGCAGAGGAAAGCGGGAAAAAGATTGTTTTGATACTCGATGAATTTCAGGCGCTGGAATACCTGCCTTCTGCGGACCCTTTTGCCATTTTCGGGAAGGAAATTATGGTTCAGAAGGAGACTTTGTACCTGGTGTCCAGTAGCCGGCCGGATAAGGCCCGCGAGATTTTCTCTGAAAAACTTTCTATGCTCTTCGGAAATTTTGAAGTGATCGAAATGGCGGCATTTGGCTGCCGGGAAACCGAGAGCTTTTTACGCATCAGTCAGCCCGGATTTGCATTCACCCGCGAACAAATTGCCATGCTGGTTCGGCTCACGGGGGGTGTCCCGAATTATCTGGAACTGATTATTGAACAATTGGGGAGTCTTTATCCGGTTTCGCATCATCGGCAGGGGGATGATGAACAGAGGCATGCCGTGCCCTCTGAAAGATTATTGCGGGCGATTGAGCGGGAAATGTTTGATGACCGCGGCCGCCTTGCTTTGCTGTTTGAAAAGAAGCTTCAGGGCTGCCGTCGTTTTGCCAAAGATTGCCGGCCCTACATCCAGGCGCTTTTGGCGATCAGTCTGGGAAGAAAGAAGCTGGTGTCCATTGCCTCGTATATGGACCGTAAGGTGCGCGAGGCTAAAAAAATTGTTGAAAGGCTTGTTGAAGAAGATTTGATTGTCAAAAGAGGCGCTTTTTACCTGATCGAAGATGATCTCTTCAGTTTCTGGCTGCGTGAGATTTACAGCCTGAAAATTCAGTCGCTTGGAATGAATGAGCTGCCGGCGCGTGAGCGGTTCCTGAATCTGCTTCAAACGGTTCTTAAGGATTCCTCGCGGGAAAATCCTTCCTATGTGCTCGAGCTTGTGGAAAAACTGTTTCATGAGTTTCGCAATGATCTGGTCGAAATCAATCAGCGTCCGCTGCGTCTGCCGCAGTTTCACGAAGTGACCTTCCGGCCTTCGGCGGGCCGCTTTGTGTCGCTTTTGGGAAGGAAGACGGGCGGTAAGTGGTTTTGCACGGTGGCGATGGACCCCGTGATTGAAGAAGACATTCTCGTTTTCGCCGAGGAAGTCCGTAAATCCCGGGTTAAAGTTCAGAAGAAGATTATTTTTGCACTGGGAGGCATCGAGCAGAATGCAAAGCTAATGGCTCAGGAAGCCCGCATCCAGCTTTTGGACCTGAAAAATCTCAACACGCTGCTGCAGCTTTATAATTTTCCACAACTCATACTTGCCGGAAATCAGCATGGACCAATTGTGGGCTCCATGGCGGAAAGCTTACATTCAAGCTGATCCGCCCAAACGGGGCCGATGTCTTTTTTGTTCTCTCGCCGCCTCCCGCTCTGACGCCTCCAATCTCATTCTCGCAAGATCCCGCTACAGTTTTTCCGTTCTGAATCGTTATCCATACAACAATGGCCATTTGATGGTGGTGCCCAGAAGGCATGTTGCCAGCATTGCCCAGCTAAGTGCGAAGGAACGTCTGGACTGGCTTGATCTCTATGATCAAATGGAAAAGGCGTTAAAAAAGTCATGCCGGCCGCATGGCTTGAATGTGGGTATCAATGTCGGCAGAATAGCAGGGGCCGGTGTGCCAGGGCATCTGCATCTTCATGTGGTGCCGCGCTGGAGGGGTGATGTGAATTTTATGCCGGTCATTGGCCAAACTAAGGTGATCTCAGAATCTTTAAAGGAATCCTACCGTGGAATTCGAAGTTATCTTAAGAAGGAAAAAGGGTTAAATCGATGAAACGCACCCGGGGAGACTATCAGAAAGTAGAAGGGGGTATTCTTGCCGGCTATGCCATTCAAAGTATCCGGACGCGGGGACGAAAATTCCCGGAAAAGGAACATGAATGGAGGACTCCTTTTCAACGGGATCGTGACAGGATTATCCATTCGGCTGCATTCCGCCGGCTGCAGTACAAGACCCAGGTTTTTGTGAATCATGAGGGCGACCATTACCGGACCCGCCTGACGCACACCATTGAAACCTGCCAGATTGCGAGAACCATTGCACGTACTC
>CAZGID010000197.1:0-4550 GCA_964526065.1 uncultured bacterium
GTACGGGCAAGCATCAAAATGAAGGTCAAAAGGCTCAGCGCCAGCCCGCCGCCGGCAATTAAGAGCAGCCACTTGACCATGCCGGTCAACTGCTCCAGCTGCCGCTTTAGATCCCGCTGTTCATGATGCAGTTCACGAACTTCAGTAATGCCGCCCATGGAAACCTCCTCGGTTATTTACCGGCAAAGGTGCCGATTTCCTTATCCACAAGAAACAGGCCGCGACCTTCATCCCCGGTAATGCGGATGATCTCAATGACCTGGGTCAGCAAACGCTCTTCTTCGTGCTGCTCGGCAACATACCACTGAAGGAAGTTAAAAGTGGAATAGTCTTTCTCGTTCAGGCAGACATCCACAAGACGGTTGATGGATTCCGTTACTTTGCGTTCATGTCCCATCAAAATTTCAAAGATCTTGCCCAAGGAGGCATATTCCATTTCCGGCTGTTTGACCGAAGGGGCAAAGGCGTGACCGCCTGCGTCATTCGTGTAACGGAAAAGCTTCATCATGTGCGCCCGTTCCTGTTCGGAATGGGTATACAAAAACGACGCCGATCCGCGCAATCCCTTCTTATCACACCAGGACGCCATCGCCAGATAGGTGTTGGCCGCTTCGGCTTCCTGCGCGATCTGGGCATTTAAAGCTTCCTGCATTTTTTTTGAAAGCATGACTTCCTCCTTCATATTTTAGCGAGCGTCCCCTTTTCTACTATCGGGGATCGCCTCACGGTCTTTAATTAAAAGTTGCTTCCCGCCGTTTAATGACTTAAAACGCGGTGAAGCAGCTTCAGGATATCAATCTGACTGATGATGCCGATCACATGCTTCTCATCGTCGACAACCGGCAAAGCCCCGAACTTCTCGACCACCATGATTCCCACTGCCACAATCAGGGGATCATCGGCATGCACGCAAACGGGGTCGTGCGTCATGACATGCCGCAGGATAAAGCTTTCCAGCTCCTGCGGATCGAAATAGAAACCGCCTTCCCGCGGCCGGACCTTCACATGCCGGAAGAAATCGTCTTCAGAAATCACCCCGACCAGCTTTCCGCCTTCCACCACCGGCAGATGGCGGAAATGATGTGTTCGCATCACCGCTTCCGCCTCGGTCAAGGTAGCGTCCACCGGAACGGTGAGCGCAGGCGATGTCATCACGTCGCGAATCTTGATGGCCTTCATGGGTGTCCTTCCGGCCTATTTTACCTAAAAAAAAGCGGGCTAAAAGCCCGCTTATTGCCAGTCATTAAATTAAAAACAAGGGATCAGGAAGGCAAATCACTGTGCCCCATCAGATAGGCGTCCACTGCGCGTGCGCAGCCACGCCCTTCATTAATCGCCCAGACAATGAGCGACTGACCGCGCCGCATATCCCCCGCGGCAAAAACGCCTTTTATATTAGTGGCAAACTTTCCGTGGTCGGCTTTGGCATTGGAACGCGCATCGCGTTCGACTTTCAAATCGGAAAGCACCGTATCTTCCGGCCCCAGGAATCCCATGGCCAGAAGGACCAGGTCGGCCGGAATTATTTTTTCGGAACCGGGAATTTCTTTCGGAAAGAACCGGCCATTTTCATCTTTGGTCCATTCGATCTGCACCAGCACCATTTCTTTGACTTCTCCGCGCTCATTACTGACAAATTTCTTGGCCGTCACCAGATACTGCCGCGGATCATCGCCAAAAACGGCCTTCGCTTCTTCCTGCCCGTAGTCCAGGCGGTAGACTTTCGGCCATTCCGGCCAGGGATTATTGGTCGCCCGCTCCAGCGGCGGTTTTGGCATAATTTCCAGCTGAATCAGCCCTTTGCAGCCATGCCGCATCGATGTCCCCACACAGTCGGTTCCCGTGTCCCCGCCGCCGATCACCACCACATGTTTGTCCTTGGCCGAGATAAACGATTCGCTGGGTTTTCCATCCAGAAGTGATTTTGTATTTTGATGAAGGAACTCCATCGCGAAATGAATGCCCTTCAGATTTCTGCCTTCAACCGGAAGATCACGCGGCTTGGTCGCTCCGCCGGCCAGAACAACCGCATCAAATTCTTCCATCAGCTTGGCCGATGCATAGTCCTTACCGACTTCGCAGCTGGTCACAAATTTCACGCCTTCAGATGCCAGCAAGTCAACCCGGCGCTGGACAATCTGCTTTTCCAGTTTCATATTCGGAATCCCGTACATCAGCAGCCCGCCGAGCCGCTCGGCGCGTTCGAACACGGTCACCAGATGGCCCGCTTTATTCAGCTGCGCTGCCGCCGCCAGTCCGGCCGGGCCGGAACCCACAACTGCCACTTTCTTTCCCGTGCGTTCTACCGGCGGTTCCGGACGAATCCAGCCTTCTGAAAAGCCGCGGTCCACAATCGAACATTCAATGTTTTTAATCGTGACTGCCGGTGCTGTCATACCAAGCACGCAGGATCCTTCACAGGGTGCCGGGCAGACGCGGCCGGTAAATTCGGGGAAATTATTTGTCTTGTGAAGCCGGTCGAGGGCTTCCCGCCATAATCCGCGGTAGACGAGGTCATTCCACTCGGGAATCAAATTATTGATCGGACAGCCGGAGGCCATCCCGGAAATCAGGGTACCGGTGTGACAGAACGGGATACCGCAATCCATGCAGCGCGCGCCCTGTTCGCGCAGTTTTTCTTCCTGCATGTGTTCGTGAAATTCACCCCAGTCCTGAATCCGCTGTTTCGGATCCCGGTCCTGCGGAAGCTCACGGTTAATTTCAAGAAATCCTGTCGGTTTTCCCATGGTGATTAGTTTCCGGCAACGCGGGCAGCCAGATCGTTGGCATTTTCTTCAAACGCAATCATCACGGCCTCGTCTCCGCTGAGACCGGACTCTTTTACGCGCTGAATGGCGTCCAGCATGCGTTTGTAATCGTGAGGCAAGACTTTAATGAAACGAGGAACCATATCGTCCCACAAATCGAGCACCTGGCGGCCGAGATGGCTGGCCGTGTATTCCACATGGCGTTCAATCATGGTGCGCAACTCACTGATTTCCATCGGATCTTCAAGCCGCTCCAGGCCGACCATGGCCCGGTTCACGCGGCTTTCGAATTCATTTTTGACATCCAGAACATAGGCCACCCCGCCTGACATTCCGGCAGCAAAATTGCGGCCGGTGCGGCCCAGAATCACGACGCGGCCGCCGGTCATATATTCGCAGGCATGATCCCCCACGCCTTCCACGACCGTATGCACGCCGCTGTTACGCACGCAGAAACGTTCCCCGGCCATGCCGCGGATATAAGCCTCGCCGCTGATGGCGCCATAAAACGCCACATTGCCGATAATGATGTTTTCTTCCGGAATAAACGTCGCCTGCTTGGAAGGATAAACAATGAGTTTTCCGCCATTCAATCCTTTACCGAAATAGTCGTTGGCATCGCCTTCGATTTCGAGTTTCATTCCCTTGGGAACAAACGCGCCAAAACTCTGTCCGGCGGAACCGGTAAACTTCAATTGGATCGTGTCTTCAGGAAGCCCTTTGGAACCCCAGCGCCGCGTCAGCTCACTTCCCGTCATGGTCCCGACAACGCGGTTGGTATTCTTGATCGGAAATTCCGCTTTGACCGGCTTTCCGTCTTTAAGAGCCGGCTCACAGGCGCTCAGCAAATGCGTCCGGTCCAGCGCCTTGTCGAGGCCATGGTCCTGCGGAATCTGACAGAACAAGCCCACCGATTCCGGAACTTGCGGCCGGTGCAGAATGCGGGAGAAATCAAACCCTTTGGCTTTCCAGTGACCGACCGCGTCGGCGACATCCAGGACGTCCGTCCGGCCCACCATTTCATTAATGCTGCGGAAACCGAGCTGCGCCATAATCTCGCGCGCTTCTTCGGCGATAAACCGCATGAAATGCACCACATGATCCGGATTGCCCATAAATTTTTTACGAAGTTCGGGATTCTGCGTCGCCACGCCCACCGGGCAGGTATTCAAATGGCAAACGCGCATCATAATGCAGCCGAGCACGACAAGCGGTGCCGTGGCGAAACCGTACTCCTCCGCCCCGAGCAATGTGGCAATGACCACGTCGCGGCCGGTTTTCAGCTGGCCGTCGGTTTCCACCGCAATGCGGCTGCGCAGATTGTTCAGCACAAGCGTCTGATGCGTATCCGCCAGACCGACTTCCCACGGCATCCCGGCGTGCTTGATACTGGACTGCGGCGAGGCACCGGTTCCGCCATCATAACCGCTGATCAGAACCACATCGGCATGGGCCTTGGCCACACCGGCGGCAATGGTCCCGACGCCGACTTCCGAAACCAGCTTCACACTGATACGGGCGTTATGATTCGCATTTTTCAGATCATGAATCAGTTCCGCCAGGTCTTCGATGGAATAAATGTCGTGATGCGGCGGGGGCGAAATCAAGCCGACACCGGGCGTTGAATGGCGCACGCGCGCAATCCACGGATATACTTTTTGCCCGGGAAGCTGGCCGCCTTCACCCGGCTTGGCGCCCTGCGCCATCTTGATCTGGATTTCGCGGGCCTGCACAAGATATTCACTCGTCACGCCGAAACGGCCCGAAGCCACCTGCTTGATC
>CAZGID010000198.1:0-4548 GCA_964526065.1 uncultured bacterium
CGCTGCATTATGCTTCTGCTGTTGTCGGCATCAATACGAGCGCCATGATTGAAGCGGGAATTCAGTTGACCCCCGTTTTTACGGTTCTTGATGCCCGGTTTCGCAGTACGCAGAACGGAACGCTGCACTTTTCGCATATCCGCAATCATGGCTTATTGACGGTTTCAGAAAGCCTTGACGAGCACGTTTCAGCCTTGGAAGAGGTTTTGAAGGGCGGACGGCAGGTCGAGAAAGAAATTCGTAAGTTTATTCAGAATTTTGTTCGTCCGCATGGATGGGAGACTGCCTCAAGTCCGATAGTTGCCCGCACATTGGAGACGGTAGCTGGAATGGAAACCGGCAAACTAAGCCGGCCATTTTTTTTGGAAATTATCCTGTGGCGACCACTGCTTTGGCTACTGGCAGGGATTGCTTTAATGAGCCGGTCTATCTGGTTTCCGAAGAAAAAGTCTCGCCGTCCTGCAATATCATCCATGAATCGGGGACGCCACACAGCCGTAGAAACCCAAAACAGAAAAGTGCTGGTTCGTTGAAAGGAATCATGCCGTGATATCAAAAATTTATAAAACGATTCAGGCCTATCTTCGGCTTCCGAGGATGCTGGAAGAAATCAACCGGCGCAGTGACAAGAGTGAGAAGAAAATGGTCCAGAGCGTTGAAGCAATTCATAAAATTCTCAAGTCGCTTGATAAAAAATTACATGCCTCGCTGAAAAATCAGGAGATTCTGGTTCCTTTTCTCAGTCTTGATGCCGAACGACAAATTGAAAATTCATCGTTGCAGCCTGTGCTGTTGGAAGAGTACCAGCATTTGCTTGATATGCGAAAACAAAATTTGGTTGTAGTCAATCAGCCGATGGTTCTTATTTCCCAGGTTCACCGCTCCGGGGGCACACTGCTCAGTCAATTGTTTGACGGACACCCTGAACTGCATGCACATCCTTATGAATTACAGATCGGGTATCCGGACAAAACCCATTGGCCCCGGCTGAATCTGAACGATTCGGCAGAAAACTGGTTTCGCTATCTTGGGGAAGGACATATCCTGCGTCTTTTTCGCGAAGGGTTCACCAAACCCGGGCGGGGATCCGATCATGCTCAGCCGGCTTTGCCCTTTTTAATGATGCCCCTGCTTGTGCGCAGTTTGTTTCTGGAAGCGCTGGCGCGGAAGAAAGTTCAATCGGCTCGGGATATCCTGAATGCCTACATGACAGCATATTTTAATGGCTGGCTGGATAATCAGAATATTTATGGGAAGTTGCAAAAGTGGATTACGGCATTTGTTCCCAGATTGAATCTGGATCAAACCAATCTCGATCTATTTTTTCAGGACTATCCAGATGGTCGTGTCATTCAAGTGCTGCGGGAACCCAAGAGCTGGTACGCGTCCGCCTCGCGTCATTTGAAACACCCGGACCATAATGATATCGAACAACAAATTGATCTTTGGATCCGCTCAGCAAAGTCGATGCAATGGCTTCGGGCAAAATATCCCGAAAAAGTCCGGATTATCCGGTTTGAAGCTTTATTGAACGATACCGGCCGCATCATGAAAGAACTTTGCCTCTTTCTCGGGATAGAGTTTAATCCGGTTTTGCTGGAGCCGACATTTAATTTTATGCCCGTTTGCGCCAATTCCAGTTTTGAGGCCGCAGCGCCTGGGGTTCTGCCGTCTGCGGCGGACCGCACAGCGGCTTTGTCCCCGGCCGAGAAACGGTTTATTGATGATCGTACACGGGAAGTCTACGAGAGCATTCTTCAACATCTGGAATCCTATGTCTGATCGATCGGGCCTCATTGTACAGGTCGAAGGATTATCAAAGAGTTATGTCGAGAGCCAATCCGCTGTAGCAGCTATTCATCTCGTGGTGAAGCGGGGTGAATGGGTTGGGTTGATTGGAAAACCGGGCGCCGGAAAAAGCACTTTATTAAAAATGCTGGGTCGGTTGATTCCCCCGACGGAGGGGCGGGGCTGGATTCCATCGGCGTGCGGTCAATATGTTGATTCCGATATAGGGCTGATGCCGCAGCTGACGATGAAAGAAAATATCGAATTGCAGGCTTCCCGGATGGGGATATCCCGCCGTTTTAAGTATTATTATGACGACGTAGTTCAATTGGGCGACCTGTCGGCGTGGAATGATATTCCAGTGAGGAACATGGCGGCTGAAGCCCGTCAGAAGCTTGCTTTGGCATTGGCGCTTGCCGGCTGGCCGTCATTGGTTTTGATTGATGAATGTTTTGAGGATTTACCCGCCGATTTCCAAGCCGTGGCGCGTCAGCGTATTGATCGCATTGTGAAAGCCGGCAGTGCTGTTTTAATGGCTTGTCGCAACCCGGTCTCGGATGAGACATATTTTAACCGGTGTCTCTGGATGGAAGCTGGGAGGATTCGTATGGACAGAAATCCGTCGCAAGTGATACGGGAATACCTGCATGATCTTGAGACGCATGGCGGACCGGGCTTCTCGGATGTCTCGTCGGCTGGCGAATTGGCCGCGGGAGATGCGGAGAGTGTGATATCGTTGATATCCGTGGAAGCTTTCCCCAATCAAGCCGGCACCGACACAATTTTTGAGTCCGTTAATTTTTATGTGGAAGCCCAGCTTCGGCTGGATTGTGCGCCGGGGCGAGCCCAGATTTATATCACGCTTCGCCATCAGGATGCGGTGGTATTCCGAACGGGCATGATGGATTTTGCGTCCCTAGATGAACCTGGCCTTTTCCGTGCACGGGTGCTTATTCCCGGTAATGTGGTTCCTGCCGGGACTTATCCTTTGACGGTGGGGGTAACCGTTGTCCAGAAGAGGACCGTGTATGCACGCAAATTTCGTAATGCGGGAGAACTGCGGATTCAAAAACGCACAGCGCCATCCCGCGGAGAAGCATTGCTGCCTCAAGTCGCTTGGTCCTTTTCAGAATCGACGGATCCGGAAGAAGCATTCGATGAGGAGCCGTTATGAAGATTCTTTTTATGATGCGGCACTATGGATATATCGGGCGTTACGAAGAGGCGATCCGGCAATTGGCGGATCGTGGGCATGAAATTCATTTTGCATTCAACCGCTTGGTAAGCAAGCCATTTGATGAAGAGAAAATGCGTGGGATTACAGCCGGTCTGCGTGGTGCTTCTTATGATTTTTTTCCGAATGTTTGGCATTCGAATGTGTGGTCCGGACTGGCATTGATTGTCCGTCAATTTATTGATTACCTTCGTTACCTGCATCCCGATTTTGCCGATTGTCCCAAGCTTGCGGGGCGATTTAACCGGCGCATTCCGGTCCAGGCACGATTCTTTTTTGAAAAGCTTTTTCCTTTCCCGATGTTTTGGATGGCTTTCTTCAAGGCTATTGAATCTGTTCTTCCTGTCAACCGGACAGCGCTCAATTACCTGCAGTCTAAGAAGCCGGACATTGTTCTTTTTACACCTCTGATTGATTCAAACACTTCTTTTATTGAGTTTGCTAAAGCGGCAGTGCGTGAAGGAGTTGCCACGGTAACTTGTGTCGCAAGCTGGGATAATCTCACCAATAAAGGGCTGCAGCAAATTCAGACTGACCGCATGCTGGTTTGGAATGAGACACAGAAAAGCGAGGCCGTCAAATATCACGCAGTTCGTCCTGAGACCATTATTGTTACGGGTGCACAGACATTTGACAAGTGGTTCGATCGCGAACCAGCACTCGTGCGTGCTGATTTTTTACGGCGGGCGGGCTTTTTAAAGGCATCTTCCTATCTGTTATATGTTTGCTCTTCCCGATTTATTGCGTCGGAAGAAGTCGAGTTTGTGAAACGATGGATCGAGAGAATACGCAGTTGTCCGGAATTGAATCATTTCGGAATTCTGATCCGGCCTCATCCAAATCACAGCCGGCAGTGGGATAATGTCGACTTTGAAGGATCTGAAATTACTGTTTATCCGCGCTGGCCATCTTTTCCCTATCCATTTACCGATGAAATGAAGCAGGATTATTTTGATTCTCTTTATTACAGTGAGGCGGTGATTGGATTGAATACCAGTGCCATGATTGAAGCCGGTATTGTCGGACGCCCCGTGTTCTCTTTGTATTCCCGCAATTTTGAAGCGAGTCAGCAGGGAACACTCCATTTCCGCTATTTGTTGAAAGGCGGTTTGGTCCGAATGGGGAAAGATCTGGACGAACATGAATTTCAGCTGGTTCAGATGCTTGTCAACGGGAAGGCGCGGCAGGATAAAAATCAGGGTTTTATTCGCGACTTTGTCCGTCCGGCAGGGATTGATATTCGGGCAACACCGCTGGTTGTTCAGGCTATTGAGAGTGCTCGGGAAGGGGCGGGGCTTGTGAGGCGGCTCCGGCCGTTCGCTTTTCTTGATTATTTCTGGCGTTGCTTGCTGATCGGTCCGGCGGTTTGTTTGCGGTTTGCCGGTGTTGGTATTGAACAACTGAGAAAAAAGATGGTCAAAAGTCCTAATCATGCGGGAGTTTGAAGTGGAAAACGCAATCCGCTGGGTCAAGATTGAGCCGCGGCCGCCTCGTCTGTTCGAAATCTTGCGCGAACTTTGGCAATT
>CAZGID010000199.1:0-4530 GCA_964526065.1 uncultured bacterium
AGGCATAGCGGGGCTGAAGAATCGGGCTTTTGTCTTCCGTTGGAAAGTCGAACGGACATGTCACCACCTCAACAACTCCGGCGCCGATCCGGACAAACATAAAGGCCACTCCTTCCAGCAGCCCAATGGTCCAACCCTCAGCTGCTCCTTTCTCTTCGGAAGTATTGGTAATGTGCCGCGGTATTTCCAACGGGCTGGTAAACACATTCACAACACCACGCCCCAGTTTGTCATTCCATTTCTCGTCATCCATAAGTTCCTGAGACAAAGCAACTCCTGGATTTGCGAACAATAAAGCCGATGCTGCCACGAACGCAAATAGACGTTTCATTGGGAACCTCCTCTCAATTTTTATTCAAGAAATCAAGCCGTCAAATCCCGAAGGCTTCAGGAATTGACGGCTTGATCCCTCAATTCAGACTACTACACGTCCTGCATTTCATCCCCTAAATTCTCAACATCACGTCCAATGCCTTCGGTCGTTTCACAACCCATAACCGAAATTCCCATCACAATGATGAGACCGTAAAGCAGTGCTTTCATGGTTGCCTCCTTTCTTAGAACACTCCTGATAGAATGCCGCCGACAAGTTTAAATGGAAAGGCGATGATTTCACCTACCGCATCAAACACTTCACCAACCAAACTGTCGTCATCATCATGCACGACTTCACGTTCCACAATGACATCTCCATCTTCCGTAACGCGTTCTTCATGAACGGTCCTTTCGTCCAGTGCCAGCGCCGCAGGAGTAGCCCCTGCCACGGCAAAGACCATGACCAGCAAACTTAAGATGCTCAAATAATGTTTCATTTCGGTACCCCCTCTCTCCTGAATTTATCGGTACAGCGGATCTCCCAAGCGGATGGCATATCCTTCTTCGACAAGACCCGCCAGCGTTTTCCGAATCGTATCACCCGCTTCCGCACTGATGGCATAAGCAGCAATTAATACACTCACTCCCGTTTCACTGACTGCTTCCTGAACCCCTAATGCCGTCCTTCTTCCTCCAAGCGAAGCCCCATCAATCAGCCCGCGAGCAACCGCGGTAAGAGACGCCCGGCAAGCCCAGGCTCTCTCCAGAATAATTTCAGCCAGATAACCCAGTGTCGACAGACGAAGTTTTCCCGCATTTTCGGCTGCGCGAGAAAAACCCACCATGAGCCCCGCGGCGGTACGCTCCAACTCTTCCGGAGAAGACTTGGATGCTTCCAGCGCATCCGAGATAACATCCGCAAATGTATCAATCAATGTCTCACCCGACTCGCCCGACGTTTCCATATAGCTCTGCAGACTGCTCCCGACCGTTTCGACCGTGACATTAAAAATATCCGTATTCTTCTCTAAAACGTGCATCAAACCTTCTTTTAACTCCGGGTCTGCCTGCTTTTTGCCGCGTCTCATGACGAGTCTCCTTTCTATACGCACATAGCCATTATCGCCGCCGGGCAGGAACAAGCTTATCAGGGTTTACCCTATTTCCCGTTCGTACAAAACGACTTAGGGATATCGGGCCTTACGGGAACGAGCCAATCAGGCAGAGGGGCGCGGGGCTGAACCCGCGGAGGAAGAAACGGCCGCTTCGGGAATCTCAAGTATAAAAACGGATCCTTGTCCGGGTGATGAATCGGCACGGAGAAGACCGCCATGTGCTTCCGCTATTTTTTTACAAATAGCCAAACCCATCCCCGTCCCTTCATACTGCGATCGGCCGTGAAGCCGCTTGAACGGCGCGAAAATCTTTTCCCGGTATTTGGGATCAAAACCGATACCGCGGTCCTCAACACAGATCCGGACATATCCGTTTTCCGCATGATTTTCGGAATAAATTCGAACAAAGGGTTTTTCATCCGGCTTTGAAAATTTAATGGCATTCAGGAGGAGATTCTGGAACAGCTGACGCAATTGAGTGGCATCTCCGATAATTTCCGGCAAAGTACCCACTTCGATATGAGCACCCGACTTTTCAACACGGAGCTCGATATCGGAAAGCACTTCATGCACCAGCCCTTCCATCTCAATGCGCTGAGGCGGCTTTTTTCGTGAAGAGATCCGTGAGTAGCTGAGAAGATCCTGAATCAAATGCCCCATTCGCTGCGTCGCTCTTTTAAGACGAATGAGAAAGTCTCGAGCTTCCGGGTCCATATCATCCCCGATTTTTTCCATTACCAGATCGCTAAAAGCGACAATTTTATGCACGGGCTCCTGCAGGTCATGCGCCACAATATTCGCAAAATGCTGAAGTTCCTGGTTGCTTCGTTTCAGTCTTTCCGCATAGTCTTGCAGTTGAGCTTCCGCCTGCATGCGATCGGTTATGTCAAATGCCACGCCCCCAACAAGCGTACCGCGAGTCAGACTCGAAATCGGAAACTTGTACAAGAGCCAGTGATGCGTCTCTCCATGCATCGGAACCGCCTGCACACTTTTGAGCAGCCGGCCACTTTTTAAAACGGCTGCGTCATGCTCATGCAACTCGGCCGCCACTTCGGCCGGAAGCCAGTCATAATCCGTCTTTCCCAAAATAGCGTCTCTTGCCAGTCCAAATATCTTTTCCATGGGCTCGTTCACATAGGTGTACCGGCTCCGGCTGTCTTTGATAAAAGCGACAGCGGGACTGTGATTCATAAAACTTTCAAAGGACTCCTTGGCCTCCCGTATTTCATTTTCCATTTTTTTATGCTGGCTGATATCCCGCGATATACATGAGATCCCGATCACACGCCCGCTTTCATCACATACGGGAAACAGTGTTAACGCCACGTCCATCCGGTATCCCTTCTCATGCATCCAGCGGGTTTCATGATGATGAATCTTTTCCCCCGCCTTCACTTTTTCCAGCAAGGACGAGGCTTCCTCCGTCTTTTCCAAAGGAAATAAGGATTGGAATGATTTCCCGATCCGGTTATCTTCCCGGTATCCAAACAGCTTTTCGGCTCCGGCATTCCAATCCGTTATGGACCCCTCGAGCGTGCAAACCAGAATCCCGTCCGGACTTGCTCCGGCGATGGCCGCCAGGCGGTAGGACGCACGGCGAGCATCCTCGGATTTCCGGCGCGCAATTTCGGCATCTTCCATAATGCTTAGAGCCGCCCGCCTTGATTTTTCCAATTCGTCCGTTCGTTGCTGCAAGCGGAGGTTGCTTGCTGCCTGAGCTTCCAGCTGCTGAATAATCTGACGAATCAATGGCAAAAATATAAAGAAAGTCAAAAACAGAAGAAGCATCACCGTGGCCAGAAAAATCCCAAAGTCGACCCTTCCCAGAAACGTAATATGCTTTTCAACAATTCGCTGCCGTTGCTGGACAACCCGCTCCATCCCTTCAAGCAGGGTCCGGGAATGCGATATGTGGGTAATTCTCACCAGATGCGGATTATCCGATTTGATCAGCGCATTCGGCACTTCTGAGAAAGCCTTTGCGCTCTGAAGAAAGTGACGCACAAGCCGGTCGATTTCAAAGGGGGGCTTGAAATAAATTTCGAATAATTTGCGCGCCTCCTGGCGGGAGGGCTCATTACGGTATCTTGCTTCGCGGGACAGACGGTCATGCGTATTTTCCAGATCAATGAGCGTATCATCCATTTCCTTGCGAAGGATATCCTGCTCATAGGGGCTGGATGTCACCGTCAAAAAGCGGGAAAGAAGCGCGATGCGCTGGACCAGCGTTCTCTGCCGGCCGCTCAAGCTGATGAGTTCAGCATTTTTCTTTAAAATATCGCGTTGCTGTTCTGAAATATAATAATCAACGCCAGAAAGGACCATCAGCAGCAGCATGGCAATTACCCAGGCCACCACGGTTTTACGTCTTGCGCTTCTGTAAACCGTTTTCCGGGAACCCGTCACGGCGCATCCCGCCTCTCCAGCCAGGTCTGCGGATAAGGCGGCTTGCGACCCAATTCAAGGCAAAGACGGTTCACTTCGTCTTTGAGTTCCAGTATTCTTTCTTCCCGGCCAACCGCTACCCGGTTAAACCGTTCCAGCTCATCGTTGACGCGCGTCAGCTCTACCGTTTTCCGGGACAGGTCCTGCACCATGCCTTCCGTCCGGGGAAGATGCAAAAGCCTCGGCAGCAGCGGGATCATTATGAATACAGAAATGAAAGCCAGCACAGCGGCCAGAATTTTAAATAACCCGGTAAAGCGGTAAATCCCGAGCCAGATGTCAAAAACGGTGAAAACAAAGACAGCGGCGCAGGCGGCAGAGAATCCGCCCAGTAAAAACAGGCGTCCCGCAAAAGGCACATTCCCCCGCCGCCGGAAGTATAAATAAAAGAGCGAGAGGGCAATGGCCGCAAACGACAAGCCAAGAAGCGCATCGGCCGCGACGTGAATCCAGAGCACTTCCGGGATCCAGTGGAAACAATTGCCGTGAGGAATCAAATCAGAGCTGAAAAGGGAGCGGAAATACTGGGCGGGCAAGGAAGCAGCCACCGGAACGGATTCCACGGATGCTCAACCTCCTTTAGAGATCTAGGATGCATGGGAACCATGATGAACCAGGCAATCAATCTGATTTACCAGTCCTTCGATTCCGA
>CAZGID010000200.1:0-4510 GCA_964526065.1 uncultured bacterium
CTCGTCATGCATCAACACAAATATTATGATTTTTGGTCGCTGACTGCCGGTATTCTTTTGCCGCTGTCGATTGGTTTTGCCATCGGCCGGCCTCTCGGTGTTTTCCTCATGACAATTTGCCTGCGCATGTTTCTGGTGATGAATGCCGCATTTTTCATTAATTCCTACGCGCATATGTTTGGCGACCGGACGTTCAATAAAAAAGAGTCTGCCCGGGACAACTGGCTGGGAGCTGTGCTGACCAACGGCGAGGGGTATCATAGTTTTCACCACCGTTTTCCGAATGATTACCGGAATGGGATTTTGTGGCATTACTGGGATCCCAGCAAGTGGTGTATTTACCTGTTGTCGCGCCTGGGGCTGGCCTGGGATCTGAAACGCACGCCTCCCAACAAAATTGCTGCTTTCTCCTGAGTAAACCTTCTCTTCCGATGACCCTCTCACAAGCCTGGCTCTATTTAATGATTGCCGGAATGTTTGAAATCATGTGGGCTCTGGGTTTGAAATCCACGCATGGATTCACCCGGATCGGACCTTCCGCGCTGGTGCTGGCCCTCATGGCCGTGAGCGTTTATTTTCTTTCTCTGGCGGTGCGCGGCCTTCCGATTGGAACGGCTTATGCGGTTTGGACGGGTATCGGCGCCGCCGGCACGGCCCTTTGCGGTATGCTGTTTCTGCAGGAGCCGGTGCATAGCCTGCGTCTGGTTTGCATCTTTCTGATTATTGCCGGGACGGTCGGTCTGAAATTCTTTTCCAGCTGATTAAAAGGGCCACGTCAGGCGGATGGCCGTAATGGCGACGACTCCGATGACCAGATCCAGCGGAAGTCCCACCTTCACATAATCACTGAACCGGTAACCGCCGGGCCCCTGCACAATCAAATGAGTTTGATAGCCCAGGGGACTCGCATAGCCGTTAGAAGCGGCAATCGTGACGGCGATGAGAAACGGACGCGGATCGACTCCCAGCTGCAGGGCAACCGCCAGCGCAACCGGAAATGCCACCGCGACGGCCGCATTATTGGTTAACAGCTCGGTAATCAGAACCGTCGTGAAATAGACGATGGCAAGAATCAGCGTGGGATTCAGCGTATGCGCGGCTCCGCGAATGCCTTCGGCCAGCAGATTCGCCGTGCCGCTGGCTTGAATCGCTTTGCTGATGCCGATACTGAAGGCAATGACAAAAAGCACATCCCACCGGAAAGATTGCCGCACCTCCGAGCCGTTCAGGCAACCCGTTAGAAGCATAAGCGCCACGGCGCCCATGGCGGCATGCAGAATTGTGATTTCAGGAAATCCGAACTGGGAAACCGATTCCCCGAAAGCGGCCGCCAGAATCATCACGGCGGTAATAGAGAGCGTCAGAAACGTTTTGCTTGAAATAATCGGCGGCCGGTCGCGATGGTAAGAAAGAAGATAAAAATCCTGAGAGTCTTTCCATTCATCAAAAAAAGCATCGTCGGTAAAAAGAAGCACAGAATCTCCCGCTTTCAGACGAATGTTTCCTACCTTGTCGAGAATGCGTTCGCCGTTGCGGTGAACGGCAATCACGCCCGCGCCGTAGCGCTTACGGAAACCGCATTCCTTGATGGTTTTGCCGACAACCGGTGAGTTGGCAGAAATGACAGCCTCGACAAAATGAGTGCGCATGGCCGAAAAATCCTTTTCGAACATTGCATGAGCGGCAGGCACCATGCCGGGCATTTCCTGCAGATTTAATACCGCCGACGGGATACCGACAAACACCAGCCGGTCATCTTCTTCCAGCCGCAAATGACTGTCTACGGGACCAAAGGATTCTCCCCGGCGCTCCACTTCCAGCAGATAAAGTCCCCGCAGGTTGCGCAGCCCGGCCTCCCGGATCGTTTTTCCCGCCAGGATGGAACGCTGGGGAATTTTCATTTCGACAACATATTCGCGCGGATTTTTTTCCACATGGGAACGCGCACCGAGCCGGGCCGGAAGCAGGTATTTTCCGATGAACGCCATATAGACCATGCCGGTCAGCGCACAGGGAATTCCCACGCGGGCCAGTTCAAAAAGGCTGTATCCGGGAAGCTGGTTTTGAAGCAAAAGACCGTGGGCCAAAAGATTCGTGGAAGTGCCGATCAGCGTGCAGGTGCCTCCAAAAATGGTGGCATAGGAAAGCGGAATCAGCAGCTTGGAAGGGGGGAGTTTGATTTTATCCGCCCACTTTTTGACGACGGGTGCAAAAATGATGACGATGGGAGTATTATTAATGAAGGCCGACAAAAAAGTCAGCGGCGCCATGAGTTTTAACAACAGCCAGGAAAGATCCCGTTGGCGTGTGGAACCCAGATAATAGGTGGCGATTAAATCCAGATTGCCCGAACGTTTTAGCGCTTCGCTGACGATAAAAAGAAGGGCCACGGTAATAACGCCGGGATTAGCAAAACCGCTGATCGCCTGATCCGGGGTCAAAATACCGCCCAGCGTCAGAATGACCAGGGCGAAGAAAAGGGTGAAGTCGGCGCTGGCAATATTAAAGAGCAGGGCCAGAAAGATCGCGATGACGACGACGAGGACTAAAAGGATTTCGAAAGACATTCGCAGCTCCAGGAAAACGGTATCTTATCAAATCTTGCGCTATAATATCAAAAAACCGGTAGTTGGACGGAAGTAAAACGATTTAAAGGAGAATCCAGCATGTCGAAGGCAGAACCCACCATCCAGAAATTTATGACCTATCAGCCGCAATCCATCGGGCAGGACAAGACGGTTCAGGAAGCGCAGAAAGTAATGAAGGAAAGCCAGATCCGGCACCTGCCGGTGACGGGTGAAAATGGCAAGCTGCTGGGAATTGTCAGTGACCGCGACGTCAAGATGGCGCTGGGTTTGGTGGATGCCAACCCGAAGCTGCTGCTGGTAAAAGATATCTGCCACGATCATCCTTATCAGGTCAGTCCCGAGGCGCCGCTTCATGAGGTGGCCGAGGAAATGGCAACGCACCGGTATGGCAGCGCGCTGGTGGTCCAGAATGGGAAGCTGGTCGGAATTTTTACTACGGTTGACGTTTGCAAGGCATTAGCGGAAATTTTGCAGACGCGTTTCCACGGTCATTAAATCGCGAAGGCCGCAGCCAGCCGGCAGAGATCGGCTTCCGTGCGCGACAAGATCCAGCCTTGAATGCGTACCGTTTCCCGGTACCGGAAGTCCTTCTGGATGGAGGCTTCCAGATGCTTGCGAAGTGCTTCCGCATCGTAAGTCAGAAAATCTTTGAGACTGATTTTCTGGTGATCGAGAAATCTCTCCAGGGTTTCGTTTTTGGAAAGATTCTCCCGGGTTTCCCGGCCGATGGCTGCCGCGCTTCCGGGATGCGGAAAGAGGCGCTTGAGACAGTCCTTCACCACTCTCTGCACGGCCGTTTCCGGAGCCAGGCCGAGAGGAACCGACCAGCCCGCCCGCAAGAGCCAGTATCCGGCGCCGGCGCCGAGCAGTTTCAGGAAATTTCGTTTGGAATTCAGAACGGGCGGTTTCATGGCATCCTTCCCTTCAGGTGGTCGGCCAGACGCATGGTCAGCGCAATGAGAGTCAATGTCGGCGGGGCCCAGCTGCCGGTTGGAAAAACGGAACTGCCCGCCACATAAAGATTTTCGATATCATGCATGCGCAAGTCAGGATTGACGACTCCCTGCCTCGGGTTTTCATGCATGCGAGTCGTTCCCATCTGATGGTCCCAAAAACGAATGGGCCATTCCATTGAATTCTCTCCCAGATCCATCTGCACGCGGCCGTATCCTTCGGCGCTGAATTCATGCGCGAACATTTCCAGGGTTTTTCGATAGCTGACTTCTTCATCCGGCGCCAGCTTTAAATGCAGTTCGGCCCGCCGCTGACCCATCATGTCCCGTTCTTCGGAAAGCATGACACGGTTTTCCGGCCGCGGCGCCTGTTCAAACAGAACAGAAAACAGAAAAAGCTCGTGTTCCATTTCGTATCGTTCCATATCCATTACTTTCTTTCGGTAGACGTACTCCGCCATGCCGTCCAGATCCATGAGAATATTCATGACGTGCGGGTGCAGCGGTTCCTGGGATTTTCCACGCATAAAACGTTTGATTTCATCCAGGGAATAAACGGATTCTGAAACGATGCCGTGGAAACAAATGCCGGCGTTATAGCAGTTTTCTTGCCGGATGTATTGTTCCGACGGCGTCAGCATGCTCCAGACCGGGGTGTTGCCGATCGGCTTTCTCAGATGGTAACGGTAAAGGGCCAGCTGTTCAGCGTGATTCCCCGACGGAACAAAAAATAAATCGATGACCGGATGTTCCATGAAATAGCGGCCGACCAGATCGTGCCGATTGCCGAGGCCTCGTTTCTGAACGGAATTGGAATTCAGCAAAAGCCGCGCATTTTCGATTCCGCTGGCAGCGAGCACATAGATCCGGGCCGTAACACGAAACTCGTTTCCTTTCGGGGTCTTGACCTGGACTTCGCGGATTTTACTGCCGTTTTCCTCCGGGATAATTTCCATGACATTGGCATGT
>CAZGID010000201.1:0-4496 GCA_964526065.1 uncultured bacterium
AGTCAGCTGCACGATATGACGCTTTGTTTCGCGGAAGAATTTGTGCGGGAAGGATACGATGAGGAGAAATTGATGTCCATGTTCCGAAATCCTTTCTATCAAGGACCCTATCTGGCATGGAAACAAAAAGGGGATAATTATATCCGTGCCATTATCCAAGAGGCCGTTCTTATCTGGCGGCCAGAATCGGGAGGAAGGTTGCATGAGTAAAGTATTCAATTGGCAGATCAATCGCGAGATGGAATACCCTCACGCCGAACATCATCCGGACCGGCAATTTGCTTTTGTTTTTAATTTGAACAGATGCATCGGTTGCCAGACTTGTACCATGGCCTGCAAATCCACCTGGACTTTTTCTAAAGGGCAGGAATACATGTGGTGGAATAATGTTGAGACGAAGCCCTACGGTGGTTATCCGCAGTTCTGGGACGTCAAGATTCTCAAACTTTTGGAGAAAGCCAATCCCGGCGGGCAGAAGTGGGAAAATAATACTTTTAAGGGAAAGACCATTTTTGAGGCAGGGCCAAAGCACATCGGGGATGAGCCGCAGCGCGTGCTCGGTTATCTTCCGACCGACGAAGAGTGGCGTTTTCCCAACATTTATGAAGACAACGCGGTTGGGCCCAAAGGGAAGGAGTCCTCTTATGTTCCCGAGGGTGCGAAACTTCCGGAACACAAGACCTGGTTTTTTTATCTGGCGAGGATTTGCAATCATTGCACCTATCCCGGGTGCCTTGCCGCGTGTCCGCGAAACGCTATTTATAAACGCCCTGAAGACGGAGTCGTTCTCGTGGATCAGGAACGATGTCGCGGGTATCGGAAGTGTGTTGAAGCCTGTCCTTATAAAAAAGCGATGTATCGTCCCAGTACCCGCATTACGGAAAAATGTATTGCCTGTTATCCGCGTCTTGAAGGTAAGGATCCTGAAACCAAAGGGCAGCCGATGGAAACACGCTGTATGGCGGCATGTATCGGTCAGATCAGGCTTCAGGGATTGGTGAAGATTGACAAGAAGACGGGAGAATGGGCGGAAGATCGTTACAATCCCATTTATTATCTTGTCAAAATTGCAAAGGTCGGGCTTCCGCTTTACCCGCAATTCGGTACCGAACCAAACGGATTCTATATTCCGCCGCGATGGGTGCCGCGAGATTTCCTGAAGCAAATGTTCGGGCCAGGAGTGGACCATGCGATTGATTCCTATATGGTGCCTGATCGTGAACTTTTGGCGGTCCAACAGCTCTTTCGAAAGGCGAATCAAATTATTTTTAGGTATGAATTAAAGGAAGGTCCCAAAGTCTTTGAGACCCAGATTCATGGGAAGCCGTTTACCATGTACAACGACACCATCATTGGATACAACCAGGCAGGAAAAGAAGTGGTCCGAACCCAAGTTGAGGAGCCGTTTCATGTCAGACCCAACATCCATCAAAACTCCATATAGAGCGGACAAGCTTCTTGTCCGGAGTCAGTGCTATCGGTTACTTGCTGTCTTTTTAAGGCATCCGAAGATGGGCGGGGGAAAGAATCTTACTCAAACATTGTTGAAAGACTGTAAGAAGCTACTCGTAGACATTGAAGCACCTTGGAAAAACCGGTTGCTGGAGCACGTAAAAAAACTAGGTTCAATCATCCCCCCTATTTCTAAAAGGGAATGGATTGGAGAATATGAATATTGTTTTGGCCACACGGCGCATTCCAAGGTTTCTCCATATGAATTGGAGTATGGCGAAGAACACAGTCATCGCGAGCCACAGGAACTCGCAGATATTACGGCTTTTTACCAGGCCTTCGGACTACAAGTATCAGAAAATTCCCGCGAAAGGGGAGACCATATTTCTGTCGAATGCGAATTTATGCATTTCCTTAATTTTAAAATGATTTATGCGCTTGAACGAGGGGAAAAGGATCATGCCGTGATTTGTGAAGAAGCTGCTTTACGGTTTCTATCGGATCATTTGGCGCGCTGGATACCGGCATTTGCGACGCGGCTTGGCCGAACTTCGAGATCAGACTGGATGAGGGCCATTGCCGATTTTTGTCTGGCTTTCATCCTTACAGAATGTGAAATCCAGGGGATTGAGGCAGGCGATCAAAATTTACCCGTACGGGTCATCGAAGAAAAACTGGAGACAGGTTGTGTTTCATGTCATCTTTCCCCTTTCGCCAAAGATAGCGGGAGCAGCTCGTGAGAGATTTTATGAAACTGACTTTCGAATCTGATTTTGTTGAAAGCGCTGTCTTTCTAGCCATTCGGCAGAACGAAGCAGAGGGTTCAGGTGGATCTGCGAAGCAGTGGCATACGCAAAGAGACAAAATTTATGCCGTCAAGGATACCCAAAGCCGTACGAAGGCATTTCGCGAGCTAGATGAAGAATGGTTTATTCGCCTCGGATTAAGGCAAAGATTTGACTCCCTGCTTAATGTCTTTCCCATCCTCAAGGACCCCTCTTTAGTTATCCGCATCCGCCGTGCCCTCTCTCGGAAGGATGAAGGATCGGAGCTTTACATTCAGGGAAAGGTGAAGACAAACCTGATAAAATTTCAGACGACGCGGTTATTTGAAGCTGATTATTTGGAAAAATTTCTGCATCATGAATGGTTGCGTATCTCAGATATGTTGGACCCCATTTTTCAGTACTCTCCTCATGCTGCTTTGAGTGATACAAGTGAACTCGAGGATAATATGATCCGTGATCGGTATCGTCTCTTATGGGATTTTTATGTGAGTATCAGACTATTGAAAATGGGATTCCGCATCTTGACTTCCTTAACCCGGCAGAAACAGCTTATGGACCGAGCTTTTTCAAAATGGACGGCAGAGGCACGAGAGAAGATACTTTGGGAAATTGTGAATCAAAAACTTCAGACACAATCCGACTTTCTCAAATTGGCGAAAGATGAAAAACTCAGGGTTCCGCTGGGGCAAGGGGGGCTCCTTTGCCCGCTTTGCCATTTTACAAGTTTTGATCCAGTGGATCTCTCTTCCCGTCAGGATCCTGTGATTATAAAGGAAGTTAAAAAGGATTATCCCGACTGGAATATGGGCTTGGGTATTTGCCAGAATTGCTTCGACCTTTATCAATCGAAATTACGGGTTGCCACATGAAGAATGAAAATAAAATAGGACAGATGGACCGCAGAAAGTTCTTAGGGAGTCTGCCGCGCCACTTGTTGAAGAAGATAGGCGCGGTGACAAGAGACGGCATTTTTGCGTTTTCGCCAGACGAAAAAGAAATGCCACCGCAAGACCTTGTGGCCCAGGTTGAAGTTTCGCGTTGCCATGCCTGGAGCGGACTGATTTGCCAGCAGTGTTATCTTGCCTGCCCGAAACGCGACCGAGCGATAGAAATGCGGGACCAAAAGCCGATAATCATAACCTCTGTTTGTGACGGCTGTGCGATGTGTGTCAGCGCCTGCCAAACGGTCAATGACTTGACGGCCGTTCGGATGGTCTCCCGCATGCCTGCGTCCCTCAATATCGGGACGGAAAAGGAGGTGACGTCATGAGTATGCCCGGACCTTTGGAGCTTGTTGTTATTTTCGTCGTCGTTCTTTTGATCTTCGGGCCTAAACAGATTACCGGGATTGCAAGAGGACTGGGAGAAGGTATCAAGGAGTTTAAAAAAGCTATCAGCTTTGATGATAAAAAGCAAAGCTGAATCAATCTAACGGAGGAAATCTATGAGAAGCATTCATAAAGTGCTTACGGTGTTCGGACTATTCTTTCTGATCACGGTACTTGGTGACGCCGGTTATGCTGCCACGATTTCAGGCAAGGTCCTATTTGAAGGAGCGGCACCGGAAGCTACGAAGCTGGATATGGCGGCAGATCCCACTTGCGCAGCGCTTCACCCGGGTGGTTTGGAATCGGAGGAAGTTATTGTGAATCCAAACGGAACGCTCAAAAATGTCTTTGTTTATGTCAAACAAGGTCTGGAAGGTCAAACTTTTGAGCCGCCCAAGCAGCCCGTTGTCCTAGATCAACAGGGATGTCACTATGTTCCCCATGTTTTTGGGGTACAGGCAGGGCAGCCCATGGAAATTATGAATAGTGATGCAACGCTCCATAATGTTCATGCGCTGTCAACAACAAACAAGGAGTTCAATCTCGGGATGCCGATCCAGGGTATGAAACTCAAAAAGACATTCGACAAACCCGAGGTCATGGCCAAATTCAAATGCGACGTTCATCCGTGGATGTCGGCTTATGCCGGGGTGCTTGATCACCCTTTTTTCGGCGTCACAAATGAAGAAGGCGCATTTATCATCAAGGATCTTCCTCCGGGAAGTTATGTTTTGGCGGCCTGGCATGAGAAATATGGGGCGCAGTCGCAACCGGTAAGTGTCGGGCAGGATGATTTATCTGACCTGTCATTTCAATATTCAGGGTCCTGAAGGAGAAGCGTAATGATGCAGTGGGATGAACGGTATGCAACGGGCGAAGAGACGATCGATTCTCAGCCTAAACTGGTGTTTGAATTCCTTAATGATCT
>CAZGID010000202.1:0-4443 GCA_964526065.1 uncultured bacterium
TATCACCCGGAATCCGGAGGATTTGAGAAAGGCCAAAAAGATTGTTTTGCCCGGCGTCGGAGCTTTTGGAGAAGGCATGAAGAATCTTCAACAAATGGGCTTTCTGGATGTTTTGAATGAACAGGTTCGCATAGAAAAGAAGCCTTTTCTCGGTATTTGCGTGGGTATGCAGCTTTTGGCGGAAGAAGGGACCGAGTTTGGTCTGCATAAGGGCCTGGGCTGGATTCCCGGCAGAGTCGACAAAATGCAGGTTGGGAATTTGCTTCTGCCGCATATCGGATGGAACAATATCCGGATCAAAAATGATGCCGTATTGTTTCAAAACCTTATCGAGAATCCGGACTTCTATTTTGTTCACAGCTTTGCCTTTGTGCCGCAGAATCTCGACGACGTTCAGGCAACTTGTGATTATGGCCGTGAATTTGTGGCAGCCGTGGCGCACGGCAATATCTTTGGAGTTCAGTTCCATCCGGAAAAAAGCCAGAAGCCGGGAAAAACGCTTCTCGATAATTTTGTAAAACTGTGAAAAAGAAACGTCTGATCCCCGTTCTCCTGTTGAAGAACGGATTTTTGGTTCAAAGTAAAAGTTTTTCCAGGCATCAGAACCTTGGAGACCCTATAACGGCTGTCAAGCGGTTAAGTGACTGGGCTGCCGACGAACTGGTGTTTCTGGATATTACACGCGATGGCACCTATGACATGCGGCGTGATGATAAAGGACATCCCAATCGGAATAATATTATCGATATTATTCGGGATATTTCCGAGTATTGTCATATGCCGGTGACGTTTGGAGGGAAAATAAGAGCCATCGAGGATGTGGCCCTTCGTATCAGCAATGGTGCGGACAAGGTTTCGATTAATACAATCGCGATTGAAAAACCCGATTTTATAAGTCAGGCTGCCCGGGAATTCGGATCTCAATGTATTGTTGTTTCCATGGATGTTAAAAGAACTGAATCCGGTTTGGAAGTGATGAAGCAGTATGGGAAAGTCGGTACGGGCATGAATCCAGTTGATTGGGCAAAGCGAGTTCAGGACTTGGGTGCCGGAGAAATTTTTCTCAATTCGGTGGATCGTGACGGAATGAAAAAAGGTTATGATATTGAACTTCTTCGAGCGGTAAGTGGCGCCGTTAAAATCCCGGTTATTGCATGTGGAGGCGTGGGTGAGTGGGGGCATTTCGGAGAGGCCCTGGAGGAAACAGAGGTGGATGCGGTAGCGGCCGCCAATATTTTTCACTATTACGATCAAAGTGTTTATCTGGCAAAGAAATATTTGTTTGAAAATCATTTTCTGGTAAGAAAACCGGATCTTATTTTGACAGTAAAGGAGCTTTGAAATGCAATATTGCAAGCGCTGTGTCTATCCTTCCATTGCCGTAAATCTTGATTTCGATGACGACGGAATCTGTAGTTCATGCCGGTCATTCGAGGCCTTCGAATCCCTGACGCCCGAATTCTGGGAAAAGAGAAAGAAAAGATTTGAGGAAATTGTCGAGCAGACTCTGAAAAATAATCGATCCAACAATTATGACTGTGTGATTCCGGTCAGTGGCGGAAAAGATAGTTATTATCAGACGCATAAAATAGCCGTGGATTACGGCTTGAAACCCTTGCTGGTTACCTACCATGGAAACAATTACCTGCCGGAAGGCGATTACAACCGCGACCGGATGCGGCAGGTATTTGATGCGGATCATATCGTTATGGGGCCCAGTGTCGAGGTGCTTAAAAAACTGAATCGCCTTACCTTCCGCAAAATGGGGGACATGAACTGGCACAACCATTGCGGAATCAAAACCGTTCCGGTTCAGATTGCGGTTCGTTACAACATTCCGCTGGTAATCTGGGGAGAAGTGGTCTGGGATATTTCGGGCATGCATGATCCGGAAGATTATGTGGAATTTTCGGCACGGGTTCGCCATGAGCATGCATTACGCGGTTATGAATGGTACGACTTGATCAAAGATCCCAGCGAGAAGTTAACGGAAAAGGACATGCTCTGGGCGCAGTATCCGAGCGATGAGGAGATTCTCAAGGTGGGGGTCCGGGGTTTGTATGTGGGTAATTATTTTAAATGGGATCCGAATGCACATTCCAAATTGATCGTTGAAAAATATGGCTGGAAGAGTTCGGAAAAACCCTTTGAAAGGACTTACCGCCGTTTCTCCAATCTCGACGACCGTTATGAAAACGGGACACATGATTATCTGAAGTACATTAAATTCGGCTATGGGAGAGCGTCCGATCATGCCTCCAAAGACATCCGGACCGGGTATATGACGCGGGAGGAAGGCGTGGAAATGGTACGCAAGTATGATCACGTTATTCCCAGCGACCTGTATTATTGGCTGGATTATGTAGGTATAAAAGAAGAAGAATTCTGGGAAATCGCCAATCGTTTCCGGGATCCGCGCGTCTGGCGCAAGGAAAACGGTGAGTGGGTAAAAGACAATTTGTGGGACGAGGCTGTCCGGCCTTCCCGCTGATTACCGCCCAAGCCATGAAGCAGTTTCATTTAATTGAAAATTTTGATGATAGCCTGCCATTCAAGGATGGTTTGAACATCCCTCTGAATCCCGTGCCCCTTTATGAGCTTCGAAAGCGCGGTATTTCCTATCGTATTATGGAAGCATTTTATGACGAGGAAAAACTGAGAAGCGTCGAGGTGGAATTCTTTCGTGATGAACTTGCCTGGATTGACCGCATAGGTCATTTTCTTTCAACGCGAATTTCAGTTGCTGATCAATACGGATTAAATCTCGGGCGCATTTATTACAATCGAATCAAATATTTTGTTAATGCGCTTATTATTCAGTCCTATATCCTGGACCAAATCGTGAGGCGGGCAAAGGAGGAAGGGGCGCGGATAGTCTATGTGAAAAAATTCCGAGAGTGCATGCCGGAACAAAAGACCATGCATCATTTCAAATTTGATGAAACGTCTTCATTTTATTCAGATATCCTTGAATCTACCTGTCAAAAACACGGCGTGTTGTTTGAATTCCGGCGCGTAAGTGAGCCCGCTGGCAGTCTTGCGGTTCCTCAAGCGCAGAGAGAGACGCTGTTTCGAAATTCCGAAAATTTTAAAAAAGGGATGAAATCGTTTTACCGGATTTTCAAATTTAAAAAATATCAAAAGCCGGTAGCGAATAAGAACGGATTATCTCTTGGAGTTCTTTTTCTTCATTCGGGTTCTTTACTCCTGGATCCTTTGATAGAAACTTCTATCAGGCAGGGATTCCGAGTTTACATTAAAGAAGGAGACCAGATAAAGCGTGTCGATTCTTTGCTGGAAAGCATGATATTTGACCGCACAAAAGAAACGGATAGGGAGCTGCAGAGAAGGCTGACGGGTGAGTGCCGGGCAGCGGCGGCCGCTTTGCTGGAGGAAGGACAGGAAATCTGGAATTGGATAGACGAAAAGTGCGGCATTTCCGTTGCCGCATTAATTCAGCCCTATTTTTATAACTTTGTTGCCGTGAATCTTCTGGAGATTCTGTTGCAGGCGATGCAGCTTAAAAATGTTTACGACCGGCATGAAATCAACTATGTCGTTTCCCATACCAGCTCGGATACGGGCGCAAAGGCCGGAATTCTCGGGGCTGCCATTTCAGGTAAAACGAAGACGGTCGGGATTCAGCATTGCAGTGATGTCTATATTGATCGTGTTATGCATATGACGGAAATTGATTCCTTTGATCTCTATTTTACCATGGACGGCCTTTCAGAGCGCCGCTTTCATCTTTATGCTCAAGAGAATTACGTCACCCCATGCCGGGTTTACCAATCGCCGCATTATTTAAATAGTTTTAAGAGCGGTTCTATGCAATTGAACAAGCGGGCCGGCATAAAAAAGAAAAGGGTGCTTTATATTCCGACTAAGCTGGCTTCCATGCACACGCGCTACTTTAACTGCATGGTTTATCCCATTTTGTGGTTTATGGAATATGAGATGGATCTCTTGAAGTATTTCGGGTCCCTGAGAAACGAATATGAAATTGTATATAAGAAATCAAACAATTGGTCCACCTATGTTGAAACAACAATTTTGCCGGAAATGCGCCAGCTTTGCCCAAATGTAGAAGTCGTTTCGGGATCGACGCGGCGCTATCTTGCGGAATGTGATGCGGTTTTTATGGACCGGCCGACGACGGCGCTTTATGAAGCGTTAATGAGCGGAAAACCGGTTTTGGCTTTATATCCCTGGTTCATTCGGAACATGATTTCAGAAGAAACTTGCAAGGCCCTTGGGAAAATCGTGCAAAGTTTTCATAATTCCGCGGAGGCGGTTTCTATAATCGACCATTTTTTTAAAAGTGATGAGAATGACTATCAATTTCTTCCTCCCCTCAGAGATGATGGCTTTACTGATATTCTCCAGCAGAATTTTTCTGAGAATTTGACGAGTCGGAGGAATATGGTAACGAATGGTGCGCCG
>CAZGID010000203.1:0-4407 GCA_964526065.1 uncultured bacterium
TCGCCTCCCGCCTTATCCCAGAATCCGCTTTGCTGCCCCAATTTCGCAACTTCAGCCGCCTCCTTGTCGGCTTCCCGGTAAAGCGCTTTCGCTTTACGCTTGTCCCCCGTCTCGTCATAAATCCTCGCCATTAACTTTTTAAAGTAAATCTGGTACATGCCCGCCATGACATTGTTCGGAGAACGATCCAGCACATCCTGGACTAACGATGCGGCAACCTCCAGATGATCCAGCTCCGGATCCATCGCGAAGATACTTGCCGTCCGGAGAGCCAGATCATCGCGGACCTCTTCATATTCCCCCTCGTGAAATCCAGCATCGATTTCCTGTGAAGACAGAGAAGCACCTTTCTGATAGACATTGCCTAACTCCATGGCCGCCTGATGAATCGCAAGAGGCGTCCGCGGAGGAAAAAAGTGCCGCAGCTGCGTGCCGTAAACGGTCGCCACCTTCATGTGATACGGCACCGGAATGGAATCTTCTTCCAGCATGATCCGCGCGGCGAGTTTTTGTGCATGCACCTGATCACTCATGCTGTAAGCGGCCGTCATATTGCTGAGACGCCGGCCCAGATGAACCCCTCCAAGCAAATCCGGGCCTAAAATGGAAGAAAAATTCTGGGACAGAAAGATCAATTCAGATTCCCCGATGATAATTTTTCGGAACTGGGCCTTATCGCCGCTTTCCATGTAGTAACCCATGAGAATCATTTGGGCGAGCGCGTAACGGCGGACTTGATCCGCCAGAGCCTCCCATTGCTCGTCGCTGTCAATTTCCTGAGATTTTGCAATGGCCCGGTTCAATCCGCTTTTTTGCCGCTGCTGGATTTTCTCACCGGCATCGATTAGTTCCGCCGCTGTCGGTTCTCCGGTCAAGCGCACATCGACTCCGGCAAGATCGCGGGCTAAATCCATCAGCATCCGCGCATCCTTACGGCGCTGTTCCAATCCTGATTTTGGAAATTCCTCATCACGCGCTTCCGAGCGTTCCTCAAGCGCGGTTTCAATCCAGTCCGGCGCGCGCACCGATACCGTCTCCGCCGGCTGCACTTTCCCGCGCTCCGGCAGCATCTCGGGCGCCCGGCTCCAGTCGATGAACCATTCCGGCACTTCGCCTGTGTAATAGGCACTCCAGGCAACC
Organism: uncultured bacterium; assembly: GCA_964526065.1. Taxonomy (GTDB): domain Bacteria; phylum Omnitrophota; class Omnitrophia; order Omnitrophales; family Aquincolibacteriaceae; genus CAZGID01. Next base: position 1,141 of record CAZGID010000203.1, read on the forward strand.
GCTCGATGATTGGCGAGAGAGAGCACCGTCTCCGGATTGAGACGGTTTTCACGCCGAAGCAGTTCCAACCCTTCGACAAACCGGTCCACCTCTTTCAGCCACGCCTGACGGACATCCGTCAGGCTGATTTCTCTGCGTTTTTGCGCCCGCGCCAGATCCAGAAACCGGGTAAAATGCCCGGCCCGCCCCACGCGCCCCTGCGCCGCCAAATACCGGATCAAATCGTCGCGCCAGGATTTCAGGTAGCGCCCCTGTTCAGCCTCCGGCACACCGGCAAGCAAACGTTCCACGGCCGCCTGATGAAATGCTTCAAACAAATCCACGCGCCCTTCAACTATCTCAAAATAAGATGCCCAGGACACGTCACCGTGCATGGCTTTTTCATAAAAATTTTCTTCCGGCAGGGACTCGATTTTGGGCGTGATCACCGCGTAAGCAAAGCCCTCGGCTTCCAGCAGCGGCTTCAAACCATCGACATGAAACCCGCCGGTGACCAGCATGGCGGCATCCCGCTTTTCCAAACGCATGCGGGATTTCAAACGATCGACGAAAATGCGGTCGCGAGCAACGGCGGTTTCGTAAAAGCCTGGCATTGCCGGAAAGTCTCTGGGCAGGCGCTGCATAAACTGACGAATCTGTTCCGCCAGAGACTGCAGTTCCGGCCCCGGGTCCTGGATCCAATCGGTTTGCCCGAACTCGTCCCATTCAGCACGTGTCAGCTCGAGCCTGCCAAGTTTTTTCAAAAGATCCAGAAGACGTCCGATCCGGATCATCCCCTGCGCTTCGGGGGTCCGCCAGACGGCTTCACGGATTTCCTTCAGAAAACTTTCCAGTTCCAGATAAAACTGACGGCCCGTCAAAGCCAAAATCCGCGCATGCCGGGCGGCCGCGTTTGTAATGGCCTCCGGCACCGCAACATCAAGACGCAGGCGTGAAATCAAGGTATGCAATTCCCACGCGAACGCCTCCGCCGCAAGACGTTCCGTTTCGAAGGCCTGGCGCCATCCGTTCAGCATCTTTCGTTCGACAGGCGGCAGTTGCGGCTCCAGCGTTTGAATCAGTTTCCGGATTTCCGGTGCCAGCAACCGGTGATCCTGGATGCCGAAGCGGCTGATCTCCTGCAGGATGAGATGAATACCGGAAAAGCGCACCGCAAAATCGGAACGCCGGTCCTCGGGATAATGCTTTGCAATTTCAGGCAAAATGTTTGCAAGCGAGGCCGGTCCATTTTCCAGTTCCCTCATACGCTGGTCCAGCGTCAGCAAGTCACCGGACCATTTTTTCTTTTTGAGCGATTCCAAGCTCTCCTCGAGGCCGGCAAGGGCCTCAAGAAAATCATCCTGCTGCTCGCGTGCCGCAAAATGCATGTAAATCTGACGCTCATAAATTTCCCGGTTTTCAACACCGAAATAGCGGCCATCGAAATCGGACGTCATCGAAGCGGCGGCCGCCCCTGAGAGTTCTCCTTGATCCAAATAGATTTGAATGAGATTTTCGAGACGGTCCCGATCCGGCAAAGCTTTCCAGAGGGAGGGGTCCAGATCACGGTCCAGCCCCTCCAGCCCAATCAGATTGATTTGATACGCGGACACCAGATGTTCAATCAGAGTCTGCTGGGCATGCTGGGCAGCAGGAATCGAATGCGCATCCTGCAAAATAAGAACAACCGGAGCATTGGCTTTTTCTTGAACGGCTTCAAGCATGCCGGCATCTTGCGGCAATTGCAAGGAGGCGAGATTTTCGGATTCTACTTTGGCGGCCGGAAGTGCGGCGGGAGTTTCCGCTGCAAGCGGCGGCGGGGCCACTGTCTCAGCAAAAAAAGAAAGGGCCAGGAGCAAGGCAAACTGCCGGAAAGCAAAAAAATTCCTCACCCTCAAAAATGACGGTCGCTGCATAAAACCCCAGTTGGCAGGTTAAAAACGTTCTAACTAAAAGATAACCGCCAACTTACAAAAAGGCAAAGGGGGGAAAGTCTGGAGGGTAAAAATGGGTAAAAAGAGGTAAAAATGGTTAATTCTCGTGGGCCTGCTCCATTTGCTTCTGGAATTCTTCAAACTGGGCCGGACTGAGAATTTCGCGGATTTCCAGAAGGGCGGCCACCCGGTGGCGCAATTTTTCCGCCTTTAGCTGGGAAATTTCCTCAATCAACGCATCAATGCGGTCCATGCGGACTTTCGGCCGGCTGAGTTCTTCTTTCAGCGCGGCCTTCCGCCGGCCCTTTTCCTGCCGGTACGCCGCATCCTGTTCGCGAGAGCGCGAGCGCACGGCATCAATACGCTCCATCTGATCCTCACTGAGTCCCAGCTTCCGAACCACTTCCTGCATCATCTGGTGCCGGGCCTCATCCCGCCGCTGCCAGTGAGATCCCTCGCCCGCAAAAACAGACGGACAGGCTGTAAGCCCCGCCAGCATCATCACCGCCGCCAATTGAAACCGAATCTTATTCATCATCTGCCCTCCCGTTTATCCCATCAAAAAATATTCAAGACTGGAACCGATGGTTTCCTCTTCTCCATCCAGAGGCTCCTGCGGTTCCTCCGGCGAAAAATAAATCATCTGCTCTCCTAGATATTGCCGTGCTGCCCGGTGATTTCCGTTCCCCGGCAAAAAAGGAATCACGGCCATCACCACAACAAGCGATAGAATGGCACCCAGCACCGGCTTGGGAAAGTTCAAAGAAAACGAAAGACGAAGGTCCGAAAGCAGAATGAGGATTTGTTCATACCAGGCGGGTTTTCGCTCCGCGTTTACCAGAGCTTCAATCCGGTGCCAGACCGCCGACGGAGGTTCAAGCGGGGCCGCCTCCCGGAAAAGACGGTTCGTCTCATGGACTGCCTGTTTCCATTGCCGGCAGGACGGACAGCCTTCCAGATGCCCGTCGACTTCCTGACGAACACCGGCAGAAATTTCACCGTCCAGATAACCGGTCATCAGCAGCGTTTGAATTTTTTTACATTTCATGACCGGTCACCTCCTTTCCGGCATATTGCATTAAAGTTTCCCTCGCTCTTTTCAAGCGCGTGCGAACCGTATTCAGATTGGTTTTCAGCGCCACCGCAATTTCCTGATAACTCAAACCCTCAATCTCCCGCAGAATGACGCAGGCCCGCTGATCGGGATTCAGTTTTGCCAGCAGGCGCTCAACCAACTGACTTGCATGCTGCTGTTCCATTTTTCGATCTGCTTCCGGCGCAACCGACATCATCCCGTCCATGATTTCCTCTTCGGTCTGGTATTTTCTCCGGGTCGAGTTCCGGTTCAGCGCAT
>CAZGID010000204.1:0-3187 GCA_964526065.1 uncultured bacterium
CGGTTTTACCGCGGCCTCCGCCGCCGGCCCAGGTTTCCAACCGGCCGCTTCCGGGAGGCAGCACATACTTCAGCAATAAGCCGGTCGAGATCATGGCCATGAAAACCATGAGGCTCAACGCATTGATGACCATATTCAAACGAAGCTTCCAATTCATATCCCTTCTCCCGGCCCCAGCATCGCGGGCTCCTCATGCGCGGCCCCGCCGCCCACTTGCCAGTCGAGACACTGCCGGCACAGTTCCGGCAGCACATCAAAATGATGCTGCAGATGGTTTTCCACAAACTGTTTATGCGAGGAATTCCAGATCGATTCGATCGTCTCCTGCCCCACATTCCCGGACACCCATCCCCCTTCATAATCCACGGCGCAGGCGACAACATTCCCGTTCCAGTGAATCGCGCAGGTGCGTACCGCCCACGGACAGGCAATCCGTTCGAGGGCCGAATCCAGATTCGCGGCTTCTTTCGTCCCGGTCCATGTCAATTTTTCCCTCGTCTTGACGATGGCACCGCGCGCCAGCCAGTACCGGCGGAAATCTTCTACCTCTGCTTCGTTTTCTTCCATCATGGAAAATTGAACTTCCACCGTCATATGCCGCGCTCCGCGGTCCCGTTTCAGCTGCAGCAATCGCTCCACCTGCGGGTACACCACATCGTGGCGCGCTCCGAGCCGTATTTTTTCAAACGTTTCCGGACGAAAGCCATCCAGGCTGACAATAAAACGATGCAATCCGCTGTCGATCATGGCATGAATCATTTCATCCGAAAGCAGCGTTCCATTCGTATTCAGCACCAGGTTGGTTAATCCGCGATCCGCCGCATAGCGGATCCAGTCACTGATGCGGCGCTTGAGAATCAAGGCCTCTCCATAAAAAGTCGGCCACACTTCTGTCGCCGGCGCCGTTTCCGCAATCTCATCGATAATTTTTCGCCACAACGCTTCTTTCATATGCCCGATCGGCCGTTTCATGGAGGCATGACTGCAATGGATGCATCGCAAATTGCAGGCCGAAGTGGTCTCGACAATAATCTGAGGGGGAAAATCAAAATGATGCAGACCCTTCTCGACATTCTGGAGAAACGCCTGCTTGGATTCGGCACCGATCTTATAGGGAACTTTCATAAAAGCTTTTCTCCTTTGTCGTTTTTTCCGGAACTGTTTCCAGCTTTCTTTCCGGAAACAGAGCCTGAAAGGTCTGCAGTCCTCCGGTCAGATTTCGCGCCTTCCATCCATGCAGCTTCAAAGCCCGCACCGCATAGTAGGCCCGCTGGCCGACCACGCAGGTCGCCCAGATTTCGCGGCTTTTCGGAAGTTCTCCCATCCGGCTCCGCAATTGCTCAAGCGGGATCGAGAGAGCCCCCGGATAATGTCCACTCGCATATTCTTCCGCCGACCGCACATCCAGCACGACGGGTTGCGCCGTTTCGACATTTTCCCAATACGCCACAGGCGCGTCCCCGCGCACCGCATTGGCCGCGATCATGCCCGCAATATTGACCGGGTCTTTGGCCGCTCCGAACTGGGGCGCATAACAAAGTTCCGCCTCCTCCAGATCAAACACGGTGGCATGTTTCTGAATCGCCATGGCCACCACGTCCACTCGTTTTTCCACACCGCTTTTCCCCACGGCCTGCATCCCCAGAACTTCGCCGCTCTTTCCATCAAATAGAAGCTTCATGTGAATGGTTTGCGCCCCCGGGTAATAACCGGCATGGCTTCCCGGATGCAGATAAATCTTTTCATACGGACGCTGAAGGCGCTTGAGAGTTTTTTCGCTGGCACCGGTCGCGGCAATGGTGAGATCAAATACCCGGCAGACAGCCGTGCCCTGGATGCCTCGAAATACGCTCGGGCGGTGAAGGATATTTTCCGCCGCAATTCTTCCCTGGCGGTTGGCGGGCCCCGCGAGAGGAATTAACGTCCATTCCGACGTGATGAAGTCCTTCACTTCAACGGCATCTCCCACGGCCCAGATATGCGGATCGGAAGTTTTCATGTGGGCATCCACGCGGATACCGCCGCGCGCTCCCAGTTCCAGCCCGGCCGCTTTCGCCAGTTGCGTCTCGGGCCGCACGCCGATGGCCAAAATCACCAGATCCGCAGCATGGATCGCGCCGGATGCCGTGCGGACTTGCAGGGTTCCCTTCACTGTCGGTTCAAATCCGCTCACGCCATCGCCCAGATAAAGAAGAACCCCTTTGGCCTTCAGATGTTCGTGAACATCCTGCGTCATTTCGGGATCCAGCGGCGGCATGACTTGCGGCAGCATTTCAAGAATGGAAACCTGGATGCCGGCATGGACAAGACTTTCCGCCATTTCAAGACCGATGAACCCGCCTCCCACAATGACGGCACGCTTTACGTTCTTTCCGGAAATCCACTCCCGGATTCGGCGGCTGTCCGGAATCGTTCTCAATGCAAAAATTCCGGGCAAATCAATGCCCGGAAGCGGCGGACGGATCGGAGCCGCGCCCGGCGCGAGCACCAGGGCATCGTACGCTTCCTCGTACGTTTGATTCGATTTCAAATTCCGGATTTCCACGCGCTGATTTTTTCGATCAATCTTCAAAACTTCATTTTCAAGCCGGACCTGAATATTGAACCGCGTCTGAAAAAGTTCCGGCGTCGCCACAATCAGTTTTTCTTCATCCCGGATGACATTCCCGACGTAATAAGGCAGACCGCAATTCGCAAAGGAAACATAGGGACCGCGATCAATCAGAATGATTTCCGCCTCTTCGGATAAACGCCGCAGCCGCGCCGCACAGGACGCCCCGCCTGCCACCCCGCCAACGATCAGAATCTTCATCGCCACACCCCTTTCCACCTTGGGTTTTTCAAAAAGAGTGCCACATTGCCTCAAGACCCTAATATTTTAAGTCATTATATTTAAAGGATTTATGAGGGGGCATCGGCGGGGAAAAGACAGTTCGGGTACGTGCGAGGCTGAGCGTCTGCCAGGATGGCAGAACGGCGGGAAAACCCATGGCGCGACGGACAGTTTGTCAGCCGGAAACGGCCTCGGAAATACTGTCGAGATGAAAGAAATGCCGGAGTCCGGCCGCAAGAAGCGCGGCCGACACGACGATGCCCCCGATAACGCCCCAGGCCGTCCCATCCAGCGGCACGAGTTCGAAAACATGCTGCAGCGGAGGGAAATATAAAATTACCAGATGCAATCCGA
>CAZGID010000204.1:3197-4003 GCA_964526065.1 uncultured bacterium
ATGGAAAGCCCCAGTGCCGCCACCAGCCAGCGGTTGGAAAAGAAGTTCAGGTGGTAATCCCGGCGCACAAGCTGCACGCCCACGAGTTCCATCAGGACCAGGGTGGTCAGCGTCATGGTCTGGGCCAGTGCGTTGCTCGTTTGCGCCCCCCACCAGCAGGCCGCCAGCGAGGCGCTTGCGGCGATCACACTGATTAATGCCAGATCCCGAACAAAGCTTCCCGTAAACATGGAAGATCGTGCGGCCCGCGGGCGCCGCGACATGGCTTCCGGATCCAGCGGGTCCAGCGCCAGCGCCACCGCCGGCAGGCCGTCCGTCACCAGATTCATCCACAGGATCTGAAGCGCCGAAAGCGGAATTAAAAGCGCTCCGGACCGGTCGTGAAAACCAATCGCAATCCCGGCCATCAATACCAGGATTTCCGCCAGATTAAATGCCAGCAAAAATTTGACGAATTTAACAATGTTGTCGTAAATGCCACGCCCTTCTTCCACAGCGCTGACAATCGACGAAAAATTATCATCCGTAATGACCATATCGGACGCTTCCTTGGTTACGTCCGTCCCGGTGATCCCCATGGCAACGCCGATATCGGCTTCCTTGATGGCGGGCGAATCATTCACCCCGTCGCCGGTCATCGCCACCACGGCACGATGCTGTTTCCACGCCCGCACAATCTTCAGCTTGTGCTCTGCCGAAACCCGGGCATAAACGCTGGTGCTTTTCACTCTTTCAGCCAGTTGGGCTTCACTCAAGGCATCCAGTTCCGAACCGCCCAGAACCTGGTCCCCTTCCTGTAAAAGTTC
>CAZGID010000204.1:4013-4351 GCA_964526065.1 uncultured bacterium
CCGCGGGCAATCGCCGCGGCCGTGGCGCGGTGGTCGCCCGTAATCATGACCGGTTTGATGCCGGCCTGCCGGCACGTGGCAATGGCAGTTTTCACTTCGGGCCGCGGAGGATCCATCATGGCCACCAGTCCGGCAAAGGTCATGCCGCGGCAAAATTGATTTTCCTGTTCGCACGCCGTTTCCGGAACCCCGGCACGAAAGGCCGTGCCGAGTACCCGGAAGGCTGCCGAAGCCAGCGCATGTGCGGCGGTTTCCACCTCTCGCCGCTTTTCTGCGGTTAACGGAATCACTTGTCCTTTTTCGAGTTGCCAGAACACATCCTTCAGCTGCAGTTCTTC
>CAZGID010000205.1:0-4329 GCA_964526065.1 uncultured bacterium
TTGAAACCGCCGGTGCGATTAAAGGTGTCGAAGCTGAAAACCGGTCAAAAGTTCGCTCGGCACTCACAGCCATGATTGCACAGAACCGTGTGTATCGCGACGAGCGCGGAGATTTGAGAATCGTATTTAATAACGGAAATGCCTCTGTCGAGGAATCACTTTATGTGATCAAATCACAGAAAGACCGCGACAAAGAGAAGAAAGCGATTCTGAACAGTCTTATACGGGCAAAGCTGCTGACTTCCTCCCAGAAAGGGAATCCCGATGCGGTCAATGCAGCGCTTCAAACAGCTATTAACAGCGACACAGTTTATCGGGACGAAGCGGGAAATCTGCAGTTCGTCCTTCGCCCGATGGTACTTGAAGACCTCTCAAGTAAAGACGTGGCTGCCATTATTCTTGAATTGTACGAGCGCGGACAGAATTTGAGCTTTGGGCAAGTTGCACATATCGATTTCTCAAATCTGGATGAGAAATTTCAGTCGGAAACAGCCGCTCAGCTCATTAGTTTTGATGAATTGCGCAGCCACAATTCAGAAATTCAGGCGATGCGCCGGGATATGTACCGCCGAAATAAGCTCTGGCAATTCAACTGGGAAGAAGAGGGAAAACGCTGGCTGAAACAATGGACAGCCGCGAATGCGGATCTTACCGGCTCTGAAAAGCTGGATAATGCCGCCGTCGATAAACTGATCAATCCTCGTTGGGCAAACCATCTGACTTTTGACATGCCGGACGGCCGTCCTTTCCGGCAGGCCCTGGTGGAATCACTGAGCACCTTGTATCCGGCCCGGGCGCAGGAGTTCGCTACGATGGATCCCGCCGCCCTCCGGAATTTTGTGATGAACGATCTGCGGCTGGATATCCAAAATAAAGTCATGCAGCGCCATGATTTGATTGAAGAACAGCATTTGGGAATCGCGTAGCGGCAGAATGCTAAAAAAGAATTTAAGAACTATGCCAAATATTGGGCCATGGCCCGTGATTTTCACAAGGAAGGCAAGCAGCGCGAGGCCCAGCGGTATGAAAAGCGTGCCCGTGAATCTCTTGAAAAAGCCAAAACATTGCTGTGGGAAGCAAATGCTCTGGAAGTTGAAGCCATTCGCCGTGCCTTGACGGCAGTGGGTGCGATGGCGGTCGGACTTGCCAAGGAAAAGAAGGCCATGAAAGATCTGGCTCAACTGGATTACAACAAGCACTATGCCGTGGTGCCCGTTATCATCAACAGTGGTGAAGGATCCCGCTTTTCGGCGGATAACGAAGTGGCCAAAGGTTTCAGCCGCGTGCTTGGAACTTCGAACACCAACATTCTGTACAGCTCCATTGCTTTCCTTTCCGGCGGAGCGCCTCCGGTGATTACGCTCGGTAAAAACACGTTGACCTATATCCTGAAAGATCCGAATGACTATGCTCAACTGAAAAGAGAGATGGAAGAATCCGGATCCAGCATTGTGCCTGAGAAATACATCGATCCGAAGAAGAGAAAAGACTATGTGCCCGAAAACTCCATTCTCGTTATTAAGGAAGAGGATGAATCGGGGGGGCACGGCGTCAATACCTTGATGGCGATGGAAATCTATTCCAAGCGCCAGGGCGGTGCTGATATTGACCAGGTGGCCTATTTCCAGCCGGCCTTTGGTGAACACTCTCCCTTGGCACTCGATACCATGATTAATACCGCACTTGAATCGTTTTTGACGACCGTTTCGACGGGTGCATTGATTGGTACTGTCTCGCGTCAGTCTGTCGAAGTGGTAAAAAAGGGTAATTTCGTCGAAGATTCCATGGGACGTACCGCAACGCTCGAAGACTGGCATAAGAGTCTTATGATTACAATTCGCTTTGATGAAATCGAAAAGAGCATGCAGATGCTCGAGGACGACGGTTTCTTCCATGCCGGAATGAAAGAAGTTCTGAAACTGGCCGCTAAACTCAAAAACAATTTCAAGGAACTGGATGTTAAACGCATTACAAAAGAACAGCGCTCCAAGTTTGGTCCTGACGTCAAAAAGCTGGCTGAATTACTGGAAGAAATTTACAAGGCGGCCATTGATGCCGGCGTCATGGATCCGATGCCAGTAGGTAAAGATAGTAAAGATATCGTTGAGCATATTCTGCCCTCATTTGTTCAGAGACGCATTTCGGATCAGAAGCGCAGCTTGATCAAAAAGAAAGACAAGAAAACAGCCTTCATGAAGATTAACGGTAACCGCGCCACGGTTCACAAGAGCTTCATTGAGTTGAATCAGTCGGACCGCCCGGGTGAAACGGCCCGAACCGACCGGTTTTATTCCGTGGAAGATCCGACCAAACTGGATTTCGGTCTTCTGGCCTGGCAGTTTGGAAATGCGGCCCTGGAAGTTTATCGAGAGCTGCCTCCCAGTGAAAGAAAACGGCTCTTTGGTAATGGCGGCTATCCTATTTCTACCATTGATCAGGGCCTTGAAGAACGGGAACCGCAGAGTTTTGGCCGAAGCGGTCTTAAGGACGTCGAAACCGTCGTCAAGACGATCCCTGAGTTCTCGGCTCTCTATCGGACGATCCTGGAAAGAGCCGGGCTTAAGGTCGATAAGGCCGTGACATTCCCGCGCATTCTTCTGGATGGCGGCGATGTGCTTGAAAATACGGATCCGCGCGATGTGAATCAGGAACGCCGCAAAAAAGGGCTTCCGCTTCTTTTTGGTTCTAATGTTCAGGCAACGGGCGAATTTTACTTCGATCTTCATTCCCATGTAGGTTCAGACAGCCACATTCACAATATTGCAATTCAGCGCAGTTTTATTGATGCCGGCGTACAGGCAGAAGGCTTCAGCCTGATTTCATTTTTCGAGCGGGCTTTTGTCGGAAAAGGAAATTATCGAAACGTTTATTTTGAAAATACGGTTATTCCGTCGGGTCGCAAAGTGCAGCCGGTCGCTGCTGGGGCGGACTATTTTGAACAGGTTGGCTTAATGTCAGAAGAAATCAATCTGGCAGAAGAGCTGGACAAACTTCAGGGCGATGCGCTAATCCAATACATTTCGAAATTTCTGACCGGAGAAATGGATGAACAGTATCAATTTGATGCCACTATCGAAAACTCAAATGTAACGGAAGGACGCATTCAAAGCTTGGCGGCTGCTCTGTGGCATCTTGAGCATCGCGTCACTAATCCGCGCAATGTCACGCGATTCCTTGAAGGCATTGCCGATGCGGGAATCCGGACGGCCGTGGAAAAGACCCTCGAAAATATGCGTCGCATCCTTATCCTGCCGGAGGATATAACGCCGGTCATTATCAAGAATAAAGACGGGGATGCGATTGAAATTGAAGAAGACATCACATCCGCTGTCCTCAGCTTTTCTCAGGAATTAACCAAAGCGCCGGAAGAACCCGAAGCCCCCATAAAACTTCCGGCCGGAACACTCGACAAATGGATTGTTCACGAAAAGACGAAGGGCGGCGTGCATCTGGATATCGAAGAATTTGCGGCAAAGACAGAAGTCGGCGGTACGGATTTACCGATTAATGATGAAGTAAAAGCACTGGGTGATGAGCTCCTGGTAACGGATATCGAATCAGCCTATCAGAGAGTCGCGGGTGAATTGGAAGCTGGCAATCAGAAACTTGTCCTTGGAGCCCTGTTCTATCTCGAAATGGAGCTGGGAGAAGCTGGTGTTTACCGTCGCAATGAAATTGTGGAGCGCATCTATGAACGCCGCCGGAATGACTATATCAAAATGAATCCTTTCCTGAACGGTATCTATATGCGCGGCGAAACGGATGATTATTTCAAGTTAATCGGTTCCCCCAACATTAAAGGGGATGACTCGGTCGACAATATCCGTCCGCATGGCCGCATTGTTATGGACACGAAATCAAAAATTGGAAACGCCGTGGAGATTCGCGATGCTGAACTCAGCCGGGGCTATGTTGGAAAGGGCTGGTATGTCGCGAGGTCGCGGATCAGTAATTCGATTCTGGCAGATCATCACCTGAAAGCGCAGTTGAAAGGCGAGCCCGCAAGACTCTCGATGTTAATGCAGGTGCATCACAATGACGGCGATATCAATCATTACAGCAGCCTGGTGGATTCCGATATCCAGAACAGTTATGTCGGTGTCAATGCCGGTATTCAGCTCAAACGCTTTCATGATCAATGGGCCTATGTCAATGACCGCCGTATGCTGATCAATGTTACTGCTCGCAACACGGTTATCCCGGAAGGCCGGGCGATTCAGCCGGGTACTGTCATTGAAGGAATCATGCAAGAAGAAATGGATCTCGCAGCAGAAATCCGGGAGATGACAACCAATGATGCCGTCGCCTTCCTGAAAAACATGCTTGAAG
>CAZGID010000206.1:0-4311 GCA_964526065.1 uncultured bacterium
TTGGAGGTATTAGGTCAAAATGGACGCTTTGATAAAGCGAATTTCAATCGGTCCCTATTGAATGACTCTGGCTAGAAAAGAGCGTCCTTCCGCGAAGCCTATTTGAATGAATGCGAAATCATGAGGTGTGAGTTGTCCGGTGCGGATTTTACCTTTGCTCAGATCCGGCATTCCTTCTTTGATGGATCCCAGGGAAAGCAGCTTAAAATGGATGAAGCTAATTTTACCGAGGCAAGCTTTAAGTCCGTCGATTTAGAGGATGTTTCGTTCCGGATGTCCCAATTATTGAACGCAAAGTTTCTGGAGGCACGGATAAAAAATGCGGCTTTTGATGAATCCACCCTGATCGGAGCTCAGTTCTTAAAGGCGGTTTTTGAAAATGTCCGGTTCCATGAGGTGAATATGCGCCATTGCGAAATACGAAACTCGGTTTTCAAGGCGTGTGAATTTCGTAATGTTGATTTTTCTGAATCTCAATATGAGGATAATGTATTTGAATCCTGCCATTTCATAGAATGTAAAAAGCCGGTTTTAGCTGTAGCCGGATGATGTGTCTTCTCCGATTTCAGGGGGCCTAAGGCCTAAGGTCGAGAGCTAGGGCTCATGAAACGCGAGGGTTATTCCGGAAACGGAATAGCCTCCCGAATCCGCCACGATTGTTGGCGGACGAATTGGAAAGGAGAGAATAGGTGTTACACGAACCACTCGGCGACTCTTTTGCTCGACGGATTACTTATCTTCGAATTTTCTCCGGGGATCTCTGCAATTTTCGTTGCATTTCTTGCCTTCCGTTTTTTTTGCGTTTGAACCGGGTCCCGGTCAGATTCCCCTTTGCTTCTGATGAAGACTTTTATAAACTGTATGGCGGGAATTACATATCGGAGATTGTTTTATGGTGATTCGGCTTCATAAAAAAGCGTTCATTAATGGAGTTCTGGCAAGCGGCCTGCTTGCCGTGCTGATTGTTATCGGTTCTAGAAGATTGCTTTATTTTGATGCGGTCTTGATACCCTATCTTTTTGCCACGCTTTTTGCAGTTATGGGAATCGTTTATCGGTATACCGTATGGCTGGACCGCCCGCCCACCAGGAGGTTATGGAAGCGAAGTGTTGCAGCATTGAAGAGCAGGGGCGCTTTCAAAGAGATTGCCAGCATTGGCCGGGGCGTTATCCAGCATGTTATTTTGCAACGTTTTATCCGGAACCGGAGCTTCTACCGGTGGGTCATGCACTTTTCTTTGGCATGGGGCACGCTCATCGCATTCGCGGTTACTTTTCCTCTGGTTTTCGGTTGGCTTCATTTTGAGACGGTTTCCGCTACTCCAAAACTTTATCAGCTTTATGTCTTTGGATTTCCGCAGCTAATTTTTCATCCGGACGAAATTATTGGTTTTTTCTTTTTTAATGCACTCAATTTTTGCTCCCTATTGGTCATTCTGGGGACTGTCATGGCGTTTACACGCCGCATCCTTCGTCCGGATGTGGTTGCCGGCCAGAGTTTTACTAATGACATGCTTCCGCTTCTTATTCTATTTGCCGTTGCTGTCACCGGACTTTTTTTGACATTCAGTGCGCGTTTTCTGGACGGTGAGCATTACCGGGTGCTCTCGACGCTTCATTGTTTTACCGTTGTTGTTTTTCTTGTTTATCTGCCCTTCGGCAAATTCTTTCATATTTACCAGCGGGGCGCCCAGCTCGGAGCGTCTGTCTATATCCGGGAAAGACTATCCGGAGAAAAAGCTGTATGCCTGAAATGTCAGACACCATTCACAAGCCATATGCAGATGCAGGATGTGAAGGAAACTCTCCATGAAACGGGATTCCGGTACGGGGATTCGAATGAAGCGCCTGTTCAGGATCTTTGCCCCCTATGCCGGCGAAAGCTTTTGATGTGGTCTCAGCACCGGCAGTTGCGGGGTCATTTTGACCGTGAAAAGGCAGGTAAGTGATATGGCAGATCTTCCAGTATCAAAACAAAAGATTGAAGAGCAATTTGGCCCCCATTTAAAATTTGAGCCTCCAGGGGGATGGGAGATGGCTTCCGAAGAGCCGGACGCGCGCGTCAAAACGCATTGCTGTTTCTGCGGGCAGGGCTGCGGCATTATTCTGAAGGTCAAAAGTAATCAGGTTATTGGGTTCGATCCGTGGGAAGAATTTCCTTTTAATGAGGGTAAGCTGTGTCCCAAGGGTGTGAAACGTTATATGCAGGGCAGTCACCCGGACCGGCTGATGTATCCGCTCGAGAACCGGCCGGGGAAAGGCTACGAACGCATTGATTGGAATACCGCGTATGACCGTGTGATCGAGGCTATTCAAAAAATTCAGAGGGAACACGGAAAGGACAGCTTCGCTCTTTTGTCCGGTGTTTCGCTGACGAATGAAAAATCCTATCTTATCGGCAAATTTGCCCGCGTGGCACTACAAACCGCCAATCTCGATTACAACGGGAGACTTTGCATGGTCTCGGCCGGGACAGGAAACAAGAAGGCTTTCGGGGTGGACCGTGCAGCCAATTCCTGGGCCGATATTCTGGAGACTGATTTGATCCTTTGCGCGGGCACGAATGTTTCGGAATGTGCGCCGATTACAACCGATTATATCTGGCGGGCCCGTGACCGCGGAGCCAAACTAATTGTGGTCGACCCGCGCATTACGCCGATTGCCAGAACCGCTGACCTAATCCTTCCGGTTCGGCCAGGCACCGATTCGCATCTTTTTAATACGCTGCTTCATCTCCTTATACAGAATGGAAAAATTGATGAAAAATTTATCCAGGATCACACATTGGGCTTTGATGAAGTTAAAAACACAGTGACTTCCTACACTCCGGAAGCGTGTGAAAAAATTACGGGGGTTCCAGCCAAGAGTATCCGTTTGGCTGCCCAGTGGTGGGGAGAGGCCAAGCGCAGTTTTCTTCTGCATGCCCGGGGCATTGAGCATCATACAAAGGGTGTCGACAATGTTTTGTCCTGCATTAATCTCGTCCTAGCAACCGGTCGTATCGGCAAGCCCGGATGCGGTTACGGTACCATTACCGGTCAGGGCAACGGTCAGGGCGGGCGCGAACACGGGCACAAGTGCGACCAACTCCCCGGGAACCGGGACATTACCAACCCAGAACAGCGTAAGCACATCGCCGGAATATGGGGCATTGACGAAAAAGACCTTCCGGGAAAAGGGCTTTCTGCCCAGGAAATCATGAATGAGATTCACGCCGGAAAAATCAAAGGTCTTCTGAGTATTTGTTTCAATCCTGCCGTAAGCTTGCCGGACGCCCGCTTTACGGAGGAAGCTTTAAAGAAACTCGAGTTTTATGTGGCGATTGATTTTTTTATGAACGAGAGCGCGCGGTTTGCCGATATCATCCTGCCGGGATCCCTGCATGAAGAAGACGAAGGCACTGCCACCACAGCCGAAGGCCGTGTCATTCGAATCCGCAAGGCCGTCGACACGCCGGGCGAAGCCAAGGTGGACTGGCACATTTTTCTGGACTTAGCCAAAAGGCTGGGAAAAGAAAAATATTTTAACTATTCCTGCGCGGAGGATATTTTTAATGAATTGCGTGTTGCTTCAAAAGACAGCACGGTGGATTACTACGGGATCACTTATGAGAAGATCGAAAAGAACATGGGCATTTTCTGGCCCTGCCCGTCTTTGGACCATCCCGGAACGCCCAGGCTTTTCGAGGGTGGAAAATTTGCGCATCCGGACGGCAAAGCACGGTTCCTTCCAGTCGAGTACCGGCCTTCAGCCGATGAAATTAACGAAGAGTATCCGGTTTATCTGACGACAGGACGTGTTATTTATCATTATTTGTCGGGAACCCAGACCCGCCGGATTGGTTTTCTCAATCAGGAATGTCCCGATCCCTATCTTGAGGTCCATCCCAAATTAGCCCAAAAATACGGCCTGGCGGAAGGTGATTCTGTCAAAGTTACTTCGCGGCGCGGCAGTCTGGTTCTCAAGACGAAGGTGGTGAAAACAATTCGTCCCGATACGGTCTTTATTCCTTATCACTGGGCGGATGAGAAATCGGCAAATATTCTGACTCAGAGGGCACTGGACCCGCTTTCGAAAATACCGGAGTTTAAATTCAGCGCGGTCCGGATCGAGAAGGTGAATCATGCCATTTCCTGAAGCGGCCGGCGATCCGGAGAACGATTTTTTTGTGGAACTGCGAGATGGGTTTGTGAACAGGCTTTTAACGGGTCCCATTTTGATCAGGTTGTGCTGCATAACAATGAACTCAACTTTCTATATAGTTACAGGCCGCAATTTCTACGATAAACCGTCCTTATGTCATCTCGAACGA
>CAZGID010000207.1:0-4303 GCA_964526065.1 uncultured bacterium
CCCGGAAGGGCCGCAGGCCCTATCCGGGATCCAGCATTAACAGGCTCCCGGAACCTTTATTTAAACGCATGAAAAGACTGCCGCTTTTTCCAGCCGTCGTCGAGAATTTTCAAGATCCGCCGGGCCGCGCGGCCGTCCCCGAAGGGATTGGCGGACGCTTTTCTGTTGCTCCGGCCTCGAAGAAAAAAATCCGCTTCGCGTACAATTTTTGCCCGGGACGTGCCGGCCAGCCGCGCCCAGCCGGCGTCAATCGCTTCACGGCGCTCCGTCACGTCTCTTAACACCACCACCGGTTTGCCAAAAGACGGCGCTTCTTCCTGAATCCCGCCCGAATCCGTCAGGACCAGCGACGCGCGGTCCAGCAAGGCCAGAAACTCACCGTATCCCAGCGGCTTCACCAGCCGGATCGCCCGCGACTTGCCCAGCAGCGCCTCCACCGGTTTCCGTACCCGCGGATTCGGATGCACGGGAAAAATCATTTGAAGATCCGGATACCGCCGCGTCAAATCCAGCAGCGCGCGGCAGATGGAGGCGAGCGGTTCCCCGAAACTTTCGCGCAGGTGCGCCGTCACCAGCACCAGCCGCTTGCCCGGTTCGAGTTGATCCAGAACCGGATGCTTCCGCCGCCGGTTTTCCTTGCGGGCGATTTGCAAGGCATCCACAATCGTGTTGCCGGTCACGTGAATCGTCCGCGCGGGAATGCCTTCCCGCTTGAGATTTTGCGCGCCCAGCCGCGTGGGAACAAAATGAAAATCCGCCAGCCGGGAAACCAGCACCCGGTTCATTTCTTCGGGAAACGGCGCAAAGCGGTCGTGGCTGCGGAGCCCGGCTTCCACATGCGCCACCGGAATCTGATGGTAAAACGCCGCCAGGGCCGCTGCAAACGCACTGCTCGTGTCGCCCTGCACCATGAGGAGATCCGGCTGCACGCGTTCCAGCACGGGGCTGAGTTTTTCCAGCACCCGCGCCGCCAGCTGGTTCAGCGTCTGTCCCTTCCGCATCAAATCCAGATCAAAGTCGGGACGGATGCGGAATAAATCCAGCACCTGATCCGTCATTTCGCGATGCTGCGCCGTCAGTCCCACTTTCAGATCGAGCCGCGGATGCTTCCGCCCTTCCCGGATCACTGGCGCCAGCTTGAGCGCTTCCGGACGCGTGCCAAAGACGACGAGAATCCGCGGTTTCTTTCGAGTCTTTCTCTTCATGACTTTGATTTCTTAAACATCGAAAATCCATTCCGGTTTTTTGTTTTTTGATACCCGAGCGCCACCAGATCTGCCTCCACTGCACCGGACGGCAGGGTCCCGGGTTCCCAAAAGGATTCGTCCCAAATAACGAAGTCGGGCTTTAACGCTTCGGCTTCCCGGGCCTTGGACCAGCCCTCGCGGTAATCAAACTGATGCACCTCGCGGCGGTTCGCCAGCTGCGGGATGAAATTATTGTGCGTCAGAACCGACGCTTTTTCGGGCACCGCCCGCAGCTGTTCGCGCACCCACACCCGGTGCGGCGTCTGGTTCGCAAGACTGTGATGCAGAAAAAAATATTCGCCCGGTTCCGACCGCATCAGTCCGGCAAAGAGCAGCAGCGCGGCGAGCCAGTGGCGGCGGGACATGACCTGCGGCCAGCGGGCGGTGACCGTCTGAAAGCCGTAGATCGCCGCAATAAAAAGAAACGGCGTCATCCCGGTGGTGTAATGGTAACTGAATGAACGCATCGCTTCATTAATGGAAAGCAGGTTTTGAAACAGCACCGGCGCCGCCAGCAGGAGCACCGGCAGCGAAAAGAACGGAAGAAACAAAAACGGCAGAAAAACTTCCATGACATATTCCCCGGATTCGGCATCAAAGAGATGGCCGAACAGCGCCGCCGGATTCCGGAACCATTCAAAATAGTTGCCGGTGTACAAATAAGGCTGTCCCGAAATACCGGGAATGATCCAGCGCACCAGCGCCAGAAACACCACCGGGGAAACAATCATCAGCGCCGCTCCCAGTTGGCGCTGTCCTTTAAAGAAGAAAGCATAAATCCCGAATACAAAGGCAATGCCCCAGAAATTTTCTTTCGCCAGCACGGCCACCGCCAGCATCAGCAAAAACGCGGCCGTGCGCCGCTTCTCCAGAAAAATAAAAGCCAGAATCAAAAAGACTTCCACCAGCACTTCCGGATGAAAATCCTCATGCAAGGCATTACGCGTCGGCAAATAAAAAAAATACAGCAGGCCGAACACCAGCGCGATGCCCGCGCTGCCCGTCTTCTCCCGCGCAAGCCAAACCAGCGGCAGCAGGCAGCTGCCCGCCGCCAGGGCCTGCATGAAAATCAGGGATTCCGGCTCCGGCCAGAGCGCATACACCGGCGCCAGCAGGGCCAGCACCGGGCTGAAATGATCGCCCAGCAGGCAAATACCGCCTTTGATCGAGGAATAAAGGAAATCCCCCTGGGTTGTGTTCCAGACGGCCTGAACGAAAATCCCCAGATCGAATGCGCGCGATTCCAGTGCCTCATGCCGCACAAACCCGGCAAAACTCATGAGCGCCGTGTACACGGCGAACAGCAAAACGGCCGTGGCCATCGGCCGGACCTTGAAGCCCCGCAGAAAACGCACCAGCGAAAGACCGGCAAAACCGGACGGCCGGAATGCCGCCCAGACGCCGAAGGTCAGTGCCGGAATCAACAGCCCGAGGCGCCAGACCTTGGTGGCCATTTTTTTCGTGACGGCCGTCTCCGGGGAAACGGCGAGCATCAACGGAATCGCATTGGTGAACAGCATGAAAACCGCCCACGCAAAAAGAGCCCAGGCCAGCACGTCGGCCGCGACCGGCGCCCGTTTCACTGTTCCGGCCTCAGGAGGCGCGGCAAGTCCGCTCGAATTCGTCATCGATTTCCCGGCGTTGAATGAGGTAGGTAATTTTCACGATGGCAATCAGCGGCATGGCCGTGCCGTAAAACAGGCCCAGCAGAAACCGCCAGTCCCCGGTCCCGAACAGCGCCTGCACCAGCGCCGCCCCGGTGAGGACATTCATCAGAATATGAATCTCACAAAGTTTGTGCAGCCACGAAAAGCCGCGATGCAGCCAACTTTTACGGACGGCTGTTCCCGCCGGAGCTTCTGCCGCCGCTTCCGTCCGGTTTTCTGTCCCCGTCTTCAAGCCCGGATTCGACAGGCTCATCAGTTTTTCAAAGAAGGTTTTGTATTTGATGTCATGCACCAGATTGAAACTGAAAATCGCCAGTGACGCGCCAAAGCCCCAGAGCAGAAAGAAGGAAGCGCCGGTCCGGTGAAACACAAAAAATCCCAGTGCAAACGGCACCATGGCATGAATCAGATGATGCATGAGGAAATCAAAAAAGCGGCCCGTTAATCCGGCCGTGCCGCGGTAGCGGGCAATCTGCCCGTCCACGTGATCCAGGTAATACCAGAACTGCAGCAGCAGCGCGCCCGCCACAAAAGCACCCGTGCCCGGCAGCCCGAGAAAAAATCCGGCCAGTGCGCCGATCACCAGCGCCGCAAGCGTCACCTGATTCGCCGTCACCGGCGTATGCAGCAGCAGCCACGTCATCGGCAAAGCGGCATCCCGCAAAAAGTAACGGACCATCAGGTTCCCCTTTTCGCGGTACTGCGGCTTCTGGCAGATCTTGTTCAGTTCCTTCAGCGATTCCATGAAACCACCTTTAAACCTGACAGATGAAAACAAAATGGTACGAAAGATTGAGCGGCACGAACCAGTCTTTCAACTGCTGCTTCCAGCCGTAGCGCGCAATGCCGTTGTACTTTTCCACCGCGGTCACTTTCAGACCGGTCGATTCCAGAATCTGGGTCCATTCCCCGCGGCTGCAGAAACGTTCCTGCGTCTGATTGCGGTCTTTCTTCTCACCGGACCACATCACCGCCCAGACATCCTTGTACCAGAAAAGATTCGGCACCAGAATGTAAAAGAGCCCGCCCGGCCGCACGAGCGGCATCATTTCCTTCACCGCCGCCGGAATGTCGAGGAAATGTTCCAGACTGCCCAGGCAGGTAATGGCATCAAAACTGTTTTCGCGGAACGGCAGGGCCTCGCCCACCGAAAGCACGTACTGCGCCGTCGCACATTCTCCGCGGGCAATGCGCAGTGCTTCGGGCGAAATGTCGATGCCGGTGAGCGCCACCTCGGGGCCGAACACGGTGCGCGCTTCGCGGAAAAAATAACCGCCGCCGCAGGCCACATCGAGAATGCTCCGGGCCGCCGGAGCATACTTTTTCAAGGTCGCGGCATGCCAGCGGTAACCGCGGGCTTCGTCACGCACCTGATCCTGCGTAAAGAGT
>CAZGID010000208.1:0-908 GCA_964526065.1 uncultured bacterium
ACATGGATCTTATTTTTTCCGGAAAAATATCCGATGTGGCGGCCATTGAAAATCTGATCCGCAATCCGGAAGCCTTCTGGAACGCACCGGATGATCATATTCCGGCGGCATTGCGCAATGAATTGAGCGGGAGCCGGGTTCTGGTCCGGGACATGGCTTCGGCTCCGGAAGAGACCGTTGAAGAAGAAGAGACGGCGGGAAGTCCCGGACTGGCGCTGGGGCTGCCGTTTATTGGGCAGGACGGAGAAGAGGAATTTGCCGAGACTCCCGATTTTGAGGAGGATGACTGGTTTATGGGAGGCGCGACGGAGGGAGAAGAAGGAATTCAATTGATTGAGAATGATCTCGATTTTGGCCCGGATATCGGCACGCAGGCCCGGCCTTTTACCGGCGTCACGCCGGAAGAATTTGCGCAAGAGGTAGAAGATAACGGTTATGTGGATTTGACTTACCGGGAATTTACCGAGGCCATGATTACGCGGCGCCTGGATTCCATGATGGCGGTCAAGCCCATGGAGATGACCATGTATCTCCATTTGGACGGCTGGGCACTCGATGTTTTATTGACGTCCATGAAACCGCTCTGGCATGCCATGATGCTGCGCGAGAATTTTCTCGATGCCGCCGCGCTGGCCGATTATGTCAATCAACTGGGATTGAGTGATGCTGAAGGCCGGCCGCTGCAGGTGACTCCGGAGAATGCTGTCGAGCGCGTGATTGAATGGATGCCGAAATTTTTCCGGCAGCTCAATGCCGGAACGCTCGTTCAACAGGTGGCGCTGAATGCACAGAATCCCAAGGCCGCGGCTCTGCAGGAATATCTTCAGGAAGGACGACCGTCTCACGAGGTCCGGATGCAGTTCCGGCAATACATCATCCGGCTCTTTAAAAAAGCGGAAGCGGATGCG
>CAZGID010000208.1:918-4276 GCA_964526065.1 uncultured bacterium
TGCGCGTTCATTGACGGCGGAAGAGGCGGCTCATTACAAACTCGCAAGGCGCAAGCTCGGCGGTCAGGATTTGGGGCAGGAGTTTGAGGCGGTGATTTATCCCAAGTCGGATCCCAATGCCATTACCACGGGCAATGATTGTCCGAGCTGTATGTCTTTCGGAACCGGGAAAAACGCGATTTATACCATGCTGCCTTTTGGTAACTTTGCGCTCGCCGTTAAAACCCGCGATCGCCGGGGTGAGGAACAGCGGAAATCCATCGTGACCTCCGTGATTACCGTGGACCGCAATATGGGAATGCCGGTGAATGATCTTTATGAAAAGCTCAGTACGGCGGTTCGGAACGGTGAAAATCCCAACCTCTACCAATTACTGCGGGATTCGGATTTTGAAACAACTGCGCGCCGGGAGGCCTATATTGGTCCCGACAATATTGAAGGCGACCGGAATTACCGGCAGCGGATGGAAGAAGGAAAAGAAATTGCTCCGGGTATTACCTGGACGCAAGTGATCCGTGAAATGTACCGAACCTTTTTTGCGGAATATGTTTCGCGCTATCCGGTCACCAAAAACGGTGAGGTCGGCGGTTTGCCGCTCAGCCGGGAACGGATCGAGATCGGAATGGGGTACAACGATTATCACCTGACCAACCAGTTTGAAAATGCCCATCCCTACATGGCGGAAACCGTCATCGGTTATACCGACAAAAAAGGCGGTCAGGTCATGCTGCTGCCGCTTCAGCTCAAGGGAAAAGCCGCGGCGCCGCCCGCCGAAGGAATCGGCCCCATTGGTCCTGAAGACACACTTGATGTGGCTTATCTGGAAAGCAAGGTGTTCGGTTCTCTGGAATCCGAGCTGATGCAGGGCATTATGGGGGTTCAGAATAATCTCCTGCGGGCGGCCCTGAATGAGGCTGCTAAAGGGAAGCGC
This sequence comes from uncultured bacterium, assembly GCA_964526065.1. GTDB lineage: Bacteria > Omnitrophota > Omnitrophia > Omnitrophales > Aquincolibacteriaceae > CAZGID01. The sequence continues at coordinate 1,850 of CAZGID010000208.1, forward strand.
CGTAAAAATTATTCTCGGGGTTATTACCTTAACGGCAAACTTGCGGGTTATATCGTGGCTTATGTTGGTTACGATGCAGCCAATAATCGGGAGATTCTCCACATACGCGATTGGGCTGTGGATCCTGCGATGCGCGGGCAGGACATTGGAATGAAACTGCTTCAAAATTTTGTTCAGGAAGCCCATCAGGATTTTCCGCAATTACCGATTGTGGCGGATCTGCGGGCCGGAGAACGCGGCAGTTACGAACTGGTTCAGCGGATATTTTCCAACGAACGTTTAAAGGAACGTTTAGGGGCGGCCGGGTACCGTTTGGCGGTTGACCGGCCTTTGCAGGATGGTACGGGCCGGCATCACGTTGAAATTTTTCCGCCGGCGGCACAAGATGTCGCGGCCCCGGTGACCGATGGATTCTTGCATTTGAATGCGGCAAATTTCGAAAATCAACGTGAAGCCGCTGCCGGATGGATTGAGTCGCTCGAATCCCGTTTGCAGAAACCGGCGGGATGGCTGGAGCGTTTTCTGCAGCAGGAGCTGGCCTCGGTTTTTATTCAAATTCGCGGCGGCCGGCTGGAAGGCTATGCCGTCGGCGCACGGGCCGATGCCCTCACGCTTGAAGATAGCCGCTGGCTGCGGGAGCATGAAACCGAAAAACAGCCGGAAGAAATTTTCTTTGTCCCTTACCTGGAAGGCAGTGCCGAACTTCAGATGGATCTTCTCACGGAGATGGCCGCATCCGTTCGCGGGCGCGGCGGACAGAATCTGATTTACGGAGCGGCGGTTGCTTCCAAAGGGTTAATGCGGCTCCTGGACGAACGACTGGAACAGATTCGGGAAGAGTATCCGGGAATTATTGAAGCGGCGGAAGTCGCCGTGATTCCTGGCCGTGGAGAATATGACGGCTGGCGTTATGTGCGCGCACGCATTGAGGCCTTGTCGGCTGAAACTTCTGATTTTACGATTTCCGGCCGGGAACTGGTTTTTACCGGCAAGAATCGGCCGGAAGCACGAGACAACGAAGCGCGGCCCGAAGCCCGCGTGCCCCCGGAACTGGTGGGCGGCGAAAACCGGCTTCGCAACCTTGAAGATTTGCATGATCGCATTCTGGCCCCCGCTTTAAAAGAAGCCGCAAAAGGAGAACCGGTCACCGGTCTTTATGTCGCCTCGGGAGCGGATGTTTCCACGGCCTTCGCCTTATCCGATGCGGATCGTTTGATTCTGGTGGACCGGGTCCGCTTTTATTCGGAACAGCTTGAACCGGAACAGCGCGTGGCACGAAATATGTATTTGAATGACAAACGCCTGTCCGGCTGGGTGACTGCTCCGACCGTCGTGGGGCTCGAAGATCAGGAGCGCCGGCCGGGTGCCTGGCCCCTGCTTTTGGCGGAATTGACGGCGATGGGGGTTCCTGAAACCGGCATTGAAGTGGAACAGACCGCCCCTGCCGTGCATGTAGTCCGCTTTTTCTGGCAGGGAAGAAACCGTGAAGTTGTGTTTGCTTCCGAAACCGACGCGTCCAATCCGGAAACAATTTCTTCGCTGGTGGAAGAATACGGAAGCCGCGGCCAAATACATTTCAGCCTTGTAAAGGCTGGCATGCAGGTCGTTCGTCTGCCCGGAAGTGAGAAAAATCTCAATGATCACATTGCCCAAAACCTTTTGGCGGAGTCTGGCGCCATGGTGATGGATTTCCGCTCTTCCATGCCGCGCAATATGGATTTGGTGGAAGTTCTGGCCGAGCCTGAAAAAGTGGATGCGGCGGAAGCGGCTATCGATTCCAACCGTTTTCTTTTCGGATACGAAACCGGAGCGTATGTGCTGCAGAAGAAAGCGGGGATTCCGGCGGATGTAACCGAGATGTCGCAATTGCTTAAGGTTATCGAAGATCTGCGGCTGCGTTTTGAACCCCTGCGGAATGCGGCGGCCGAGGAGGCGTTAGACACCATTCACCTCATTGAATTTTCGGCGTTATTGAGAGAACTCGAATCGCTGCATTCGGCGGTTGCTTCGATGCCTGAAATGGAAGGCCGCTTCCGGGCTTTGCTTCTTTATATGGTGCGGGAGTTTGTGCGGACACCGGCATTCCGCCGTGCAGATCCCGAAGGAAGCGTGGCGGCCGGGGCGCTTTCCCTCTATGACCGTTTTGGTATTTTACGATTTTTTGACGATGCGCTTCTTGCCGGGGATGAAAGCATAACCGATGCCATCAGCACGGGGTTAATGGAAGACATTGTCATTGCGTCTCTCGACGGGACTGGTATCCGGGGCCGGCTTTCGGCACCCACTCTGCAGGCTCCGGATGCCCCCGTCTCTTCTTCGCAGGAAACTGCCGGGCAGGATGGCGCGGCATTGCTGGATCTCGATCAAGTCGTGCAGGACCGGAGCCGGATTGAACGGCTGCTGATCGCCCTTTCCGATGGATACCGG
>CAZGID010000209.1:0-114 GCA_964526065.1 uncultured bacterium
ATCCGACGGGATATGTGGACGGAACGACAGCGCTGGATGCGATGACGGGTGTAACCGGTACAACAGGAACAACGGGGACAACAGGAACGACGGGAGTGACGGGGACTAGCGGGA
>CAZGID010000209.1:214-4273 GCA_964526065.1 uncultured bacterium
GTTTAAATGACCAGGGAGAAGTCATTGGTATTACGTATCTGACTTTGAAAGTTAAATCCGGAAGTGGAGGAACAACAGGAACAACGGGGACAACAGGAACGACGGGAGTGACGGGGACTAGCGGGAATACACAAATTGAGGAGAAGTGGGCGACCCAGGAACTGGAAGCTGATGTAGAAAGCAAGCTTGTGTTTATGCCGGATAATAACGAGACTGCAGATGCCCGGTTTATCGGATTGCCTTCGTGGGTAACGGGCTTAAAGAAAACGGGTAGAGGCCAGTATGAGGCGGTTGCGAATCCTCCGGCAGGAGCATCCGATGCCGAGATCACCATAGAAAGTTTAAATGACCAGGGAGAAGTCATTGGTATTACGTATCTGACTTTGAAAGTTAAGTAAGGTGTGATTACATGAAAAGGTACGATACTGGGCAGCTTTGGATGCAGAACTTCGGGATATGGAGGCATCCAGTCCTATGATGGAGCTTGAATACCTGTGTTCTCGGCGCGATGATCATCTTATGCAGATGGAACACTTGGCTTCTTCTGATGAAATGATCGTGGTGTGACTCTTCTTTGCGTTCCCTCCCGATTTCCATCTTCTTTAAAAAATGATTTGTATGCCGATACCTAGAAAGAGCTTTTAACAACCGGAGCCCTTCTCGATGTCTCATTCTCCATGGTGGAAACGCAAGATCGAAGAGCTCTTCGGCATCGATCTTCGTTCTCTGGCCCTGCTGCGCATCAGCATGGCGCTGATTGTTCTGGCCGATCTCTACTGGCGTAGCGGTGATCTGCGGGCCCATTACACCGACTTCGGCATCCTGCCCCGATACGCGCTTCTCGAAAAGTTTGCCCATCCCTGGTACATGTCCTTCCATCTGGCCAGCGGCACAAGCTTTGTTACCGGCTTGCTTTTTGTGATCCATGCGGTGTTTGCCGTCATGCTGCTTGTCGGGTACCGGACCCGTCTGGCGAACTTCGGGACCTGGATCTTGTTGATTTCTTTGCATACCCGCAATCCTTATCTTTTGCAGGGCGGGGATGCCTTGCTGCGCATGATGCTTTTCTGGAGTTTGTTTCTTCCTCTCGGTGCCCGCTATTCGGTTGACAGTACGCTTTATTTGTCTTCAAAGCAGATGCCGAATCGTTATTTATCCTGGGGAACGGTGGCGTATCTGGGGCAGGTGGTTATGATGTGGGTTTTTGCGGCCATGCTGAAAACCGGTTCCGATTGGGAGAAAGGGACCGCCATTTATTATGCGCTCAGCATTGATTCTTTCGCCACTCCCTTAGCGAAATATATGTTGATGATGCCCTTGTCTGTTCTGAAAAGCATGACGTGGTTTACGCTTTATTTTGAGCGATACGGATCCATTCTGCTCTTTATTCCGGTGCTGACGGGACCGCTTCGTACGATCGGTATTGGAATTTACCTTGTGTTGATCCTCGGATTCCGGCTGGGGATTGAGGTGGGGCTTTTTACGTGGATTTGCTGTGCGGCCATGTTTCCTTTTATCCCGTCGTGGTTTTGGGACCGTCTTTTAAAGGGGTTCCGGCGGACCGGAAAGCCGCCGCTTCAAATTTATTATGATGAAACCAGTGCCTGGATAAAAAATTCAGTGCGCCTGATCCATACTTTTTTTCTGCGGTCGCAGACCGCTTTGCTTCCTTCTCAAGAATATCCCGAAATCGAATCCGAACGGAAAACAAGACAATCCTGTATTGCCGTCGTCTCGGAAGGAAGCCGGTATTATAATTTTGATGCCATTCGGGCGATCTGTGACCATTCCGCTCTGCTGTGGATTTTCAGGCCTTTGTTTCGCTGGGGTCCGGTACAGCGGTTTGGAAATGTGATTTGTCACGATGTCTATATGGCTCAGGCAGCCAGCCCCGGCCCCGCCGAGCCGATTCATGTTCGGCCTTATGCTGCAGGTCCGAAATGGTGGACACAAACGGTTCCGCTCATTTTACTGCTGTATGTTCTTTTCTGGAATTTGGGAACAGTTCAGAATTCCAAGTGGAGTGTTCCCGGCGATATGCGCTGGTTTGGGATTCTGTTTCAACTGGATCAACGATGGAACATGTTTTCCCCCAATGTTTATAAGGATGACGGGTGGTATGTCATTCCCGGTAAATTACGCGATGGTACTCTAGTCGATATTTACCGGGATGGGGCGCCTGTTACTTGGGAAAAGCCGGAGCTGGTTTCCCGTGATTACCGGACCCAGCGCTGGCGTAAATATCTGACGACGATTCATTCCAAGCGCAGAACGGCGCTTCGTCTTTACTATGCCCGTTATCTTTGCCGGGAATGGAATCAATCGCATCCCTTTTCGAAGCAGGTGATGGAATTCAAGATCTATTACATGCATGAACTAACCCCGCCGCCGGGGAAGGATGCTAAAGTAAAACGGCTCCATCTCTGGAAACATTATTGTTTTAAACCGCCGGAGGAGGATGATAAAGAAGTAAAGAAGTCTATCGGCAAGACACGGGTGACCAAGGTATAATAGTCGCCACGGAGGATTTGAAGCCATGAAACAAATGCGTGTCATCGTTACGGGTCTTATTCTTATGATGATTTTTAGTGTTCCGGTCTTGGCCGAAGGGCTGCCGCCGATATCGGAGTCTCGCGCGTTTCAGCTTTACCGACAGCGCAGTCAGACCGAGCTCTCCAAACTTATTTATCTTCTGGACCGTTATCGCAATACGGATTATCTAATTCATTATGAAGGGCGGGATTTCGATTCACGGGTGGCCCTTCAGGAAGCCAAGAAATACCTTGCGACCCATTACGCCAATGAGTCGGCGACCCGCTTTATTGAAGAAAATGCCTATCGTCCGAAAGGCGGCAGCGGAATCCTCTATCTCAAGACACCAAAGGGGGATATGTCGCTTCTTAAGGATGTTCTGCTGAGTGAATTGAAGGCGCTGGAAACAGTGAAAAGCTGACTCTCCTGCATTGAAGGCCCGCCGGAATTGCTTTACAATGTAACCGCTTACATATGAGCGGGCTTACCATCTATCAAATCGCAGAAAAGGCCGGGGTTTCGATTGCGACCGTCTCCCGCGCAATCAATCCGCGCACGCGTCCCCGTGTGGCGCCGGCGACCCTCGAAAAGATTGACTCTTTGATCCAGCGCCACCGGTATATTCCCAATCAGGCGGCTCGCGGATTAACGCGTTCCGGATTCCGGACACTCGGCGTTATTTTGCCCCATGGCCGCGGCATTTTCCTGGATGATTACTATGCCCGGATTCTTTCGGGTATCTCCGATGCGATGCTGGACTCACCCTATCGTTTCAAACTTTTGATGCTCAAAGAACGCGATCCCGAAAACCTTCGCTATGATTTCCGGGCGGCTGATGGGGTGGATGGTCTGATCATTGCGCATTGGCATGTTTATTTTGATTCTAAAAAGGATTTGAACCGGTTGAATCTTCCCGTTGTCATCATTGGGGATCCTGAGGAAGGCATTCGCGGGCATTTCGTCAGCGCCGATCACGGCCGCGGGGGTGAGATGGCAGCACGATACCTTCTTGAAAAAGGACATCGTCAGTTCTGGTTATTGACCGGTCCGGCCAATTCCGTCGACAGCAATTTGCGCCGGGATGGTTTTATTGCTGAATTGAAAAAGGCCGGGATTGAGCTGCCGGAAGACAACATTCTTTGCGGCCATTTTCAGGAAAATCTTGCGCGTGAAATGATTCAGCCGCATTTGAAAAAGGGAATGAAAGAGACGGCTGTGTTTTGCTTAAATGACAAAATGGCCTTTGGCGTCTTGCGTGCCTTGCGTGATGCGGGGCTTTCGTGTCCGGAGGATGTTTCGGTGCTCGGTTTCGATGATGAAAAAGCAGCTGCCCAGATGCAGCCGGCTTTAACCACGTTTCATGTTCCGATTGAAGAGATCGCAGCGGAGGGCTGCCGTCATCTTATGGATTTTTTAGAAAATCCTTCTACCACCGGGTTTTCAAGAAGAGAAAAATGTTTCCACGCACCGCATCTGATGGAGCGCGGTAGCGTTTGTTCGGTTAAATGAAATTGCCCGTCTTTTTGC
>CAZGID010000210.1:0-4264 GCA_964526065.1 uncultured bacterium
GTTCGGAAGCGGAATGTAACGCTCCGGATCTTCACCGCCTTCCCCGGTATTGCTTTTGCCGCCGATGCGGTTCATGGCAATCGCGAGGCTTTCATGGGCTTCCTTGCTGATGGAGCCGTAGGACATGGCACCCGTCTTGAAACGACGCATGATCGTCTCAACCGATTCGACTTCTTCAATCGGCACCGGCTTGCGGCCTTCTGACTTAAATTTGAAAAGTCCGCGAATGGTGCATAAATTGCGCGTCTGCTCATTAATCATCCGCGCATACTCTTTATAAGAGTTGTAATCATTGTTGCGAGTAGCACGCTGCAAGGTATGAACGGTCAGCGGATTAAAAAGATGGTACTCGCCGTCTTTGCGCCACTGGTACTGCCCGCCGGCATCCAGCGTGACCCCATTCACTTCCCGTTCCGGGAAGGCGTGGTGATGACGCCGCATCACTTCTTCGGCAATGGTTTCAATCCCCACGCCTTCAATGCGCGAGGACGTCCAGGTGAAATACTTTTCAACGAATTTGGAATTCAAGCCGACAGCCTCAAAGATCTGGGCGCCGCAATAGCTCTGAATGGTGGAAATCCCCATTTTGGACATCGCTTTGACCACACCTTTTGAAACCGCTTTGGCATAATTCTTCACCGCAGCTTTGTGATCGATATTTTTCAGAATGCCCTGAAGAATCAAATCATCCAGCGTTTCAAAAGCGAGATAGGGATTAATGGCACTTGCGCCATAACCGATTAACAGCGCAAAATGATGCACTTCACGCGGCTCACCGGATTCAAGAATAATCGAAACTTTGGTACGCGTCCCTTCACGAATGAGATGGTGATGCAGCCCGGCCGTCGCCAGGAGCGCCGGAATTGGCGCATGCTCGCGGCTCACGCCCCGGTCGGAAAGCACCAGCAGGTTGTGACCATTCTTGATGGCGCGGCTGGCCAGCTGGAACAATTTTTCCAGCGCCTTTTCCAATCCTTTACCGCCTTCGCGCGGGTTATACAGAATCGGCAGGGTAACGGCTTTGAAATGCTTGTGTTCCACATGACGAAGCTTTTCAAATTCTTCGTTCGTCAGAATCGGACTCTTTAACTTAATCCGGCGGCAGCTTTCGGGATCGGCTTTCAGCAGATTGCGTTCCGAGCCGAGCGTGACCAGCGTGGAAGTAATCAACTCTTCACGAATACAGTCAATCGGAGGATTCGTCACTTGGGCAAAGAGCTGCTTGAAATAATTGTAAAGCAGCTGCGGGCGTTCGGATAATACGGCCAGCGGCGTATCGGTCCCCATGGAACCAATCGGCTCCACGCCCACCTGCCCCATCGGCGACATGACAATCCGCAAATCCTCAAAAGAAAATCCAAAGGCCTTCTGGCGCATCAGGACCGTTTTATGATCCGGCTCATGCACGTGCGCGGATTCCGGCAGGCTGTCGAGATCGACAAGATTTTTTTCCAGCCAGTCGCCGTAAGGATGTTCCTGCGCCACCTTTTGTTTGATTTCTTCATCCGCAATAATGCGGCCTTCGCGGGTATCGACCAGAAACATGCGGCCCGGTTCGAGGCGGCCTTTCAGCAGCACGCGCTCCGGCGCCACATCCAGCACGCCGACTTCCGAAGCCATAATCACAAGATCATCTTTGGTGACATAGTAACGTGACGGACGCAAACCGTTCCGGTCCAGCACCGCCCCGATCTGAATTCCGTCGGTAAAGGCAATCGAAGCGGGGCCATCCCACGGCTCCATCAAACAGCTGTGGTATTCATAAAAAGCCTTTTTCTCGGGCTGCATGGCATCATGACCCTGCCAGGGTTCGGGAATCATCATCATCACGGCGTGCGCCAGCGGCCGTCCGGCCAGCGTCAGCAGTTCGAGACAATTATCGAACATCGCCGAGTCACTGCCTTCTTCATCAATAATCGGAAGCAGCTTTTTGACATCATCACCGAAAAGCTCGGATTCAATCAAAGCCTGACGGGCGCGCATCCAGTTGACGTTCCCGCGCAAGGTATTGATTTCACCGTTATGGCAGATAAAACGGAAGGGCTGGGCACGGTCCCAGTTCGGAAATGTATTGGTGCTGAAACGGGAATGCACGAGCGCAAGGGCGGTTTCCATATCCTGTTCATGCAAGTCGGGATAATACTTCTGCACCTGCTCGGTCAGAAGCATGCCTTTGAAAATGATGGTCCGGCTTGAGAGACTCGGCACATAGAAATAGTCGCCGCCTTTGACCTGCGGTCCGCGAAGCGCGTTTTCGACACGGCGGCGGATGACGTAGAGCTTACGTTCAAAAGAAATTCCGGCTTCGACTTTGGCGCCGCGCTGAATAAAACACTGGCGAACCACCGGCTCCTTGGCACGGGCCGTCGGGCCGAGCGACTCATTAATGGTTGGCACGCTGCGCCAGCCGAGGAAAGTCTGACCTTCTTCGGCCGTAATCTTTTCAAAAATTTTCTCGCCGGCACGCCGGTCTTTTTCGTTCGAGGTAAAAAAGACCATGCCGACGGCGTAATCCCCTTCCGGAGGCAGCTGGATACCGCTTTCCGGAGCCACCCGGCGGAAGAACTTGTCCGGCATCTGGATCTGAATCCCGGCACCGTCTCCGGTATTGGCTTCACAGCCGCAGGCGCCGCGGTGATCGAGATTCTTCAGGACCGTCATGGCCTGATCGATGATTTCGTGGGATTTCTTTCCCTTCATATGAGCCAGAAAACCAACGCCGCAGGCGTCATGCTCATATCGAGGGTCGTATAGTCCTTGTTTTTGGGGTTGTTTCATCATCCCTTCGGCCTTCAAATTGGTATTATTTCGCGGAGGCGGGTTCTACGGTTTCGAGCATTTCCCCGCGGCGTACGCGCTCAGCCAGATGCAAATCGGCTTCAACACGTTCATAGTGGGCAGCGAGTAATTCAATGGCCTGGCGGCAGAGACGCGATTTGGGAATCTGCGTCTTTTCGGAAATCTCATCCAGCTTTGAGATAATTTCTTCTTCCAGTTTTGTGGCAAATGGCTTCAACATGTCATCTCTCCTGTCATTGGCCGGGACAATATATCATCGCCCCCCCGGCGTTTCAAGACTTATCTAGACGGGAAATCCCGGACAAAACGAAAAAGCAGGCAGGGTGTTAAGTTTTGCTAGTCATCACTAGCCGAACGGTCAGCCGGCCAGTTTGGCATCCAGCTTGCCGGCCGCATCCAGGGCCGAAAGCTCGTCGTATCCCCCGACAAACTCATTTCCAATAAAAATCATCGGCACCGTCATCCAGCCGGTTTGATCGGCGACTTTCTGCCGGGTATCCGCATCGTCGGTCACGTCGATTTCTTCAAAGTCGGCCTTTTTGGCCTGAAGCAGACTCTTGGCCCGCGTACAATAAGGACAATATTGCGTGGTATAAAGTTTTACTTTTGCCATAATTCCGCATAGTTGGTCGGATCGTTGCCGCCATCCGAGCAATCTTCAAAGACACCGCAGCGCAGGCACCGCACTTTGCAGGAGCGCTGGGTCATTTCCGCGCCGCAATTGACGCAATAAAATACACCGGTTTTTCTTAATTCACGATCCGGATTCTCCGCGGGATGGTAACCGGAATCGCTCATTGCCCCAGTTCAAGCATTCGGGCAAGCACTTCTTCAATCACCCGGTTCGGCGTCGAAGCCCCGGCCGTCACACCCACCGTCACGGGACCTTCCGGCAGCCAGTCGGGAGTCTCCATGATTTCGGTACTCATCACCTTCTTGTGGCGGATGAGGCGGCGCGAAATCAGGCAATCGGCATCTTTTACGTGATAGGCCGGGCAGGACTTCAGGGCAATTTCGACAAGATGCCCCGTATTGCTCGAATTATAGCCGCCCACCACGAGCATCAAATCCAGCGGTTCGCGTGTCAGTTTCATGATGGCGTCCTGACGATCCTGCGTCGCCGAGCAAATGGTATCGAAATGGCGGAAACGCCGGGCGGCTTCTTCCCGCCCCCAGCGGCGAATCATGGAATCCTGCAGCCGGTTGGCAATCGCCAGGGATTCGCTCGATAACATCGTGGTCTGATTGGCGCAGCCGATTTGCTGCAGATCACGATCCGGACAAAAACCCGGTGAAACCGCTTTTGAAAATTCCTGCAGAAACGCTTCGCGCGTGCCCTGTCCTTCAATATAGTTGCAGACAATCTCGGTCTGCTGATCGTCGCGCACGATTAAATACTTCCCTTGCGGGTACATCACGGCGCGGGAACTCGTGGCAATGGTTTCTTCATGATCGTACTTGCCGT
>CAZGID010000211.1:0-4221 GCA_964526065.1 uncultured bacterium
TCGCTGAATTCCCGGGAAAGAGGAACTGGGGCTACGACGGGGTCGGTTTGTATGCGGTCGAATCGAGCTATGGAGGTCCCGACGGTCTGAAGCGTCTGGTCGATGCCTGTCACCGGGAAGGTCTCGCGGTATGTCTGGATGTCGTTTACAACCATCTCGGACCGGAAGGAAATTACCTGCATGATTACGGGCCCTATTTCACTTCCCGCTATCACACCCCATGGGGGGATGCCGTCAATTATGACGATGCCGACAGCGGTCCGGTACGGAAATTTTTTATCGAAAACGCTCTTTACTGGATTACGGAATATCATATGGACGCCTTGCGGCTCGATGCTGTGCATAGTATTTATGATCTTGGCGCCCGGCATTTACTCGAGGAAATTCGCGACCGTGTTCATGACGAAGCGGATAAGCGCAAGATTCCCGCGTATGTGATTGCCGAAAGCGATCTCAATGATACGCGCCTCGTTCGGCCGCGCCGGGCCGGCGGTTATGAACTGGACAGCCAGTGGAGCGATGATTTCCATCATGCCATTCATGCACGGTTGACCGGTGAACAAGAGGGGTACTATCGCGATTTCAGCGGAACGGCGGAAATCGTCAAAGCGCTGCGCGATGGTTTCGTCTATGACGGTCAGTATTCTATTCACCGCCGCCGTGTTCATGGCAATTCCAGCCGCAGTCTGACGGCTTCAAAATTTGTCATCTGCATTCAGAATCACGATCAGGTCGGCAACCGCGCTCAGGGCGAGCGGCTGAATATGCTGGTATCGCGTGATGCCTATAAAACCGCATCCGCCTTATTGCTGCTGGCGCCCGGCATTCCGCTTCTTTTTATGGGACAGGAATATGCCGAAGATGCGCCGTTCCAGTATTTTATCGATCATGGCGACGGGGCGCTGATAGAAGCCGTCCGGAAAGGGCGCCGGGAAGAGTTTGCCGCCTTCGGCTGGCGGGATGTTCCCGATCCGGCTTCACCGGAAACGTTTGAACGGTCACGGCTGGATTGGAAGAAATTGAACCGTGAGAATCATCGGGAAATTTACGTGCTTTATCAGGACCTTATTCGCATCCGCCAGACATGGGGATTGATTTCCCGTATTGACAAAAAGGGCATGAAGCTGTTTTATTCTCAGAAAGGCGATTGGCTGGCGGTAGCCTATCGCGGGAATGGCAGGGAACGCCCCGCTTTTCTGGCCTCTTTTTCAGCCGTAAGTCAAACCATCCGGCTGCCGTTCGGGGCGGGACAATGGCGCGAAATTTTACATACCCAGGATGTCCGCTACGGGGGCAAGCGGACCGAGCCGTCCGGCATGACGGATAATAAAATGGAATTGTCCGGCTGGAGTCTGACAGCCGGTTATCTCACTTGATGGCAAAGATTAAGAGTAAAACGGAATCACGTTTCGATTATAAAACCTTTCTGGAAGGCCCTGCCCGGCGTCAGTGGAAAAAAATTTCTCTGAACCGCCGCAGCGGTGTTGTGACGCCGCTTTTTTCTCTTTATTCCCAGGACAGCACCGGTATTGGCGAATATCCGGATCTTTTCCGGATGATTGACTGGTGTGTGCGCACCGGCAATTCACTGCTCCAATTGCTGCCGGTCAATGATGTCGGTCATAAGTTCACGCCGTATGATGCCGAGAGCTCTTTTGCTCTTGAACCCATGTATCTGGCGCCTGAAGCGCTGAAAGGAATCCGGGGCTCAGAATACAGGAAACGGATTGAAGCGATCCGCAAGGAGTTTCCCTGCGGACCCGGCCGGGTCAATTACGGAATCAAACATGCCAAGATGGATTTGTTCTTCGATATTTTTAGACGGCATAATTTTTCCCAGGACCGCAACTTTCAATCTTTTGTCCGGCGGAATCGCTTCTGGCTGGAAAATTACGTTCTCTACAAGGTGATCAAAGAAGACGCCGGCCAGGCGGGTTGGGAGCATTGGGAGGCGCCGCTTCGCAACCGCGACTCTGCGGCCCTGGAAGCGGTCCGCAAGCAGCACCGCGAACGCATGCAGTTTTTTCGGTGGCTGCAATGGCAATGTTATGAACAATTTCTGCAGGTAAAGCGATACGCAGAGTCCAAAGACATTGTTTTAATGGGGGACCTGCCGTTTCTGGTTTCGCGGGACAGCGCGGATGTCTGGTCCTGGCCCGGTTATTTCAAACTCGAACTGCTCGCGGGCGCTCCGCCGGATGCCTACTTTGCCAAAGGGCAGCGCTGGGGCATGCCGCCCTATAACTGGGCCGAAATCGAAGCGCATGACTATGATTACCTCGCGCAGAAACTGCGATATGCCCAGAATTTTTATGACACCTTCCGGATTGACCATGCCGTCGGCATGTTTCGTATTTGGACAATTGAGGATCAGGAGCCGGAAGAGTCCGGGGGCTTGAACGGACGATTTGATCCGGTGGATGAAGCGGTTTGGGAAGAACATGGGAAGAGAATATTGACTCTGATGCTCAAGAAAGCAGATGTGCTGCCCTGTGCCGAAGATCTCGGTACGGTTCCGGAATGTTCTTACAAAGTTCTGCGCGAATTTGGTATCCCGGGCATGGATGTGCAGCGCTGGATGCGTGAATGGGGAAAGTCCTATGATTTCAGCGGTCCGGAAAGCTACCGGCTGAATTCGATTGCGGTGGTGACGACGCATGATATGACGCCGCTTACGGCATGGTGGGAACACGAAGCGGGCAGCATCGATGAAGTTCTTTGCGAGCGCAAGTGCCGGGAACAGGGGATTGATTTGTCCTCCTTTCACCATCATCTGTTTGATCCGGAACGTTCCCGGCACGGCCGGTTGTTCTGGCATCCGGATGTCGGCAGCGAAGCCGATATTCTGCGTATTTTGAATCTGCCGGAAGACCGTGCGTGGTTTTTCCTCGATCAATTCCGCTCCACCCATAACGAGAAAGCGAAGTACTTGAAGTACCTCTATCCGGAAGGGGGCGTGACAGAAATCAGTGAGCCCGGGCAGCGGGCGGATCTGGCCTTGCGGGCGATCCGGCGCGCGAATGAAAGTGCTTCCATCTTCTCGGCGCATCTGCTGCAGGACTGGCTTTCGACCGATCCCGAATTCGACGGCACGGACTGGGAATTCCGGATCAATTTTCCGGGAACGATGGGGCCGCAGAACTGGTCCCTGCGGATGCCCTGGTCCCTGGAAGAACTGCTGGACCGCCCCGGCCTTCCGGCACTCCTGGAATTGAACCGGCAAACGGCGCGGTTGTAATCCGGCTTCTGCAGACGTAACCCGCAAAAATCCCCAAATTTAGAACTCCATAGAGTAATAAATAGCAATCAATAACCTGCCTCATTTGAATATCCGCCTGGCACCTGCGATACTTTTTTAGAGTGCCGAAAGCTCGCGTACCCACGTAGTTTATTGCCCCAACAACAGGCGAAGCCTGGGGTTAGGAAATTCCGGCCAACGGATTTTCCCGGCCCGGGAAGCGCTTGTTTTGTGCTGACAGAGGAGAATCGTTTGCGGCAATTGAGCGGCTGGTTTTTAAATCGTACCAAGCAGCGGCGGGGGAGTCTGCGCTGGAGCGCCTTCTTGACCGCGATGATTTTTACGGTGACCAGTGTGGAAGCCGCTCCGGTCCTGCCGGTGAATGCCGCGCCGGAAAAAATCGCGCTGAAAAATCTTTCCGCCGACTTTAAAGTTCCCGAAGAACTCGGCCACCTCGAATCGCTGTTTCTTCAACCGGCTTCTGAATCTCCTTTTGTCGTGATCATTCAGGATGCGCACGCCGTGGTGGATGCCCAGCATCACATTCAGGACCTCATACATTTTTTACAAACCAGTTATGGGATTTCACTGGTGACGGTCGAAGGCGGCGCGGGAAAAATGGATGCAACACTGCTTCTTTCCTTTCCTGAAAAAGAACTGCGGGATGAAGTTCTTGAAGAATATGTGGAGCGAGGCGAAGTAACGGGAGCGGAAATGGCGCTCGTGCGCCAACCCGCCGAACAGGCCGCCTACTTCGGCATCGAGGACTGGCCGCTTTATCAGCAGAATTATTTCGCCTATCTCCGCGCGATGCGCGACAAGCCCCGGGTGCTGGACCGGATCCGCATGGTCCGGGCCGAACTGGATGCCGAGTGCCGGCAGATTTGTTCAAACGAACTTCGTGATTTTCATGAAACCGTAGAAGGTTTTGAGCAGGACCGCCTTCATTTGCTGGAACTGCTGCGATATCTCAAGCAGCAGCC
>CAZGID010000212.1:0-4158 GCA_964526065.1 uncultured bacterium
TAAGGAAAGAAGCAAAATAGGCAATCAAATTAAAAAATGGAAACAACGCGACCACCTGAAAGAAACGGGCGCGGCCGCTCATCTGAATATCGAAAACCGGAACGGGCGGCAGAATCCCGGAATATTCCAGATAAACCAGCAGACCGTACGCCACAAAGGAAAGGTTCGCCATCCAAAGGGCCGCATGCCGTTCCAGAACCGTGCCCGTAAAAACAAAGACAAGCGGATAAGCCAGAACTAGCGGGAATAAATTCATCCCGCCTGCGAAATGAAGCCCCCAGGTGATGAGGACAATATCCAGCAGTTGGTTCAAAAAAAACAAAACTGAAGGATTTCGAAAACGGCGGACCACGGCCGGCCAGGGCTGGTTCAGGAACATCGCGCCGAGAGGCGCGACCGAAAATAACCAGAAGGGAAACTCCAGAACGCCTGCAAGGCGCAGGAGACCAAAGAAAAGCAGAAACGAAGCACCCGCCACCAGACGAACGCGGATGATCCAGGGGAACCGTTCGGCCAGCGAGGATGGGTTATGATTCATCAGGGGAAAATATAGGAAAAGAAGAGCACCGGAAATCGGGGTTTCTACTACAAAAAGCTATCCGCCGCAATCCGAACCACAATGCTCATTTCGGCTTTGCAGCAAGCGGGCCTTGGCAGCTTCATGCATCCGTTCCACCTGTTCGGGATCCGGGAAGCGAAACAGGTAGGGTGCCACATAACAAATCCACAAAACCGACGCGGCCAGCCAGACCACGGCAGAAGCGGCCAGAAGCTGAAAATAACGTTCCGGCATAAACGGACTGGCCACGCAAAAGGCCATTGCCAGCAGAATTCCTCCGAAAACAAACTCCAGTATGCGGGAAGGCTTCCGCAGTTTCTCCGCGGCGCCGGCATGGCTCAGAATTACCATGGTGGCGACAGCAAAGGTCATTAAACTGTACCCGCCGAGAAAAACCAGGTGCAGCATCGGCAGGCGGCCGGCGGGATAAACCACAGCGCCCCAGCTTCCTGCAAACACCATCCAGAAAGAAAACCACAGCAACTGGACAAAGGCATCCGTATTCACCGGTTTCCAAACCAGACAACCGGTTCGCAGGAAAACCCGGGAAACAATAAACGCCCGTACGCCGTATGCCGGGATTCCGTCTTTCCAGCTCTCAAAAACAAAAGTGCCCAGAAAAAGCAGCCCCAGCAATACATTTTCCTGGAGATAATACCGGCGGCGGCTTTCCTGCATCATCCGCTTCTGCGGATCCAGTTCCAGCCGCTCGACTTTATGCGTTCCCATCAAACGGGGGCCGAGAAAACCGCCCACGCCCAATACAATGGCCAGCAAAAACCCCTGATTCACCATGGCCTTTCCGGATACAAGAAACGGACGCCAGCCCTCCACGCCATACCCGGCCAGCTGCAAAATGGCGCCTGCCATTCCGGTCGTCAACGCCACAGGAATCCAGACGAATTCAACCGGGGGCCGGACCGCGGGGGCGGCGGAGGTTTTCTTTTTTGCTTTCAAAAGGCGTCGTCCCGCAAAACCGGCAAAGGCAATCAGCGTGCCGAGGTAAAAATACAAGGCGGAAACGGGCCGGCCCACATAATGAAATCCTGCGATGCCGGACATCAGAATCAGAAAAGAAATCACTTCAGTCGCCGAGGCATGCGGGGTACCTGTCATTCTTGGCAGCGCCGTCATCAAGAAACCAAACACAAAACAATTCATATAAATTTGCATCTGGATCGCCGCGTGAAAAGTTCCGGAAAAGCCCGAAATCCAGCCAAAAGCATAAAACATCCAGTGGCCCACACCAAAGGCCCCGGCGCAAATGGCAAGCGGAAAGAAAATGCGGTAAGGTTCTGAAATGAAACGATGCATAGGGGCAGACATGCCTATATAGTGCAAAACTCAGGCGGAAAAATCAATACTCGGATTCTGACGTCACGGCGGAAACGGATGAGGAATCGCGCAGGGCATGAGGAAGTAGGACGGTAATGCGGGTCCCTTCATTGGACCGGGAGTCGATTTTCAGACGGGCCCCAATGAGAATCGTCCGGTATTCCATGGTCTTAAGCCCCATACCGGATGTTGATGTCGTTTCCGGCATGCCGATCCCGTCATCCTCAATTGTCAGCCGGATAAACGGCGCTTCCTGCTTTAACTGAATGGCAATGTACCGGGCTTTTCCATGGCGGGCAGCATTATGCAAGGCTTCCTGGGTGATCCGGTAAAGATGGCTTGCCGTTTCCCGGTTTTCGATCTCAACAGACTCATCAATATCCAGCTCGCAGTGGATTCCAAACATCTGTTCCGTCGCAGCTGCCAGATCCTGCAAACCTCCCGGAAGACCAAAACGCTGCAATTCCACCGGATAAAAGGTACGGGATAAACGTTTCGTTTCTTCAATGGCCTTCTTGACCAGAATCAGAATTTCGGAAGCCTGAGCCGCGTGGGTTGAATCTTCCTTTTGCAGTTGATCCGCGAGGATACGCACCAGCATGGAAATGCCGGCAAACTGCTGCGCGATACTGTCATGCAGATCCTGCCCGATCCGCTTTTGTTCCCGCTCGCTGATCCGCAGCAGTTCCCGCTTAATCCGCATCCGCTCTCCCATTTCCTTCCGAAGCATTTCATGGGTAGCAACAAGCTGCCGCGTTCGCTCTTCAACTTGATCCTCCATCCGCTCATAGGCTTTCTGCAATTCATCCTGATAGCGCCGGGAGGCCGCTTCCAGTTCTTTTCTAAGACTGATATTCATACAGACGCCTGTCATGCGCTGCGGATTCCCGTCTGCATCCCGGAACACTTGACCGCGCGCCTCGAGCCAGACGGTCTCACCGGACGGCACCCGGATCCGGTATTCGACGCGGTAAAATTCATCGGGATGTGTCAGCACTTTTTCAATGGCCGCCAGCACCCGGGGGCGGTCTTCGGGAAGCATATCGCGCTGAAAATCCTCAAAAGAGCCTCCAAAAGAACCGTCCTTCAGGCCGTGTATTCTTTCCAGATCGCGAGACCACTGCACTTTTCCGGTTCGGCAATCCCACTCCCAAATTCCCATGCGTCCGGACTCCACCGCCAGTTCCATGCGCTGCTGGATATCTTGAAAATTCGTTAAAGCCTGCCGCCGCTCCCGGCTGGAAGCGCCAAGGAAAAAACTGATCCCGCACAAGGTACCGACAAAAAGCTGCAGCAGCATAATGGATTTTGGATAAGCCAGGATCGCAAAGGGGCCGAAGCCGGTCGCGGTAGCGGCAATCGCCAGGCAGGAAGAAAGAACAATCACGGTCGTGGTTCTTTTCTCTCCAAACCGGACCGCCGCCCAGGCAATGAAAGGCAGAATCAAAAAGGAATCCGTAAAATGCGTGCGGAAAACCAGACCGCTCGCCAATCCAAAAAGAATAAAAAAGAGCCAGGATTCGGCTGTCTTTTGAGCGCCTCGGTTGGAATGGTGCCGGCCAAATGCCAAAATCCAGGGCGTTATCACCAGGATGCCGACGGCATCTCCCAGCCACCAGGCGATCCAATTGATTCCCACGCGGCTCGGCAGAATTAATTCGGAAACATACAGGCTGGATACTCCAACCGTAGCGGCTATCACGGTAAAAACACATGCAATCAGAAGAAAGAGCAGAGCCTGGCGCACGTGATCAAAGAAGGAAAGAGCAAAACGGCGAATTCCCCAGGAAACGGCAAGCGCCTGAAGCGTGGAGCCGGAAGCAATGGCGGCGGCCACTCCGAAAGCCAGAAACGGATCGGTGCCGGTCCAGCGAATGGCTTCCCCATTGACGGCAAAAGAGCCAGCCCAGACGGCCGGCCAGAACCGGCGCGTTTTAAGAAGCGCCGCCACCGCGATGCCCGACGGCAGCCAGACGGGCGACACAATTCCCGGAGATAATGCGACCAGAAGACTGAGCCTTCCCGCCGCATAATAGGCCCCCGCAACCAGGATACAGCCGCAGAGATAGCGCCCCCATGCCTCAAGGGCATGCGGTTTCACCTTTTTGTGAAGGGGAATCTCGCTGTGCGTCGTCATGAAATGGGAGGATATTAAAAAAGAAAACGGCGGGAAGGACTACCGGGGAAACAGGGGATATTTCGTAAGGGAATCCCTGAAATAAGGCTTATAGTCCCAGATAGACCATATCCTCATGAACCCGGAC
>CAZGID010000213.1:0-4158 GCA_964526065.1 uncultured bacterium
CTTTTCTTCCATCCGGCGCTTCAAGGATGACGTCCGGGAAGTGGCGGAAGGTTACGAGTGCGGAGTTTCTTTCCAGGGGTTTAATAATGTCCAGGAGGGAGATCTGGTTGAAAGTTATCACGTGGAAAAGATTGCCCGGAAGCTGTAATCCTCGATTCGCCCCCGCAAAAGAACTGATTTCAGAATTTTAAAGAACGATTTAAGGAAAATTATCATGCAGGGAAAAAGAACAGACCGCGTCGGGCATCTGATCCAGATGGAATTGAGCCAACTGCTCGTCACCAAAGTGAAGGATCCGCGTTTGGGTTTTGTGACCGTGACCCATGTGGATATTGCGCCGGATCTTAAAAATGCTTTTGTTTATTACAGCGTACTGGGTGATGAGAAGGCGCGCGAGAGTTCGCAGGAAGCGCTGGAAAAAGCGCGTGGTTTTCTGCAGCGCCAGATTGCCGATGCCATCAAGCTGCGTTATACCCCCAAACTGGACTTCCGTCTGGATAGTTCCCTTGAACGCGGAATGGAAATTGACCGCGTTCTGAGAAAGCTTGAAAAAGAGCGGCCGGACAGCGGAGAGGAAGAATAAGAAATGCCCAAGTCGTCTCCTCTCCATGTCTTTGCCAAAGCCTTGAAGCGGCACCATCATTTTTTGCTGACCTGCCATGTGCTTCCGGAAGGGGATGCGATCGGCAGTATTCTTGCCATTGAACAATTGCTGAAAAAGCTCGGTAAAAAAACAACGCTGGTTTGTGATGATGATTTTCCGTCGCGGCTGCATGTTTTGTCGTCGCGTCAGTGGAACCGATTTTCTGATTTTAAAAAGCCGAAAAAGGATTTTGATGCCATCGTCACGACCGATTGCCCCACGCTGGAACGAATCGGCCGCGTGCGTCAGTTGATCGGTTCCGGAACAGAAATCTTCAATATTGACCATCACATCAGCAACGAATACTTCGGCCATTATAATTACGTCCGGCCCGAGGCCTCGGCCTGCGGGGAAGTCGTGTTTGAGATTTTTCGCGGGATGAAAATTCCCGTGACGGCGCCTGTAGCCAAGAATCTGTATGTGGCCATTATGACGGATACAGGATCGTTTAAATATGGAAACACGACGGCCGATTGCCATCGCATCGTGGCGGATCTTCTTGCGACGGGGATTGATGTAGAGAAAATTAATGATGCGGTGCATTCCACATATTCACTGAGCAAGATCCAGCTCTACAGCAAACTGCTGTCGCGGTTTAAGACGGCTGCCGGCGGGCGAATTGCCTGGACGGAAATGCGCCGGCACGATCTCGAAGATTCCGGCGCGACCGACGAAGATGCGGAAGGCTTTATCGATTTTTTGAAATATTTAAAGGAAGTCCGGATTGCTTTTTTTATGATGGAAATGCCGGAAGACCGGACGATTCGTGTTTCTTTCCGTTCCAAGGGCCGCTATGACGTCAACCGGGTTGCTACCCAGTTTAACGGCGGCGGGCATAAAAAGGCTTCAGGCTGTGTGATTCGCGGGACCCTGGATGAGGCTCAGGGACGCATCCTCAAAGCCTTGCAGCATGTTGTGAAATAATTCAGGAGGATTTATGCAGCCGCTTAATGATCCGCGTTTGGATGGAGTTTTAATTGTCGATAAGCCGAAAGACTGGACGTCGCATGATGTCTGCGCGTTTATCCGGAAGCGCTTCCGGATTCGCAAAGTCGGCCATGCCGGAACGCTGGATCCGCTGGCGACCGGTGTGCTGGTCGTGCTACTGGGAAAAGCCACCAAATCCTCGATGATGCTCAGCGCCTGCGACAAGGATTATGCCGGCACGATGGAACTGGGTGTTCAAACGGATTCGCATGATATGACCGGCGCGGTTACGGGTGAAAAGCCCTGGGAGCATATCACGCTGGAGCAGATCCGGGAACGCGCCCTTCGTTTTACGGGCGAAATCATTCAAGTGCCGCCCATGGTCTCGGCTTTAAAACATCAGGGCGTGCGGTTGTACAAGCTGGCGCGCAAAGGTCAGACGGTCCCCCGTGAAGGGCGCAATGTCACGGTGCACAGCCTTGAAATTCACGGGCAGGAAGGAAAACACGTTCATTTTTCTGCACGCGTTTCCAAAGGAACCTATCTGCGGACTTTGATCAATGACCTGGGAGAAGAGCTCGGTTGTTATGCGGCGCTGGCCGAATTGCGGCGGATGCGCTGCGGGCATGCCAGTGTGGACGAAAGCGTGACGATTGACGCCCTTCGGGAATTTACAGTGAAGGATCTTCGCGACCGGATCTTCCCGGTGCATTCGGTCCTTTCGTATGCGCATTCTGACCGGTCCTGAAGCCTATCAGCCGGCGCCGGGCCGTCCGCTGGTTCTCGGAATCGGGAACTTTGACGGGCTGCATCTCGGACATCAGGCCTTGCTGGATCATGTGCTCCAGCAGGCGGCACAGGAAAAGGGAACCGCCGCTGTTTTAACCTTCCAGAATCATCCGCAGCAAGTGCTTCATCCGGAAAGCCGACCCGCCTTGTTGCTTTCTCCTCTTCACCGGCTTTTGCTTTTTGCGGAGCGGGGTTTGCAATTGTGCTTCTGGCTGCCTTTTACGGAAGCTTTTTCAAAAGTGCGCGCCCGTGAATTTGTGGAAAAGATCCTCGTGGGGCAGCTGGCCGTCCGGGAAGTGGTGATGGGATACAATGCCTTTTTCGGTTACCGGCGTGAAGGCGACAGCCGTTTGATGGCGCAGCTGGCCGATGAAATGGGTTTCCGCTTTCGCTGCATCGAACCGGTTCAGGCGGGAGGCGATTATGTTTCCAGCTCGCGGGTTCGTAAACTGGTAGCGGCCGGCCGAATGGAAGAAGCGGCTGTTTGTCTGGGGCATGCTTTTCGTTTTCTGGGCAGGGTGTACCATGGCGATGGCCGCGGCCGTTCCCTGGGCTTTCCGACTGCCAATCTGGAGATTTTACAGGATATTATGCCGCCGCCGGGGGTCTATCCCGCCCGGGCCCGGATTCTGGACCTGGAAGCTCCCCGGATGGGAGAGGCGGGTGATTTTCGGGTCCTGCGCCGCACGGAGTGGCAATCGGGAATCCTCAATTTCGGGTACCGGCCGACCTTTCAGGGCGGCGAGTCGCAGGCACTGCCCGAGCTCCACCTCTTCGATTTCGACGGGGATCTCTATGGAAGACAGGTCGAAGTGGCGCTGGGGCCCCGGATCCGGGAGGAAAAGGCGTTTGACTCGGCAGAGACCTTAAAGAAACAGATCGCCGAAGACGTTAAAGTGTGCCGGGAGAAGCTGGCCGCCGGGGCTTTTGAGCCCGGCTAAACGGGTAAAAGAACGCTTTACAAGGAAAACCCGTTGCGGTATACTTCCCCATTACAAAAAAGCTAAACATTAATCAAATAAGGAGTTAGAAGCAATTCATGGCACTGACGAAGGAACAGAAAAAGAAAGTCATCGAAGACTTCAAACGTGAAAAAAGTGACACCGGGTCCGTCGAAGTTCAGGTTGCAATTTTGACCCGGAGAATCAACGACCTCGCCGAACACTTCAAGACCAATGTGAAGGATCATCATTCGCGCTACGGACTGATCAAGATGGTCAGCAAGCGCAAGAAGCTCCTGAGCTATGTCAAACAAGTGGATCCGGAGCGGTATCAGACGTTGATTTCCCGCCTTGAGTTGAGAAAATAAGCCCCTTCTGGTGCTTCTAACTTCCTAGAGACGAGGTCTTCTATGCAATCCGAGACGATTACGGTTTCCCGCAATATTGGTGGACGCGAATTAAAAATTACAACCGGTCATGTTGCCCGCCAGGCACATGGTTCGGTGCTGGTTCAATATGGTGATACCGTCGTTTTGGCAACCGCGGTCGGGGCGCGTGAACCCGATCCGACGCGCGATTTCTTTCCTTTGCTGGTCGATTACCGCGAACGTACTTATGCTGCCGGAAAAATTCCCGGTGGGTTTTTTAAACGGGAAGGCCGTCCGACGGAAAAAGAAATTTTAACCAGCCGTCTGACAGACCGCCCGATCCGTTCCCTTTTCCCCAAAGGTTATTTTAATGAAGTAAACGTCACCCTGATGGTTCTGTCGATTGATACGGAAAATTCTTCCGATATCACGGCGATGATCGGGGCTTCGGCCTCTCTTTTGTTTTCGCAGATTCCTTTCGAAAACACCA
>CAZGID010000214.1:0-4138 GCA_964526065.1 uncultured bacterium
GAATGACTGGAAAAGGCAGGGTCTGGCCAATTTCGTCCATCAAGCCCTTTCCATACTGCACATAGACCGATTCCTGGAGTTCCGCATCAGCGTCCAACACTTCCTGTTTTTTGATGCTATGGGAAGCAGACTTCAACAATCCGTGAGAATTACTGAGATAATAGCCATTGATGAACATCTGGGCATGTTCGGGATCGGCCGTATCCGCATCATTCGCCTTTTCACTGGCGCGATGATAAACGTAGGTAATGAATGAGATTCGTCCATCGACGCCCAGGAACGGGTCAGAGACAAAATAGACCGCCCCGTCACCGTCTTCGGGATCCCCTAACGTATCCACGCCAAATTCAATTTTATGCTTGGGCTGAAGCCCCTTAGCTTTCAAATCTTCGTAGCTCAACTGCCCTCTCTGAACCACAGGATGCTCGACTCCGAGGGAGGCGATGTATTCCAGATACTGCTCAAAATCTCGTGTCACCCAGTTTTTGCGGCGCTCCTGGACCCATTTCTTGACCGCATTCAACCGTTCACGCCAGGAATCCACTTCTTCCATATACAAGCCTGCAAGATTGGCTTCCGCCTTACCAATATCGCTTTCCATCTGATCCAGCTTGGAACCTTCCGCAAGATTTTCCTCCTGCAATTGCTGTGCCCACTGCTCCGGAGTTAAATTCATCGAGTTCTCCAGAATGACCACAAACTCTTTCGCCCGCGTAAAAGCATGGTCTCGGTCGCGAGCCCGCTCCTCAAGCAAAGTCTGGCGCCGGGTGCGCTGTTGCACCAGAGCGGTTTTAAGTCCATTGAGATCATCCGCAACAGGCGTCTCATTAAGGGACTCCCAGATGGTCTCTCCGACAATGGAGCGTGCCTTTTCAATACGCGCATTAATCAAAGTAGGCGTGTCATTGATTCCTGCCGGAGCCTGCAATGCCTGAATCGCGAGATCAATTTTTTGCTGCCGGCTCATCGCCTGCTGATTAATTAGACGCTCTTTAAATTGGCGGGCAAAAATCAAGGCATCGGCAAGCTGCTTCAAGGTTCCCTCGGTCGCCTGCATGATTTCATTTTCATCGGCATAATCAGAAACAGCTGCCAAGGCCGCATCAATACGTTCCTGTACCTGGGCGGGTGTTTTCAGGCTTTCCGGCGCCGCCTGCAATTCCGCGAGTGCTTCACGGACGGCCTGATCTAACTGCTCGGCTTTTTCTGATTCTTCAAGCTGCCGCAGCCGGATGACGGCCTGACTATAGGGCGTCCGGAGTTCAATTAAATCGGCGGCAACACCGTCCTTTAATAAATCCTGGAGTGTTTCTACGATACCGCTCAGAGCGCGCGCTGCCTGTGCCAGCCGATCTCTCGCCGCATCGGCGGAATCGTCAGCTACATTCGGCAACAGCAATGCCTCTTTTGCCAAATTGATTTTGAGCTTTCTCTGAGCCGCTTCTTGTGAAATAAGTGTCTTTTTCTTTGCCTCTTGCTCATCGACAGCAATTTTTAAAGGCACAAGCACTTCCTCAATTTCGGTTTCGTTCAATGCTTGCCAGTCCGACTCCCCAACAATTTGCCGGGCCTTTTTGAGGCGAGCATCGACCAAGGCTGCCGTGTCAATTACATCGGCTACCGGCTCCAAAGCGGCTACCGCTTGCTGAATTCGATCTTTCCTCTCCGTAACCCCCTGGGTACGCAGCCGAATCTCGAGCGCCCTCGCATCCTCGAAAGCCTTGCGCAGATCGGCCATATCATCTGCGTCTTCAAGCTGGTCTTCGATCCCGGCCAGCATTTTCATGGCATTCTCGATTCTTTCATTCACGAGGGCTGCCGTATCTTCAACTCCGGCCGGCGCCTCAAGGGCTTTCATGGCCAGGCGAATTTTTAAAGTGCGGTCACGATCTCCCAGTTCCCGGTGAAAATCTTTGACCTGATCCAGCAGGCCGCTGAAAAACCGGTAAAGCTCTTCACGCGCCGCTTTACATTTGGCATCACTTTCAATGATCTTGTAGACCCCGCCGTCCTGCGTTCTTTTATTTTCAATTTCGCGAAAAGCCCGCATAAAATCTTTTTGTGCGGTTTCATATTTGGCATCCGCAGCCTTCAGTGCACTCGCAAGTTCTTCCTCCTTTTCCGCCTGATGCAGCTCTTCATTGTCAAGAATGTCCTGAAATGCCTGCAGAACAGGGCCAAAAGCTTCCATCGTTCTCACCTTCAAATCCAAAAGCTCCTCAAGGGCTTCTCCCCGCCGGCGTGTCCGCATGGCAGCTGCCATGATCTGCGCCTGGGTCTCATCAATGGTCTTTTGGACGTCCGCCAGTTTTTCCTCTAATTGGGCAAGAAAATCAATCTCCTCCTTCTTATCACGTGCTTCCGGACGAGCGGCATCATATTCCGCCTTCAAGCCTTCTAACTTCGTCGTAAGCGTCTCAATCTGACCTCTTAATTCGGCTGCCCGGGCCCGCACTTGTTTCATTTCGCCGGCTTTGGCCATCATTTCTTTCGCATCATTAATTTGGATGAATGCAGCAATCTGATCATTGACCGGTTCTAATTCGTTGGTCAGTCTTTCAATTTCATTTTGCGTGGCGAGCATTTCACTCTGAAGTCGTTCAAGGTCGGATTTGAGCTGGTCATCCGGAGCCGGTGCCGGAGTCGGTCTGGCATCCGGTTCAGGGGCAGGCGCTTTTCCCTTTAACCGTTCAAGTTCCGCTTTCAAGGCGGCAATTTCCCTGTCTTTTGCTTGAATTTGTTCCTGCATGTTGTGTACTTTAGACTGCTCTTGCTGAAGCAGCTTGGCGTTCGCTTCCTGTTCCACTTTCCATTCTTTTTTCAGCCTTTCGAGTTCTTCTTCAGCCTTTTGGCGGAGAGCCGTTTCGGCTTCAAGCTGCTTTCTCAACGTCTCGAGCGATGCTTCCGCTGCTTTCTGAGCTTTTTCGGCAGTGGTTCGAGCCGTTTGTGCCGCTTCGAGCTGCTGGCGAAGCGCCGGAATTTCTTCTTCGGTTGCGATCCGGATCTGCTCTTCCAGGGCTTCCACCCGTTCATTTAGAGTTTGATTCTGCTGAGTCAACTGCTGATTGGCGGTTTCCAGCGTTTGAATATTGTTATTCAATTCCTCGCGAACGCGTTCCAGCTCTTCACGCGCTGCCTGTTCCGCCGTTTCAAGAGTCTGGATTCTCTGGGCATTCTCTTCAGCCTGTTGATTCAGACGCGTCACTTCCCGGTCCAGTGCTTCAATCCGGTTATTCAACTGTGTGGCGGCCCGGTCCCGTTCGGCCAGGGCTTCATTCAATTCCTGAATCGTTCCGGCCTGAACCTGATTGGCTTCGGTCTGTTCACTCAACTGCGTCGTCAATTCCGTCACCCGGGTCTGGGCCTGGGCCAAAGCCTGCTGTTTCTCCTCCACCTGATTCCGCAGCGTCTGCAGCTGCTGTTCGTAATCTTCTTTTGCGGCCGCCAGTGCCTGCTCGGCTGCCTGCTGGGCCGTCACAGCCGCCTGTTTCTCGGTCTCCAATGCTGTAATTCTTTTTTCCCATTCGGGCCGCTGATCTGCTTCCGCATCCACTAGACGCTGGCGCAAACGTTCGATGGCAGCTTCAAGTTCGCTTATCGTGTTATTGGCCGTTTCCAAAGCCTGGGCGGCACCCGCCTGATCGACAAGTGCTTGGTCCCGAATTGCTGTTATTTCATCGTTCAGCTCTCGTTCCCGCTGCGCCGCTTGAGTGGCGGCCGCGCTCAACTGTTCCTGAATAGCTGCCACTTGCGCCTGTGCCGCTGTCAGTTGTTGCTGCAATACGGAAGTTTCCTGCGCTTGCGCCTGAGCGGCACTTAATTCCTGCTGAAGCGCCGTAATTCGCTGCATGCCCTGATCCCGCTGGTTCTGAAGATCCTGCTCCCGGCGTTCCGCCGCATCCCGCTGATCGCGCATTTCCTGAATCAGGCGGTCGTTTTCATCCTGAAAACTCGTACGAAGCGACTCCATCTCATCCCGCAGTCGCTGATTTTCCGTTTCCATTTGCTGCAGGGCGTTCTGCAAAGCTTCGACGCCTTGTGCATTCGCCATTTCGGAGGCAATCACCCCGCGAAGTTCATTGACCTGCCGGGCCCAAAGCGTTCTTTCCTCTTCTAATTGACGAATGCGGATATCGGA
>CAZGID010000215.1:0-4107 GCA_964526065.1 uncultured bacterium
TTGCCTGGAAAAAGGAAAATTAAGACAAAGGAATATTATGGCTGTATTGATGCAGATTAATCGAATTGAAAAGGCCTACGGCGTGCAGGTGCTGCTTTCCGGGGCGACGGCTTCCTTCGGTGAAGGGCAGCGTATTGGGGTGATTGGCCGGAACGGAGCCGGTAAGTCGACTTTATGCCGTATTCTGGCAGGAAAAGAAGAGGCGGACGGCGGAGAAGTGATCCGGAATGCCAATTTGAGGCTGGCCTATCTGGAACAACATGACCCTTTTTTAAAGGACGAAACGGTTCTTGAGTATCTTATGCGGGATTCGGGCCGCGAAGAATGGGAGTGTGCCGGAACGGCTGCCCGGTTTCATATCAAAGATGCTTTGCTCGAGCGGCATGTTTTGTCTCTGCCCGGCGGCTATCAGACACGCGTCAAGTTGACCTCCATGCTTTTGCGGGATCCGAACTTTTTGATCCTGGACGAACCGTCAAACTATCTGGATTTGAGTACCCTGATTTTGCTCGAGAATTTTCTTCAGGATTTCAACGGCGGTTACCTGATTGTTTCTCACGACCGTGAATTTCTAAAGCGTACCTGCGATGCGACCCTGGAAGTCGACAATGGTCAGGTTTCGCTTTATCCCGGCAATATCGAAGAATATTTTGAATTTAAAGAGGAGCAGATGCGCCAGGTGATGGCATATAACCGGACGGTCGAGAAGAAAAAACAGCAGCTTCAGGATTTCGTTGATCGTTTTCGTGCCAAAGCTTCGACGGCTTCTCGGGCCAAGTCCAAGATGAAGCAAATGGAGAAGCTTTCAACGATCGAAATTGCACATTCGACGCATGAGGTGCGCATCCGGATTCCAGAAGTGGAATCAAAGGCGGGCGTTGCGCTGGATTGTCAGTCACTTGACATCGGGTATCCGGAAAAGAAAGTAGCCAGTCAGATTGACATTACAATCGACCGGGGGGAGCATGTGGCGCTGCTCGGTGATAACGGGCAGGGAAAATCAACATTTCTCAAAACGGTGGCCAGCTCGATTCAGCCACTTCACGGCAGTTTCAAATGGACGCCCAGTCTTCGTTTGGGGTACTACGCGCAGCATGTCTTTCAAACGCTCCACCCTGAAGATGACGTGTTTTCTCATCTGCAGCGCGAGGCCGCTGAGGGCGTGACCCGGCAGCAGGTCCTCGATATGGCGGGCTCGTTTCTTTTTCGCGGGGATGATGTCAAAAAGAAGATTTCGGTTCTGAGCGGGGGCGAAAGGGCGCGTGCCTGTCTGGCCGGTCTGCTTTTATCCCGGTGTCATGTTCTGTTGCTTGACGAACCCACCAACCATCTTGATTTTGAAACGGTGGAAGCCCTGGGCGAGGCCTTGCGGGCTTATACGGGCACCGTGATTTTTATCAGCCACGACCGGACTTTTGTGAATCTTATTGCGACGAATATTCTTCATATTCAGGATGGGGTTTTGAAGCGCTACCCGGGAACTTATGAGGATTATGTTTATCATCTCGAGATGGAAGCGCGAGGGGAACAAGCCGGTGGAGAAGATCACCGGCGTAAGGAACCCAGGCATGAGAAACGCCGGAGCCACGGGGAGTCTCCGTCTCGGGGTCGCCACGCCAAAAAAGAACGCCAGAAACTCAAGGCGGAGATGACAAAATTAAAGGCGAAAATTCACAAGGCCGAGACACGTATTCACAACCTGACGCAGGAGCGGGACAGCATTTTGCAGCAAATGGCCGATAACCCTTTTCTTGGCTCCAAGGAGAAAAAGGAAAAGCTGAAGGTCGTTAGCGATCACCTGGAAGATGAAGAAAAGCAGTGGCTGGAATTAAACGAGCAGATGGAGAAATTGCAGGCTGGAAACCAGCCGTAAACGGGTATTGGAAAAGCCAGGGCGGCTGTGTTATCTTTATAGCAGGAGGACGCAACTATGAGATACTGGTTAAGCTTATTGTTTATCGGACTTTTAACGGTGGCATTTGTGACTCCGGCATTGGCTTGCGGAGGCGGTGGTATGAAGGGGGATAAGGACAGTCACTCCGACTCCAGCGTTGCCACGAGTTAAGATCCTGAAATAAACCGCAAGTAAAAAGGGCAGCCATTTGGCTGCCCTTTTTTCTTTTTAGCTTCTTGGAATCCTTCCGATATAATAACAATCTTATGAATCCCGGCTATCGTCATTGGTTCCCGAAATCTTTTCTTATAGGTTCCTTGCTGACCGTTTCCTTGATTTTTCCTGGCTGCGGTAAAAAGGAAGCGCCACAGCCGGAAATTCACCGGTATGGATTCAAATCCGGCCGAATTGAGTTTGATGCATCGGGGAATCATACCGGTAAAGTGACGGTTACGTTTGATAACTGGGGTGGCCGTGAAGTCCGCCATACAGTGACCCAGGGGCCGGAAGGTGAATCCTGGAATCAAATGATTATTATCAGCCAAGACTGGATGATGGAGATTGATTTAAATGCGAAATCCGGAATCCGGGTGCCGAACATTCTGGCGCCGGCTAATTTGCAAAAGGCAGGCGTAACCGATCTCGAGAGCTTCCTGGTCGCCGGTGAGGCGATGATGAGCCGGATTGGCGGCAAGAAGGCAGGGGAGGAAACAATCGCGGGAAAGGTTTGTCAGAAGTGGCTTATGCCTCCCTATCAGCAGAGCTGTATTTGGGAAGGGCTTTCCCTCTATTCGCGTGCGGAAGTCGATGGCGAAATTCTGGAATTGAGGGCCACTCAGGTAGAGACGGACATCCCGGTGGATGAAAGCATTTTTGAAGTGCCTTCCGGTGTGACGATTGAGGAAAATCCGGAAGGAAGTGGTTTTCTGGAAATGATGACCCCCGCAACCGAGGAGGATATTCAATGAACAATTTGAAACTGAATGATCTGGCTCTTTTGTGGCTTCGAGTTTTGATGGGGGCCGGAATTGCCTGGCATGGGTATGGAAAAGTATTTGGAGGCCACATGGCGGGATTAACTCAGGGAGTGGCCAAGATGGGGCTTCCGAATCCTGAACTTTTTGCCTGGGCGGCCGCCTTGTCGGAGTTTGCAGGCGGAATTCTGGTGGTAGTGGGGTTGTTGACGCGTCTCAGTGCCTTGTCGATTTTTATCACTATGTCGGTGGCTGCTTTTATGGTGCATGCGGCGGATCCCTTTTCGGCGAAAGAACTGGCTTTCGCTTATTGGACTATTGCCGGTGCCCTGATACTTACGGGCGCTGGTCAATTTTCTCTCGATAACCGGATATTTAAAAAATAAATCCGGGCAGGTTGCTGGCGAATGAAGAGATTTTTACTGATGGTGGCCGTTACGGCGGGCTCTTTGCTTTTGGCGGGGGCCCCTGGATGGGGGAATGAGGCGTCAGGAGGCACCTACGGGGGTGGCAAACCGCTTTATCCGGGCTTTTCGTCCATCGAAGAAAGCCGTGCATTCACACGCTATACCAAGCGGTCCAAAAGCGATCAGTCAAAATTGCTCTATCTGATTGATAGATTTGCAGATGCAAGTATTGAAATCGAGTATGGCGGGTACTTTTTCCCGGCACCCATGTCCGCCAATTTTGCCCGTTTTTTTTTAGCGCACTACTATAAAGGGCAATCCCCGCAGGAATGGATTGAACAATGGTGCACTTATACGATTCATTCACGGCAGCTGGTTCATGTCCGCCTGCCGGATGGCAGCCTGGTCCCGGGCGGCCAGGTATTACAGGACGAGCTTGAGGCCCTCGAACGGGCCATTTCCAAGGTAGAATAGGCCATTTGCAACCTGCCAAGGGAGCAGGCATACTTTCTAAAGGATAGGAGGAGGTAGCTTTCTCGCTACTTTCTTTTTCACTTTATAAAGCAAAATGCCAAACACCATGGACGTTAAAGTCCAGAACTCCAAGATTCTGATCGTTGATGATGATGTTCAGCTGGGGATGACCCTGGAAGAGCTTCTCAAGGATCATGAATTTAATCGCGTCCGCTACATTTCGGATTCCCGCATGGCCGAAAGTGTTTTTCAGGAATACAAACCCGATCTCGTTCTTCTCGATATCAATATGCCTCATATGGATGGCTTCCAGGTGATGGAAGCTTTGCGTGTTTACCGCGAACAAGCGTTTGTGACG
>CAZGID010000216.1:0-4105 GCA_964526065.1 uncultured bacterium
TGTGTTGTGGGGATTAACCTGATAAAGTCGGGTTGGAGGTTACCTGTGTCCAAACATGATTCTGTCGAAGTGATGGGAACGGTGCTGGAAGTGCTGCCCAATACGCAATACCGCATTGAGCTGGAAAACGGCCACAAAGTGCTGGGCTATGCGGCGGGAAAGTTGAAGCGCTTCAATATCCGCATTCTGGCCGGAGACAGAGTCCGCGTGGAACTGTCACCTTACGATCTGACACGCGGCCGCGTTTCCTGGCGCGAAAAATCAACGCCACCCCCTCCAGCAGGCTGATTACTTCTTCACCCATTCGCCGGTCGAAAGCTGCACGGGATCTCCGGCGCGCGCTTTCTCGTGCTGCACTTCTGCGAAGACTGTTTCGAGCACGGCCAGTCCGGAATCCCCGAGATTATTCTGCTCGGCAATTGTCTGATAAATCGTCCGCCGGTCTTGATTCTCGGCATTCACCAGCGACGCCGCGGCGGCATCGCCGCCGAGTGCCACCACATACCCGCGGTTATTTTCTCCGACCGCGCCCTGGGCCTTGAGCTGCTGAAGCTGCTCAAAACGCCCCTGACGGCTTTGAATCGCCGCTTCGACGGCGGGCGTCATGACTTTCAATTCATAAGCGGCCTGTACCGCCGGCGGCAGAAACGCCCCCGAAAAAAGCAGGCAGCCTGCTAAAATCAAAATCCTTCCCCGTTTCATTGTTTTCCTCCCTGAGCGACCATGTCTTCAATGCTTGTTGCTGTCTGTTTGAGTCCGCGGATGTCGACGACCACATTGGCGTTGATGGTGATCGGCCGCTCCGGATCGCCGACGGCTTTGACCGTGCATCCGGTCAAGACCAGAGCCAGGAGCGCCCAACGCGGGATACGTGAGAACGTTTTCATTTTTTCCCCTGCAGGAGGCCGAGCAGTTCGGCCAGTTTGGCGAAGACTTCCCCGCTTTCGACGAGGATCTTCAGGTTCAAATTCAGGTTGAGATTATAATCCGGAACGGCAATGGAAAGTAAAACATTTACGGTTTCGGCACCGGCCAGCGCGACATTCAGATCCGCTTTCCGGTACTTCACCGTTTTCAGGCCGCCGATGCTTTCCAGCGCCGTGCGGTCGGCCGCGGGAAGATACGGAAGCAGCAGATCAAAAAAACGCGCCTGCAGACGGCCGCCCGGTTCCTCAATGCGCAGCTTCAATTCAAACTCCGGCTCTCCTTCGGCCGGAACCAGCAAATGAAAGTGTCCCTTCAGGGCGCCGCTGGAACCCTTGAGATGCTCGGGGTCCAGCGCGACCAGTTCTTCCAGATACAAGCCAAGAAAATCCGCGTCGAGCGTAAAGGTGCCGGCGGCGGGAATCAGCCGGGCCTCGCCCCGCACACCGGGGTGCGGCGAATGCCGCGGACGAAGCGAATCAAACGTCAGACGGACGGGACGGCGGAGCAGAAAATTGAAGACGGAATCCTGCACGCGGATGTCGCGGATTTCGACGGGAAAAACGCGGTCGGCAGTCTGCCAGTTTCCATGGAGGGTTCCGATCGAAAGCTTGAAGGATTCGTCCAGATGAACGTCTTCGAGCTCCAGCGAACCCGCGAAGAAATCCGCGTAAAGCGCATTCAGCGATTTCTCCAGCGTGCGCTCCAGCAGCGGGTCACGAAAATGCCACAGCGTGCCGGCGGCCGCGCCCAGCACAGCCAGGAATAGAAATAGGAAGAGAAACCCGCGGCGGCCGCTCAAGGAAGATCCGGCCTCAGGCGTCGAGCACTTCCACGTTGGTCATTTTGACTTCTTTCAGCGGACGGTCCTGCGCATCGCGCGACACTTGCACGATCTGCTGGACGACATCCATGCCTTCCGTCACACGGCCGAAGATGGCGTGCTTGTTATCCAGCCACGGCGTGGCCGCAACGGTGATAAAAAACTGGCTGCCATTGGTATTGGGCCCCGCATTGGCCATCGACAAAATACCGGGACGGTCGTGGCGCAGTTTGTCGGAGAACTCATCTTCAAACTGATAGCCCGGCCCCCCGCGGCCGGTGCCGGTCGGGTCGCCCGTCTGCACCATGAAGCCGGGAATCACGCGATGAAAAATAATGCCGTCATAAAAATCCTTTTTTGCCAGCTTCACAAAGTTTTCAACTGTCTTCGGGGCTTCTTCGGGATACAACTCGGCGTGAATGGTGCCCAGTGTGGTTTCAATTTTGATTTTGGTGGTCTTCATGGCTGCCATCTCCTTTTCCTGGGTTTCTTTTTCGCCTTCTGCCGCCGCCATCCAGGCTTCGGGCGGCAGGCGCAGGGATTCGCGCCGCCCGGTGCATCCGGCCGTCATGGTGATTAAAAGAATCAAAACAAGAATACTGCTGCTTTTCATCGGCTTACCTCCCTGTAACGGAAACAATCCGTCGTGTGATCATTGACCAGCCCCAGCGCCTGCATATGCGCGTAGAGCACGGTGGAACCCACAAAGCGGAAGCCGCGCTTTTTCAGATCGCGGCTCAGCGCATCCGACTCGGCCGTTTTGGGCGGCAGTTCTTTCAGCGCCTTCCAGCGATTCTTCTTCGGCTTGCCGCCGACGAACTGCCATATATAATCGGAAAAAGTTCCGAATTCCTTTTGCACTTCCAGAAAACGGGAGGCATTGTTCACCGCCGACTCGATTTTCAGGCGGTTGCGGATAATGCCCGCGTTCTGCATCAGTTTGCGGATTTCGGGCTTCCCGAAGCGTGCCACTTTTTTGGGATCGAAACCCGCAAAGGCCTTGCGGTAATTCTCTCGCTTGCGCAGCACCGTCAGCCAGCTGAGTCCGGCCTGCGCAGCTTCCAGAATCAGAAACTCGTAGTGCTTGCGGTCATTGTCAAAAACCGGAACGCCCCATTCTTCATCGTGATAACGGATGTAGAGCGGGTCCGCCGTCACCCAGCCGCAGCGCTTCATTTATTTTCTGCGGGACGGACCGCCTCCCGGAACCAGGCATTGTCGCTGCCCGCGCCCCAGTAAAGCGTGCGGTGCGGAAACGGAATTTCGATACCGAGTTCGTCAAAGCGATTCTTGATACGGCGGCGCAATTCGCGCGCCACTTCCCACTGCTTGATCGGCAAGGTCTGGATGCGGAATTTGATCGAGACCTGCGACTCGGCAAAATCATCCACGCCGAGCATTTCCAGATCCCCCGTCACCAGCTTGCCGAAATACACATCGCCCCGCAGC
This sequence comes from uncultured bacterium, assembly GCA_964526065.1. Taxonomy (GTDB): domain Bacteria; phylum Omnitrophota; class Omnitrophia; order Omnitrophales; family Aquincolibacteriaceae; genus CAZGID01. The sequence continues at coordinate 3,197 of CAZGID010000216.1, forward strand.
TCACGGCCGATTTCGGTAATGGCTTCCATCACCCGGTCCACATTCTCCTTGTAGGCAACGCCGATGGTCAGCACCGCGCGCGCATAATCCTTGGTCAGGTTCTGCACCGTTTTGATTTCACCGTTCGGAATGTAAATAACCTTGCCTTCCATATCCCGCAGCGTCGTCATGCGCAGATTCACGTCTTCCACCAGCCCCGCAAACTCGCCGATCTTCACCACATCATTGATGCGGATCTGCCCTTCGGCCAGAATAAACACGCCGTTGATGAGATCCCGGATCAGGTACTGACCGCCGAATCCGAAGGCCAGTCCCGCAATCCCCGCCCCGGCCAGAAGCGGCGACACATCCACTTCAAACTCTTTCAGGATCATGTAAACCAGCGTGAAGAAAATAGCAAACGAGCCCAGCCAGTGCAGCAGCTTGGTGAGCGTCTTGAGGCGCAGGACGTGTTCGCTTTCGCGGATCGCCTCTTTCTCGGTAATGAAGTCATTGAAGCGGTGCAGACCGAAACGCAGCAGAAAATAGAAGACCATGCCAGTGACAAAAATCAGCGCCGCGCTGACCAGCGGCCGGCGGGCCGGCGCGTCTTCCGTCTGCGCCTCGCGCAAGGCAATCAGTTCCTGCTGCAGGGCTTCGATGCGGCTCTGGTTTTCGCGGATTTCGGCGCGGTTACTTTCCGCCGCGGGCGCGGCCGCCTCTTCGGCCCCGGCCGGCGCCGCAGCCCCAAGGCCGGACACGATCAATAAAAAGGCCAAACCGTATTTTCTTATAAAATGGGTGTTCATGGCTTCCTCCTGAAAGCGGCCATTCTACCACAGCGCCTGTCCCCTAAAAAGGTGCCTGTTCCTGACGCGGCATCCCCTTAATCTACCTGTCCCCTTAAAAGGTGCCTGTCACCTTTCGTCC
>CAZGID010000217.1:0-4061 GCA_964526065.1 uncultured bacterium
CTGGCCTCTCGCCAAAAAAACAGTGCCGCCCGCCGTCAGGCATTAAAAAGCGCCCTCCGCCATGCGCTGACCCCGCAGGAAATCTCCCGCATTGTCCATTTTCAGGAAGCCGAGCCGTATGACATTCTCGGACCTCATATTCTAAAAAAAGAAAAGTGTGTGGTGATCCGGGCGTTTCTGCCCCGGGCTCATGAAGCCTGGGTGCGTCCCGTCGGCGGCCGCAAGCGGCGTTGTATCGAGATGGAAAAGATCGAAGAAAACGGTTTTTATCAGGCGGTTTTCGAAAATACCCAGGAAATCTTTGCTTATAAAATCGGGTTCCGGGATGAAGCCGGTGTGGAACTGGAAACGGAAGATCCTTACGCCTTCCGGACCGAAATTTCGGATTTTGATTTGTATCTCATGGGCGAGGGCAAGCACTATCACAGTTATGAAAAATTCGGCGCCCGGCCCGCAAAATTCGGAAAAACCAAGGGCGTTCATTTTGCCGTCTGGGCTCCTAACGCTAAAACCGTCAGCATTGTCGGCAATTTCAATCATTGGCGTGCGGGCGCGCATCCCATGATGCGGATCGGGTATTCGGGTGTCTGGGGCCTGTTTATTCCGGGACTCGAAGAAGGCGAAGTTTACAAATATGCGATTCGTTCCGGTCAGGATAATGAAGTCCGGCTCAAAGCGGACCCGTATGCATTTGCTTCTGAACTGCGGCCGCATACGGCCTCCATGGTGGCGCGTCTCGATCACCATCGCTGGAATGACGAAGTCTGGATGACCGAACGCGCCAACCGGAATCCGCTTCAGGAACCGGTTTCTATCTATGAAGTCCATCTCGGCTCCTGGCGGCGCGATGAAAAATCGGGGTGGGGTTTTATGAATTACCGGGAACTGGCGCATGAGCTTGTGAATCATGCCAAGGAGCTCGGTTATACCCATATTGAGCTTCTTCCCATCAGTGAACATCCGCTGGATCAGTCGTGGGGATATCAGGTTGTCAGTTACTATGCGCCCTCCAGCCGTTTCGGCTCACCGGAAGACTTCATGTATTTTGTGGATTACTGTCATCAAAACAATATTGGCGTGCTGCTGGACTGGGTGCCGTCTCATTTTCCCAAAGATCCGCATGGCCTGGCAGATTTTGACGGAACCCAGATTTATGCGTACCAGAACTGGAAAAAAGGCGAACATCGGGAATGGGGAACCTATGTTTTCGACTACGGCCGCAGTGAAGTGCGCAATTTCCTTATTTCCAATGCCCTTTTCTGGCTTGAGAAATATCATATTGATGGATTGCGGGTGGATGCGGTGGCTTCGATGCTTTATCTCGATTATTCGCGCAAGGACGGCGAATGGGAACCGAACATGTTCGGTGGTAACGAGAATCTGGAAGCGATTGATTTTTTGAAGCAGTTTAATGAAACGGTTCATTCCCGTTTTCCGGGCGTTCTCACCATTGCCGAAGAATCCACCGCCTGGCCGGGTGTTTCAAGACCGACCTATCTCGGCGGACTGGGATTCAGCATGAAATGGAATATGGGATGGATGCACGATACCCTGGAATACTTCACCAAGGATGCTATTTACCGCAAGTACCATCAGAACATGTTGAGCTTCTCGCTGGTCTATGCCTTTTCGGAAAACTTTGTTCTGCCGATTTCCCATGATGAAGTGGTCTATGGGAAATGTTCGCTGCTGGAAAAAATGCCGGGTGACGACTGGCAGAAATTTGCGAACAATCGTTTATTCCTGGGGTACATGTTCGCGCATCCGGGAAAGAAACTTCTTTTCATGACCAATGATGTCGGGCAGCGCCGCGAATGGAATTGCGAAGCTTCGATGGATTGGGATCTGTTGCATTATGAACCGCATCAAAAGCTTCTGCTGTGGCTCCGTGATCTTCACCGGATTTATCGCGAAAACCGGGCCTTGTATGAAAGAGATTTTGATACCGACGGATTTCAATGGGTTGATTATGCGGATGCGGATGCCAGCACCTTGTCATTTATTCGCTGGTCGCGTGACCGTAAGCAGCTCGTTCTCGTGGCTTGCAATTTTACGCCTATCTCTCGTTCCGCCTACCGCGTGGGCGTGCCGAAGCCGGGATTTTATCAAGAGTTGATTAATAGCGATGCGGCCGAGTACGGCGGCAGCGGGGTCGGTAATTTTGGGGGCTTTGATGCCGAAGCCGTCGGCTGGAATCATCTGCCTTATTCGTTGTGTCTGAATCTCCCGCCGCTGGGCGTGACCATCTTCCGGCACGAGGAAAAACAGGAAGGGGAGGCGTCATGAAAAAGAGCAGCCGGAAGAAAAAAACGGTCGCGACAATCCGGAAGGTTTCCCGGCGCATTCCGGAAGAAATTCGCGGACCTGCGGTTTCGCCCGAAATGCGACGTTTTGAGAAATCCGAGATGACATCAGTTGTCGTTGAAAATATTTCGCCGGAAATCGACGGAGGCGTATTTGCCGCCAAATGTGTTGTCGGCGATGAATTTCAGGTGGAGGCCGATATTTTTCGCGACGGGCATTTGATGCTAGGCGCGGCCTTGCTGTTTCGGCGGCAGGGGGAAGAGGTATGGAATGAAGTCCCCATGACCCTGGTCGAAAACGACCGTTGGCGCGGGTTTTTTATTCCGACCGAAAACCGGCTTTACGAATATACGGTTCAGGCGTGGGCGGATCCGCTTGCGTCCTGGGCGCGCGACATGGAAAAACGCTGCCCTTCCTATCCCAATGTTTACGGGGACATGCTGGAAGGATTGATGCTGCTGGAGCGCGTCGGGCATGCTGTTAAAGGCAAGGACCGGGAAAAGCTGGATCTTTTCAGTAAATTGCTGACGCTTTCTGAAGGAGCCAGTGACGAGGTACTGCGTGTTATTCAGATTGAGGATTTCCGGGATCTGGTCGTTCGCTACGGAATTCGCGATGAAATCAGCCGCTATCACCGTGTCCTTGAGCTGTTTGTCGATAGGAAAAAAGCGGAGTATGGGGCGTGGTATGAATTTTTTCCGCGGTCTCAGGCACGGAAGGCCGGCAAGCATGGCACCTTTCGTGATTGCATCCGCCGGCTGCCGGATATCAAAGCCATGGGGTTTGACGTTTTGTATCTGCCTCCGATTCATCCGATCGGTTATATCAATCGCAAAGGCAAGAACAATTCACTCGAAGTCAAGGAGGGGGATACTGGATCGCCCTGGGCAATTGGAAGCCATGAAGGCGGTCACAAATCCATCCATCCCGAACTCGGAACTCTGAAAGATTTCGAAGATTTCGTATCTGCAGCGCATGATCTTGATATGGAAGTGGCGCTGGATTTTGCTCTGCAGTGTTCCCCGGATCATCCCTACGTCCGGGAGCATCCGGAGTGGTTTTATCATTTGCCAGACGGCTCGATCCGTTATGCGGAAAATCCTCCCAAGAAATACCAGGATATTTATCCTATCAATTTTCATTGTGATGATTGGGAAGCGTTGTGGGAAGAACTGCGCAGCATTGTCAGTTTCTGGGTGGAGAAGGGCGTGAAGATTTTTCGCGTGGACAACCCCCACACCAAGCCGCTGCGGTTCTGGCAATGGATGATTCGTGAAATTCAGGCCCGGCACCCCGATGTGATTTTTCTGGCAGAAGCGTTTACGCGGCCCAAAGTGATGAAGTACCTGGCCAAGGCAGGATTTTCACAATCGTATACGTATTTCACCTGGCGTAACAGCCGCTGGGATTTGCGGCAATATCTTGAAGAACTGACGCAAACCGATATGCGCCATTATTTCCGAGGTAATTTCTTCGCCAATACGCCGGACATTTTGCATGAATACCTTCAGCACGGCGGACGGCCGGCTTTTAAGATTCGGCTAGCGCTGGCGGCGACCTTATCTTCGACTTACGGTATCTACAGCGGGTTTGAGCTGTGCGAAAACCGGGCGGTGTGGCCGGGATCGGAAGAGTATCTCGATTCAGAAAAATATGAAATCAAACACTGGGACTGGAATCGCGCCGGCAATATCCGGGATTATGTGGCGCGCATCAATCGCATCCGGGATGAGAACCCGGCACTTCAGGATTATGAG
>CAZGID010000218.1:0-4057 GCA_964526065.1 uncultured bacterium
GTTAAAAGCTTGACCGGGGCGGGCCGGCCGAGACGGGTTAGTTTTGAGGCATTGTGACGGAACACGGCATTGCCGATCTTCCCACGGTTCTGGACTCCGCAGACATTCCCGTCGCGGAAACCGCCCGCTACGCTTCCCACTTCAATTCATTTTTTGGACTGAAAGAAAATCCGTTTGGCAACACGCCGGATCCGGGTCTTTTTTATATGAGCCGGAATCACCGGGAAGCCTTGATGAGTCTCTACTTCGGTGTGGAGCAGCGGCGGGGGTTTATTGTGGTGACCGGAGAGATTGGAGCCGGCAAGACTACCCTTTGCCGCCATTTCCTTCATAACATTTCACGCGAAATTAAAACGGCTGTGATTTTAAATCCCAAAATTTCCACCACCCATCTTTTGTCCTCGGTGGTCCAGGATTTCGGTATCCCCAATCAGGGCAAAACGCGCCGGGGCATTTATGAAGGCCTCAGCCGCTTTCTGGTCGAAGGAATACAAAAGAACCAGAATGCCTGCATTATTATCGATGAGGCCCAATGCCTGCCGGTGCGGGTTCTGGAAGAAATCCGTTTATTATCGAATCTGGAAACATCGAAGCAGAAGCTGATCCAGATTATTCTGGTGGGCCAGCCCGAACTGCGGGACTTGCTGGCCCGGCCGCAGTTGATGCAGCTGCGCCAGCGCATCGGGGTTTATGTGCATCTGGATGGATTAAATCCGGATGAAAGCCGCGAGTATATCCGGTATCGCTTGCATCAGGCCAGTGCCCGGGAACCGAGGATCTTTTTTGATGCGGAGGTGCTTCGGCAAATTCATGCGTTGACGCGGGGAATTCCACGGTTGATCAATGCGGTTTGCGACCGCATTTTGATGTCGGCGTTTGCGCGGCAGACTTCCGAGGTGACGATGGACGTTGCGGGTTCGGCCTTTGAGGAACTGGCTTTTATCTGCCGTCCGCCGGAAGCGGGGAAACGTTCATGAGTCTCATTATGGCGGCGTTGAACAAAGTCCGACAGGAGGCCGCGCCCGTTGAACCGGTTGCGCCGCCCCAGACTCCTGCGTTGCCGGAGACTCCGGACACTCCATCAGTTTTTATCAATGAAGAAGAACTGATCCGGTTGATGCAGCAGCGGCACCCGGTCTCGCCGATTCTGCGAAAAGGAAAGCCGGCGGCGCGACTGTTGTGGTGGCTCCCGGTACTTGGCGGCGTGGCGGCCCTGTTTTTTCTCGTGCAGTTCATTTCCGGTTTCTGGGTCATAGAATCCCAGGTGCAGCGATCTGTCTTGGACGAAACGCCGGGGAAGGTGATGGCTTCCATGGGGCCGACCGTGCCGGGTTTTAACCCTGCGGCCCGGCTGGAGGGTATCTTTTTTGATGATAAAGATCCCCTTTGCCTTATCGATGGAAAAATTTTAAGGGCCGGCGATCAGTGGCAGAATTATGAAATTGTCCGCATTCAACCTTCGGAAGTGACCTTGGTCAATCCCGAAGGGCAACTTCTCCATTTAAAGCTCGTCTAGAAAAGAGAAAGAGATGAAAATAAAGAAAATTCTACCCGTTATTGTATTGCTGGCGGCGCTGCCCGGCTGGGCGGTCCAGGCCGCCCCGGAGGCGCTCGCTCCGGCAGCGGTGACGCCCGCTGAACCGTCGCTGGCGGCCACGGGCACGAGCGAACGGATTTCGGTCAGCTTTCGGGATGCCGATATTCAATCCGTTCTGCAAGTGCTGGCATTAAAAGGGAATGTCAACATTGTGGCCGGTCCCAATGTCATTGGGGAAGTGACCGTTCAGCTTCAGGATGTGCCATGGAAAAATGCGTTTGAGACCGTTCTGCGCGTTCTCGGTTACACGTATGAAAAAGAAGATAATATTTATTACGTGATGACGCCGGAAGAACAGGCGACCCGCCGAGCCGTGGGCGAGCGTTCCGAAGTCTACAAATTGCAGTATGCCAATATCAATGAGGTGACCATAGCCTTGCAGCAGGCGCTGCCGAACGTCCGCGTGCAGCCGGTGGCGCGTGCCAATCAGGTGATCATCACGGGGGCGCCGTCAATTCTGGAAAATGCAACCCGGATTATCGAGCGCATTGACCAGCGGCAGCTGCAGGTTTATATCGATACGAAGATTATTTCGACGGCGTTGTCGAAGGAAGAAAATTTAGGTATTAACTGGCGAACAATGTTCGAGGTGACTGGCGCGGCACGTCCGACCACATTTCCATTTGCTGAGGATCCCTCCTCCCGTCGCTTTGGCAAGTTTTTGCAGCGCTTTGATTATTTGCCGCAGGGACAGACCGCGCAGGAATCGACCACAACCACCACGAGCGGCGGCGGGCAATCGACGGCCAGCCAGACCGAATTCCCAAAGGGGCATTCTTTCCCCTTTGTGGACCCTAATCAGTTTCAGTTTGGGACTCTGGATTTTTCCGCATTTCGAGTGGCATTTAATTTCATTGAGCGTCGTACCAATACAAAAATTGTCTCTAATCCCCGCATTGTTGTTCAAAATCATCAACATGCTCTCATTCAGGTTGGGGATACCATAAGTATCCCGAACTTTGAAAGAAATGCAGAGACTGGTATTTTTGAAATCAACGGGTTTGAAGATCGGGAAACCGGTATACTCTTAAATGTTACCCCCCACATAACCGAAAAAAATGAAGTGCTGTTAACTGTGCGTCCCGAAATCATAACGCCAACACCGCGTGAGCAAACGCAATTCAATGTTCAAGAAGATATCATTCTTCCTGAATTTTCGACCGTAACAGCCGAGACAACTGTCTTGGTAAATAATGGCGATACGTTAGTAATAGGTGGCTTGATTTTGGATGACGAGCGAGATGAACACAACAAAGTGCCGTACTTGCACCGAATTCCTGTGTTGGGAAGGCTCTTCCGTAGTATGGCACCTGAGAAGACGCGCGTGGAATACATTTTCTTTGTCACGGTGACACTGGCCGACCACGCCTACAATGAAAAGATGCTCAACGACTGGCAGAAAAAACAGCAGGAATATGAAGAATTCCGCCAGGCGACCGAAGCGGAGTATGCGGGAAAGTCCAAAGACAAAGAAAAGAAATCCTGACGCATGCGGGTGCTTTCGTTTTTGATGGTCACGATGTTTTTAATACCGGCGGCAGCCGGGTACGCCGAGCTCAGTCCGGCGGAAGAACGGGCGCTTCTGTTGAATTTGCGGGAAATCCGCCAGGATGTCGGCGCGCTGGACGAGCGGTTGAGAATTCTTGAGGCTTTTTTGCAGGATATCCTGAAAGGGCAGGAAGAAATCCGGAAACAAATGCAGAGTGAACATCAGCAAATTCGTCAATATATCGTGAGGCACTAATGAAGCGAAATATCGGAGTGGTTTTATTTGCACTTTTTCTTATGGCGGGATGCGCGCACCGGGCGGAAATCTATTCACTGCCATATGATCAAACCTATTTGATCACGATGGAAGCGCTGGACGATCTGGAAGACTGGCATTTGCTGGAAACGGATAAAAATCAGGGGCTGATTAAAATTGAGAAAAGCCCGTTCCTTCTACCCGGGGGGACGGCCACCTTCCGGGTGATCCGGCTGGATGAATTCCGCACCAAAGTGGAACTCATCGATACCCGCTGGCCGTGGCACAAACGCTTCTTTCACGTGATCGATCAACGCGTGCGGACACGCGCCGTTACGTATCCTTCCTGATTTTCTCTAAAGGGGACAGGCACTTTTAAAAGGGACAGGGAAGCGGTTAAACCGCGACGCCGAGGCGCCGGGCCACATCGGCTTGATCGACGGCGTAGAAGACAGCGTTTTCTTTTGAAATCACGCCGTTTTGCGCCAGCTGAATCAAGGTGTTTTGCAGGGAAACCATGCCGTGCTGGGCGCCGGTCTGGATTTCGTTCTGGATATTGTAGGTCTGGCCTTTGCGGATCAGATTTTGCACGGCAGGCGTCATAATCAGGATTTCAAAGGCCGCGACCCGACCGGTTCCATCGACGCGCGGAATCAAGGCCTGGGAAATGACGCAGGCGAGATTCAGGGAAAGCTGGGTTCGGATCTGGTCCTGCT
>CAZGID010000219.1:0-4025 GCA_964526065.1 uncultured bacterium
GTGTGTTCGATGACCTGCCGGAGCATGCCGAAGTGCTGCTCGTCAATGACGGTTCCACGGATGCTACCCGAAACATTGCGCAAAGTTTTCCGCTGCAGATCGTCGATGTGAATCTCGCGCAAGGGCCCATGGAGGCCCGCTATGCCGGAGCACGGCAGGCAAAAGGGGACTGGCTGGTTTTCATTGATGCCGATGTCCGGATTCCGGCGGGGACCTTTGCCCGCATCGCACAGCAGTTTCAGGAAACGCCGGTTCACGCCTTGACCGGCTGCCTGAGCCGCGATGCCGGGATCCATTTTTTCAGCGCTTTCAAAAATGAGTACATGCATTATATTTTTTTGCGTCAGCCGGAACAGGTTTCGTTTCTGTACGGTTCCATTTGGGCCGTCCGACGCGATGCGATGATTTATTTTGAGCCGGTTCGTGAACCATTCGGCAGTCTCGTGTCGGATTCCGAAATGGGCATGCGGTTGCGGGAGGGCGGTAAGGAAGTGCGGCTGGACCACGGCCTGCAGGTGCAGCATGACAAGGTGTATGATGCCGCAAGTCTGCTGGCCAATGATTTCAAGATTCCTTTCCTTTTTGCGAGGCTTTTCTGCCGATACCGCGAGCGGACGGACTGGAAACGGCGCCGGAGTTTCTCGCATGTTTCCTGGCGCCAGACCGCGGCGTTGTTTTTTGCGGCGGGAAGTTTTGCCGCCGGGTTGGGTTCCGTTGTCTCGCCTCTCTTTTTGGCGGGGGCCGGCGTTTTGCTGGCGGCGTTTTATGCCATCTGGTTTCCCTTCTTCATGCAGATTCGTTCCCGTGGTTTTTTATTTATGGCGAAAACCTTTTTGTTTTTACCCGTGGATGCGGTGGTCATGCTGGCCGGAATGGCGTCCGGATTTATTTATGAAGGATTTCAGCGCATTCAAACGATGTTGTCTGCTGAAGCGGCAAAAGCCGGAGTGAATCCGTCATGAAGCCGGGTTCGATTACCGCGGTTCTGGTGACCTGGCAGCAGGCGCGATTTGTTGCGCAGGCCCTCGATTCCATTCTGGCTCAAACGCGGCCGCCGGATGAAATTTTGGTGGTGGATGATGGATCGCGGGACGGCACGTGGGAAATCTTGCAGCGCCGGGCGGCCGCGCATCCCGAAATCCGGCTGGTAACGCATGCCGGGCACCGGCATGAAGGACTGGTGGCGACCTATCAGCGGGCGTTTGCGGAAGCGCGCGGTGATCTGGTGGCGTTTCTGGAAGGGGATGATGTCTGGCGTGCGCAGAACCTGGAAAAAAAGGCGGCGGAGTTGACTCGCTTTCCGGAAGCCGGCGTGGTGTATGCGGCTTATGAGCCGTTCGGAGAGAAATCAGGCTGTCTGTACTGGAGCCTCCATCAATGGTTGAATCAGGGAATGACGGCTTCCGGCCGCCCCGTTGATATTTTCCGCGATTTGATCCGGAGGAATCCGGTCGCGTCTTTTTCTCATTTCATGATCCGCCGATCCCTGCTGCCTGCCGTCCCTGAGCTGCGGTCGATGCCTGGCAATTTTGACTGGTGGGTGCTGGCCCATGCGGCACGGCAGACGCCTTTTGTCTTTTTGCGCGAAAAGCTGAGTGCCTGGCGGATTCATTCCGAAAGTGCGGCATATGGACGGCTGGATGCGCGCCGGCTCTGGAAGCTGCGCCGCTTTCTGTCCAACCTTCATGATTCGCTGCTGACGGCCGGCGTTTCAAAAAAGCAGGACCGGTGGCTGCGTGCGCTCCGGCAGGAACTGGGGGCGGTTCAAAGGGCGCGCAGCTGGTTTGGGTGGAACAGTTTCGGGCGGCGCCCTGTAAAGACGCTGCGGTTGGCCGGGCATGTCGGGTTGCGGAATTTTTTATGTGCCGGAGAGCGTTTATGAGCGAAAACGGCAAGCCACAGTTTCTTTTTGTTTTTGGATTGGCGAAATCCGGGACCACCTTTTTACGCAACTTGCTGCACGGAGATTCGCGGATTCATATGCGGGTGGAAGCCTGGAACCGGCTTTACGATTCCTGGGACCGCACGCAGGAGAATGCGGTGGCCGGATTGCGCGAGCGTTATCTTAAAATTCTGACTCCGCACCCGGAAATCCGCAGGCAGTGCTTTTTTATCGGCGATAAAATACTTTATGGCGGAAAAACACCGTTTACCTTTTTGAATTTGTTTGAGGAGCAGAAAAAAAAGATTCTCGTTATTTCGCGCGATCCCCGGGACCGGCTTGTATCCGAGCGGTATCACTATTGCAACCGCAATCACCATCCGGTTCCGGCTCTTTTCTATCCCAACTGGCGTCCGATGAAAGAAGTCTCCTGGTGGGGGCATATGCTGCCGCGTCTGCGTTCCATCGGGGCACATGAAGTGGTTTATGAGGAACTTTACCGGGATCCGGTCCGAGTGCTCGCCGGAATTTTTCAATATCTGGAATTACCGGCATCAACAAAAGATTTGCGCTGGCTCGTATCGCGCGCTCGCAATTCGGCTCATTTGATGTATGGAGAAAATCCACTGCGGCAGGGCTGGCCGGGTGAATGGAAAAAAAAGCTGCTGCCCGAAGAATGTTTTCTGATTCGCGAACAGCTGGGAGATGTATTGGAGCAATACGGATGGGAGAGGTCTCCAGGCTGGGAATACAGCGCCCTGGAAGCGTTGCGATTCTGGTACTGGCGTTCCGGAGCCTGGAGAAAATTTCCGCGCCGCAGCGCGGCTTTCTGGAATTACGTGATGCAGGAGAAAGAAAATCGCAGTGAATTGAAAACCTGGTGGTCGGGGCTTCATTCCTATCAGGATCCCGCCATGCATCCCGAAAACTACCGTTACCGCCGCAAAGCGGCGCGGTACGGTTTGCCGGCGCGTTTGGAGCGGATGCTTTTGAACGGCATGATGTTTTCCGAGCGGATTCTGGGGAGGTCGTCGTGAGCGAGCCGGAATTTTTTCCGCGTCCGGTTTTTTTGATGGGATGCCCGCGCTCGGGAACCACGTTTTTGGCGCGTTTGCTGGCAGCCCATTCCGAAATTCTTTATTTAGAAGAACCGCGCACCGGCTTTTTTCTTCATCATGCAAAGCGATTGCTGGGAAGGATGCTGGAAGTGGAGCAGAAGGGGCGTTCCATGAACTGGTCGGAAGCGTCTTCCGAAAACGTTTTGCACCAGAAGGTGTTCACGAAGGAAGAATCAGAACAGCTGGATGAAGAAAACCGATGGCGCTTGCGGCAGCTTTTGGCCGGTTTCTGGAAAGACAAAGCGCAGGAACAGAATAAAACAGTGATGCTCGACAAGACCCCGGAAAACGGTTTTTATCTGAATGATCTCGAGCAGTGCTTTCCGGAAGCGGTTTTCATTCATTTGATCCGGGATGGAAGGGAAGTGGCTGCCTCTTATGTCGAGCGGGACCTTTTTACCCAGTGGCAGATTTCTCTCTCAGGCAAAACCCGAATGGAATATGTCGCGGAATTGTGGTCCCAGCACATTGAGGCGGGCCGCCGGCAAGCCGCCGCGCTTGGAAACCGCTATTACGAAGTGCGTTATGAGAGTCTGATTCTGAATCCCGCGAGGGAATTGTCGGGTCTGCTGTCCTGGCTGGGGCTGGGTCTGGAGCCGCAGGTTGAGCATTTTATCCAGGCAGGCCGGGACGGAGTCAGAGACGGTCAACGACAGAAGTTTTTAAGTGTGCTTGGTCCGGAAGACGTTGCTGCCTTTGAGAGCGCTGCAGGAAAAATTCTGGAAGAACTCGGTTATTTACCGGCTAGACAGAACCTCGGGTAAAACGCTTTCGCGATTGAGAATTTCGGCGAGCCTTTCGCGAAGATTTCCAGCATTGTATTTTCTCTGAATGTACTCCCGCCCGCATTTTTGCAAGCGTTCCCAGAGCGCGTTGTCTTCGTGAAGCTGCTGAATTTTTTGGGCATAGATTTCAGGCGTATCGGCGGTGAGAACTTCCTGGCCGTCCTGAGTTTCTTCCTGCACGGCAATTAATGGAGCGACAACGGCCAGCGGTTCGTGCTACTTGGCTGCCGGCCGCTTCAG